>CADCNT010000009.1 GCA_902802905.1 uncultured Erysipelotrichaceae bacterium | reverse complement strand
AGCATCACCAGCCAAAAGGAACTTGACTTGGGTAATTGGTAGGGACTTGCTCCCTACTGACTACAACGGTTAGTGGCAATTAGAAAAGCCACTTTTTTTATGCTTTTATTTAGCTTTAACAATTTCGTATGTAATTCTTTTTAATAGGCTAAAAGACTTTTGTGGTTGATTATCTTCTATTACTGAAAGATAACATCTATCTTCATTTATAAATTTTTGATCTCCAATAATTCTTATCAAGTAATTGCCTAATTTTAGTTCTTTTTCGTTGTTCAGTGATGCACTGCTGTTATTGAATCTAAAGATGTGATGCATTTTCAACAATGTTTTTTTATCTGATGTTGCTCGATATTCAATCATTAATTTGTTGCATTCATCATTCATAGCATAGGTGACGTAATATTTAATATTGCCAGGTAGACCGCCTCTAACGGCTTTTCCCTTAAATAAATATTGGACCAAAAAAGAATTATTGTTAAAAAATGGTTTACCAGAAAATAAAAGTCTATTTAAACCCATTTTGGAATCTAAATGGTACACCAAACCATCAAATTCAAAATCTTCATCTTTTAAATTTAAACTTAGAGTTTTTCCATAGATGTTTTCACTTTTTAAATATTCGGCCTCAGTAGTAGCGTTGTCGGTTATTTTGTCGTCCTTATAGTAGATGTCTTTTATTCCTGCACCTGCGGATGTGAAAACAACTTTTAGTCCATAGATGTTCTTAACTTCGATGAATGAGATTTTATTTTCTGCGTAAACTTTATATTCCATATTAAAAATTAAATAATACATTAGAAAAAATAACAACTAATCGGTTTTTTAAAAAGTTTTCTAAAAAAAGTAAACTACTTGTTGTTTATTAAAATTAATTTAAATAAAATATTTACGTACTCTCGAGATATGAAAAGCAATCAAAAGTTGTTTTTATCTCGGATTATAATCGAAAGGAGATTTTCAAATGAAAATCAAACATTTAATTGCTACAGCAACTATTGCCTCGGCAATGCTTTTAGTTGGTTGTGGTAATCAAGGTTCGGGTAATTCTGGCATGAAAATCAAAGTTTGGGTTTCAGAGACCGAGGGCGTTTCTGATTTATTCAAACAACAAATTCAAAAATTTGCCAAAGAGAACAATGTCAAGATTAACCCAACAATTCAAGGCGTTTCCGAAGGACAAGCCGCTGCTGAAATGTTAGAAGACGTTGATTCTGGCGCTGATATCTTCTGTTTCGCTCAAGACCAATTAGCACGTTTAATCCAAGGTGGTGCTATTGGACAATTAGGACAAGCCGCTTCTGCATTTGTTCGTGAGAATAACGACGCAGGCTCTGTTGCAGCTGTCACATTTGGAGAAGGCGAAAACGAAAAGCTTTATGCTTATCCAATGACATCTGATAATGGTATCTTCATGTACTATGACAAGAGTGTCGTTTCCGAAACTCAAGCTCAAACACTTGAAGGCATTATCCAAGCATGTTTAGCTGCCAATAAAAAGATTTCTTGGAAATTAAATGATATTTGGCATAGTGCTGGATTCTTCTTCGGCGCTGGTTGTACATCAACCTGGGAAACCGATGACGATGGTAATTTCGTTAGTGTTACTGACGACTTCAAATCCGATAAGGGTTTTGCTGCCGCTAAAGCAATGAGAACATTATTAAATTCTGATGCTTATAACGGAACATATGGTGGTGCCGCTGACTTTGATGCCGCCATTCCTTCTGCAGTTGTTATTTCCGGTACATGGGATAAAACAACAGCCGCTGGTATTTTAGGTGATGACTTTGCTGCCACTAAATTACCAACATACACCGTTGATGGTCACACTTATCAAACAGGTTCATTCTCTGGATTCAAACTCATGGGTGTTAAACCACAATCTGATCCAGAAAGAGCTTCTGTTTTAAACAAATTAGCACAATACTTAACAGGTGCTGAATGTTCAGAACAAAGATTTGATGCCTTTGGTTGGGGTCCATCAAATAAGACTGTCCAACAAATGGATAAGATTCAACAGGATGAAACATTATCTGCTTTCTTCGCACAATCTCCATATTCAATCCCACAAGGTAACATCCATGGTGACTGGTGGGCAATTGGTAACGCTATTGCAACAAATCTTCAAGGCACAACAACTGACCAAGCTGTTTGGGATGCATTAACAACTTACGATGATGCTATTCACGCAGTCTTTGATGTTAAAGAAGTTTACTATGGTGTTTGTGGACAATACCACGTTGGTCAAACCGCTTATGCCTGGGGAGACAAACCAGATGTTAGATTTGAAGAAACTGACAATGAAAATATCTTAAGAACCACAACTGCTATTACCTTTACAGCTGAAGATACACAAGGCTGGAAAGTTAGACAATCTGATGGTTGGGCTAACAACTGGGGAAAAGATGGCGTTCCTGGTGGCGATAACTATGATGCAGTAGTTGGATCATTCTTAGTTGAATTTGATTTAACTACACACATTGCAACTTTACTTCCTCTAAATTAAAAGTTAAAAAACTTACGGGTTGGCGTCCTTTTGTGGCGCCAGCCCCTTTTTTAAAAAGGAGATCCTATGAAAACTTATAGCGATTTAGAATATTTGAGGCTTAATAAGTTCCAAAAGTTTTTATATAAAGTCGCTCGTTTCTTTGTCGGAATCCCAAGATGGTTTCTCAATCTCTTTATAGCAATCGGCAATTTTTTTGCTAAAGCCGGAATTTATATTAAAGACGAAGTTGTCGATGTCTTCATGACATTTAAAAACGGGGATTGGAAAACTAGATTATCATATGTAATTGTTGGATTTGGTAGCATCGCTAGAGGCCAATTATTGCGCGGTTTCTTATTCTTAATATTTGAAATTATCTTTATTTTATATACCGCGTTATATGGTTGGTATTGGATAGCGCAGATGGGAACCTTGGGTACTAAAGGCCCTTATAAATACTATGACCCTGATTGGGATACATATGTTACTAAATATTACGATGATTCCTTTAAGATTCTGCTTTATTCTATTTTGAGTATTTTCTTTATTGTTGCTTTCCTATACACATGGAGATTAAACATTAAACAAAACGCAATTGCTCAAGATATTTTAGACACTCCTGCAAGAAAGGCATTAAACAAAGAATGCAAAGCAGAAGTGAAAAATTATCTTTCTTCTCACCCTGATTATAAAAAACCAGATAATGAGGCTGTTAAAGATGAAATAGCGAAAATAAATGAGAAATATGATGCATTAATTGCTGGATTAAAACCAGATAACCTTAAAGCTTATAAAAAGATGGTTAAAGAGAATAATGCATCAAGAGCTTCTGAAATTGCTGAATTAAAGAAACAAAATAAAGTTGAACTTAAACAACAGTTATTGACTATTGAAACGAAGCAAGAGCGAAAAAAACTTATCAAAGATAATAAACAATCTCTTGGAGAACGTATTGCTGAAATCGAAATGAAATATGGAGATAAGGCTAGCGAATTTTCACGTGATTTTAATTTGAATTACAATCACGAAAAAAGAGAATTAGAACAAGAACGAAAATTCTTAATTAAATGTGCAAAAGATGGCAAAGAAGTATCTGACATCAAGAACGAGTATCGTAAAAAGGTTGAAGCTTGTGGTAAACCACTTGTTAGTGATAAGCAGGATCTTGAGTCTATGTTAGATAATCAATTCCACAAGACTCTTCTCGCCTTACCAGTTACTGGTATTGTGATTTTTACAGTTTTACCAATTTTCTTCATGATCCTCGTAGCATTTACAAACTATTGTGCTGCTAACGATGGTCATTTTAACAATTTATTTACATGGGTAGGACTTGAAAACTTTAATACACTTCTTAACTGGAACACTGGATCAAAAGCATATTCTGCTGCATTTGGTGAAATTCTAGGTTGGACATTGATTTGGGCGTTCTTTGCAACTTTTTCAAACTATTTCTTGGGTATGTTTGTTGCAATCATGATTAACAAGAAGGGAATTAAGTTGAAGAAAGTATGGAGAACTATCTTGGTTCTTACAATCGCAATTCCTCAATTTATTTCGCTCTTATATGTCTCAAAGATGTTCGCAGATAATGGATTTATTAAAGCATGGCTAGTGAACTACTTTGGTGTAAGCCCAAAATTTAGTTTTATCGGTGACGCTGCTGAACCATGGGTCGCTAGACTTACAGTTATTTTGATTAATATTTGGATTGGTATTCCATACTTAATGTTAATTGCAACTGGTATCTTAATGAATATTCCTTCAGATTTATATGAATCTGCTCAAATCGATGGTGCTAATGTCTGGCAACAATATACAAAGATTACCTTACCATATATGTTATTTGTTACCGGGCCATATCTGTTGACAAGCTTCATTGGGAATATGAATAACTTCAATGTTATTTACCTGCTCACTGGTGGTGCTCCGAAAATTGGTGATGTTGGCGGTGCAGCAGGTAATCCAGGTTATACAGACTTATTGGTCACCTGGTTGTTTAAAATTACACAAAGTGATGGCGCATATTATAATATGGCCTCAGTTATAGGCATTTTAGTGTTTATTATCGTTTCGGTAATTTCATTAATTGTATTTAATATCATGCCATCAACAAGAAATGAGGAGGACTATCAATAATGGAAAAAGAAAAAAAGGTTGTTGAGACAAATCCTGCTCAAGAAAAAACTGCTGATCAAATCATTAAAGAAAACACTGCTTTGCGTGACGCTGAAATTAAAGAATTAAAGCGAAAAAACGAAGCTGAGCTTAAGCAACGTTTAGCGTCTACTGATTCAAAAGAAGAAAGAAAAAGAATCAAAGAGCAAAACAAAGTCGATCTTTATAATCAAATTAGTGAAATCAAAAATAAATACAATGATCTTTTAGCTCACTCACTTCCAAGCGGAGCAAATAAGGACAAAAGACACATGGGTATGAAGTCAAAGAGAATCATTGGCAACACAACCATTTACATTATTCTTATTATCATGACATTTATTTGGTTATTCCCATTTGTTTGTATTTTATTACAATCATTCCGTGTTGAATCAACACATATGGTTGGTTACATCATTCCAAAACAGTGGGGATTTGATAATTATATAAATCTCTTCACAAAGAAAGCGTTCAATGATGGTGGATTTGGTAGATGGTATTTTAATACATTGATTATCTCTATTTTTGTCGCCCTTATTCAAACCATCATCGTTCTTTGTATGAGTTACACCTTATCTAGAATTAGATTTAAAGGTAGAAAATTCCTTATGAACTTCATGTTAATCTTGGGTATGTTCCCAGGCATGTTAACAATGATTATCTTATATCGTGTTTTAAAAGATATGGGATTGACTGAAAGTCACGCTATCCCTGGTCTCATATTAGTATATGTCGCTAGTAGTGGTATGGGATACTATGTCTCTAAAGGTTTCTTTGATACCTTACCAAAATCTCTAGACGAAGCTGCTAGAGTTGATGGTGCAAATAGAGCACAGGTTTTCTTCAAGGTAATCTTACCTTTATCAAAACCAATTGTTATTTATACTTTATTAACTGCGTTTATGGGACCATGGGGCGATTACATTTTCGCAACATATGTTGCCCACCACGAAGAAACCGGCATGAACGTCGCCGTTGGTTTACAGAATTTGATTTCTAGTGAACAATCGATTAATGCGAACTACACAATGTTCTGTGCTGGCGGTGTATTAGTTGCAATTCCAATTACCATCTTATTCATGATCTTACAAAAATATTATGTTGAAGGTGTAACTGGCGGAGCAGTGAAAGGATAGGAAATTATCATGGCAAGTGTAAAATTAACTGATGTAAAAAAGATTTATCAAGGCAACGTTGTTGCGGTACATGATTTTAACTTAGACATCAAAGATAAAGAATTTATCGTATTTGTTGGTCCTTCAGGCTGTGGAAAATCTACAACATTACGTATGATTGCTGGCTTAGAAGAAATTTCTGAAGGCACAATTGAGATTGACGGAGTGGTTGTTAATGATTTACAACCAAAAGATCGTTACATTTCAATGGTCTTCCAGAACTATGCTTTGTATCCACATCTAACAGTATTTGAAAACATGGCCTTCCCATTAAGGCTTTTAAGACCAAGAATGCCAAATGCGGAAATTTACAAAAGAGTAACTCAAGCCGCTGAAGTGCTTGGTATTACTCAATATTTAACTCGTAAACCAAAAGCTCTTTCTGGTGGACAAAGACAACGTGTCGCTATCGGTAGAGCAATGGTTAAAGACTGTAAAGTCTTCTTAATGGACGAGCCATTATCAAACTTAGATGCTAAACTCCGTAACCAAATGAGAGCGGAAATCATTCTCTTAAGAAAGAAGATTGACACTACATTTATTTACGTTACTCACGACCAAACTGAAGCTATGACTTTAGGTGATCGAATCGTTATTATGAAAGATGGTTTTATCATGCAAGTCGGCTCACCAACAGAAGTGTTTGATCATCCAAACAATCTCTTCGTTGCGGAATTTATTGGTGCTCCTAAGATGAATATTGTTAAATCTCAACTTCTCAAAGAGGGTGACAAATATTATGTCAATCCATTCGGCTCCAAGATTGAAGTTGGTGGTGCAAAAGGTAAGCAGTTATTAGCAAAGAATGTTGAGACACAGGATATCTTACTTGGCTTTAGGCCTGAGCATGTTAGATTAGAACAAAATCCAAGTGCTAGTAATTTCAAAGTCACGCTTGAAGTTAACGAAATGATGGGTAGTGAACTACATCTTCACGTCGTGGCTGAGGATGGCAGCAAACTAATTGTGAGAATCCCAACCATTCAGCTCAACGACAAAGAAAGAGAAGAAATGGTGTATGGAAAAGAATTGTACCTTTCCTTTGAAGGCAAGGTAATGCATTTCTTTAACCCTGAAACCGAAATTTCATTATTAAGCAATCAAGAATCTCCACAAAAGAGTGATCTCAAACAAGACGTTCCCGAAGAATAATTATTAATATAACTAACAGGGCCTCTAGATTTTTTCTAGAGGCTCATTGTTGGTTTGGTGCAACAAATGAAAAATGAATTTATAGTAAATATTATCCATAGACCAGAACTAGCTCCTGAATACGCAGCCAAGACTAGTGGTCAAGATCCAAAGGCAGTGGTTAGAGAATCACTTAGCATTTTTTTATTTCAACAAGAAGCTGCTCATAAAAATGGTTTAAAAACCACAATCCACGTGACCTATGCTTCGTTATTTAACGATGATTTAGTGGAAATCGTAAAAGAACACCATGAAAAATATGGTGATGAAATTGCTTTATCCCTTCTTGGACTCCCTTGTCCAGAATTCAAAGAAAAATATAAAACCGAAGATTTCTGTATCTGGATGTTTTCTAAAGAAGACAAAGAAAAGATTATTGATGATGTTTTTGGCTTATTCTATAAGAAGTTTGGATTCTACCCAGAGAGTACAGGAAGTTATTTCTTAGATGCATACACAATTAACTACATGAAGAAGAAATACCCTTCAGTTAAATGTGCAGTCGCCACATGTTGGGAAGAAGGTTCAAAAGCCTATCACACATGTAATAACTCCTGGTATACATTTATGGATGGAGGACCTTGGAATCCTTGGATTCCTTCTAAAATCAATTCCCATTGTCCAGCTTTTGATAAAAATGATGACAGTGGTATTGTCGCCATTCCACATTTAAGTAGAGACTTACTCGCTTGTTTTGATGGTAATGGTTCTAACTTTGGAACTCACCCACAAAATGTTATCCGCGGTATGATTTATTACAAAGATAAAGAAGGTAAGTGGCAATATCCTTACTTCTATAACCTTGTCGACCAATATCGTCATTTAGGCAAATATAACGATGGTTATTCTTATAACATGATGTTTGTGGGACCGGGTTGGTTAAATAAAAAAGGTCGTTGGGAAGCTCCTTATGAATTACTTGCTCAATCTTATGAAGACGCAATGAAATATTATGGTGATTTGAAAAAGAAAGGCGAATTAATCGACCTCACAATGGCGGAATTTGCTGATTACTATCGTAAAAAACATCCAGACTACAATACTGGTGAATGTGCCTTATGGAAAGATATTCTCTATGGCAGCAACAAACAATATTTCTGGTACGCTGATCCATTTATGAGAACATGCTTAGACTTCAACCAAGGTGGAGCAATGATTGATTTAAGACCATACGCTGCCAGAGTGCCTTTTGAAGTTGGCATTGGTACTGACCATGTGTATGACGCAACTTATCCATATTTGATTCAGGCTAATTATCGTGCTGGTTTCTTCACCCATTATGCTGGAGCGGGCACTAATAAGAGCTGCCAAGTGACATATAAGGGTGAAACCGCCGATTTATGTTTAACTAGAACGATGGCGAAATATGAAAAAGTTGGTAATGATGTTGTGATTACCGCTAATCCAACTGAATTAGTTTTAGATGGAGAAAAAATAGTAGTGCAATCAGTATTTACTTTTGTACACGGAAAATCTCTACTTAAAGTTGAAAGAAAATTATTATCCAAAGTTAGTGAACCAGTTAAATTTGTTGAATATATGACTGGTGCATTTGGAAATAACGAATATCAATCAGACATGTCCAAACTCATCTTAAGAGTGGACAATGAAAAAATGAATTATGAATATAAAGGTAGAAAGATAATTAAAGAAAACGCTAAAGAAGCGGAAGTAATTATCCCTGATATTCAAACTTCAATTGTTTTAAGTGGTAATGGTGACTCCTTGGAAGTTGAAGAAGGTATCGCCTTCTCACCTGTATACCACTTAAGATGCACTAAATCATTAAAAGAGGGAGGTCTTGTGACATGGCTCAATCTAAGAAAGGCAGACTAAATTATCGCTGCCCAGCATGTTTCATGCGTGAAATCGACATGGATATGTTCTATGACGAAGAAAAAGATGAATACTATTGCTTAAGATGTGGATATCACGGAGATGAACAAGACGTCTTAAGACTAAATCAACAAGCTCGTTACCGTTATAAAATGCTTGATAAAAGAGTAACTGATTTTGGTGAGGATAACGAACCTCTTAAATATAAGGACAATGACAAATGATTTTAGGAATTGATACTTCCACATTTTTAGAACAACAAAGAATCTCACATCCCGTTTATAAAAAAGATGGAAGAGTGGTGGATCCTTTTGACCTATTTAAAAACCAAGGTGTTTCTCATATTCGCATCAGAATATGGAATGACCCATATAGTGAAGATGGTAAACCTTATTTAGCAGGTACATGTGATCTCAATAACTGTTTAGAGTTAATGAAATACTTGAAGAAATATAACTTTAAGTATCTTGTTGACTTCCATTATTCCGACTTCTGGGCAGATCCATCAAAACAATTTATTCCTAAAGCGTGGAAAGATTATTCTTATGAACAATTAGTGGAAGCAGTTTATTCTTTCACTAAAGAATCATTATTAAAAATTAAAGAATTAAATGCCGATGTGGATATGATTCAAGTCGGTAATGAAATCACTAACGGCATGCTTTGGCCTTTTGGTCATTTAGATGAAGGAGAAGCTAGACAAGCATCTTTCGATCGTTTTGCTGCATTTTTAAAATCTGGAATTAAAGCATGTCATGAAATCTATCCCAACGCGAAAATCATTTTGCATTTAGAAAGAAGTTATGATCAAGAGGCATATCGAGAAATCATTTCTAATTTACTTTCTAGAGGTGTAAAAATCGATATTGTTGGTTCTTCATATTATCCTTTCTGGCACCATGGCTTTGATGAATATTTTGCAAACATGGATATGGTGCAAAAAGAGTTTGGCTTACCAGTGATGAATGCTGAATTGGGATTCCCATTTACCCTTCTTGATTACAAGAAAGATGAAAATGGTAAAGCTAAACATTTAGTCATTAACGCAGATAATATTGAAGATTTCTTAAAGATGATGCCATATTATCCAGACGTTGAAGGACAAAAAAAGTTTGTCAAAGAATTCCTTAGACTAGCTAAAGAGCATCATTTAGTAGCGGTTAATTACTGGGAACCTACTTGGATTCCTGGTGAAGGCATTTGCTGGGCATCTGATGAGGGACAAGAATATCAACATTCAGATGCAAAAGAAACTCGTAATGAATGGGCTAATCAATGTCTATTTGATTATCAAGGTAATGCCTTACCAGCATTAGACGAATATAAACTATGAGAGAAAGAAGATTTTTCTTAACTTTATTATTAACAACTATTGCATTGCTAATTATTAGTGTTGGTTCGGTAGTTATATTTTCTATTAATCTTGCTAGTAGTGGCAAAGTTAATGACAATATTTTTGAGCTCGTTGCATACGTATTCTATTTTGTCATTTTGGTAACTGCTTTGGCATTAACTATTCGTGCCATAACTTATGGTTCTATGGTTATTAAAGCAATGGTGTATCAAAGAAATTCCGTTCACGCAATCAGCTATACTGCTCGGGCAATTATTATTTCGCTAGGAACATTAGCATTTGTGTTGTTCGGTTACTTCTTTTTATCGCTTTTCATTCCTCAAATGCCTGTATTTAATTTCCCAATAGTGTTGATTTATTTAATTATCAATGCTTCATTAACTATTCTTACGTATTCTATATTTTTCTACATATATCCATATTCAAATGAAAGGAACAAAAAATCATGAAAAGAAAAATCAATTTGCTCATTCCACTTGTTGGTATGTGCGCTGGTCTATTAGTTGGTTGCGGTAATTCTGAAGCGCCTGGTTATAAGCCGAGAACCGATATCACTTCCGATACTTTGTATGTGAAAAAAGTCGACGGACTAAAAGATAGCTTTATGCTAGGCATGGATGCTTCTAGTGTTATTTCATTAGAAGATAGTGGCGTTAAGTATTACAACCACGAAGGTGAAGAAGAAGATGTCTTCAAAATTCTTGCTGATAATGGTGTGAATTATATTCGTGTCCGTGTTTGGAATGATCCATACAACAGCAGTGGCAAAGGCTATGGTGGTGGCAATAATGACATCAACAAGGCAGTTGAAATTGGTAAAAGAGCCACTCAATACGGCATGAAACTTTTAGTCGATTTCCATTATTCCGATTTCTGGGCTGACCCATCAAAACAAATGGTTCCTAAGGCTTGGAAAAACATGGATTATTTTGAAAAGTGTGACGCTTTATATGATTTTACAGTTGAAAGCTTGCAAAAACTTAAATCCAATGGTGTAAAAGTTGGCATGGTCCAAGTCGGTAATGAAACCAATGGTGGTAAAATGGCAGGAGAAACAAGATTCTCTTTCTTTGCTGGTTTGGTTAATAGTGGCTATAAAGCTGTAAAAAAAGTATTTCCAAACGCTTTAGTCGCTGTACACTTTGCTAATCCTGAAAAGACTCAAAACTATCTTAATTGGGCTGAACAATTGCATGAACTCGATGTTAAATATGATGTTTTTGGAAGCTCTTATTATCCTTATTGGCATGGAACGCTTGAAAATTTATCTGATGTATTAAGTCAAATTGCTACTAAATATAATAAGAAGGTTGCATGTTTAGAAACATCCTACGCTTTCTCTAGCGAAAATACTGATTTCTTCAATAACACAATCGGGGAAACCAGTGGATATAATGTAAAACCATATCCATTTACAATTGCTGGACAAGCAAATGAAATCAGAGATGTGGTAGACACAATTGCTCATACTAAAAACGGTATTGGTGTTTTCTATTGGGAAGGAACATGGGTTTCTGTTAACCAACCATCTTATGAAGAGAATTCTAAATTATGGTATGAATATGGTTCTGGTTGGGCCACACCTTATGCAATTGAATATGATCCAAATGACGCTGGCAAATATTATGGTGGCTGTGCAGTTGAAAACCAAGCCTTATTTGATCACAATGGTAGAGCTTTAGAGTCATTAAAGACTTTCAAATTCTTAAAGAAAGGTAATGATGCTCCTGAATACGTAGATGGTATTGAAGACGCTAATGTCTCTTACTACACTTATGAGGACTTCTCTTTACCTGAAACTGTTAATGTTGTTTATAACACTAACGAAAAAAGAGCAGTTCCTGTTGTTTGGGACGCATTTGATATTCCAGCAGCAAAAGCTGCAGGAAATGGTAAATATCGTATCCACGGCGTTGCTGAACGTAGAGATGTTTATTGTAACTTAACAATATTAGAAAAGAATTTCTTGGAGAATTATGGATTTGAAACTGGAGATTCATCTAATTGGACAGTGACAAACTTGAATCCAGATGTTCCATTCTCAGATAGCGGATATAAAGTTAAACCAACAACTGAAAATCCTCAAACCGGATCTTATGCATTCCACTTCTGGTGCGATGCAGCTGATACTTGTAAATTTGAAGTTGAACAATCCGTTAATCTTACTGCTGCTGGTACATATAAAGCCCAAGCTTCTTTAATGGGTGGCGGACCAACCGGTGACACTGTTCCTGAAACAGAGCAAAACATGTATTTATACATCAAAGTAAATGACGTTCTTGTTGCACAACAATCTGGAAAAGTTACAGTTTATAAATCATGGACTGATATCAAGATTACCGGTATTACCGTTAATGCTGGTGATAAAGTTACTGTTGGTATGCATGTTGAATCAAGTTTAAAAGGAATTTGGGGCGACATTGATGATGTCATGCTTAACTTCGTGGAGTAATTATTTATGAAACGTAGTGCTTTATTTCTTGCTCTATCAGTTTTGGTTTTATCTTCGTGTGGTAGGAGTGATCCTTACGCTGGAGATGAAGGCCAAAAAGTTAAATTAAAAAAAGACACTCATTCCAACTATGTTTTTGATAGTGAATCCACTAATGAAAGCGGTTCGATGAGTTATGAAATTTTTGTCAGATCATTTTATGATTCAGATGGAAATGGTGTTGGAGATCTTAATGGCGTTACTGCTAAACTCCCGTATCTCCAAGAAATGGGAATTAAAACTGTTTGGTTAATGCCAATACATCCTTCGCCAAGCTATCATGGCTATGACATTAAAGATTACTATAATGTCAACCCTGATTACGGAACTCTACAAGATTTAGATAATTTGGTTCGCGAAGCTAATTCCTTAAACATCGACATTATGCTTGATATGGTTTTTAACCACTCTTCTAGAAGCCATCCTAATTTTAGACAATCATACAATGATTATATTAACAACAATACATCAGCGGATTCTAAGAAAGATTGGTACAACTGGTCCACAACAAACATCGGTGCTAAATATGGCGAGTTATATTATGAATGTGGATTTGGCAGTGACATGCCAGACCTTAATCTTGACAGCACAACTCTTCGTGCTGAAATAGAAAATATTTGTAAGTTCTGGATACAGGAACACGGTATTAAAGGATTTAGGCTCGATGCTGTGTATCATTATTACAACACTAACACTGCAAGAAATGTAGAATTCCTTAGTTGGCTAGATAGTGTTGTTAAAAAATATAATTCAAACTTCTATATGGTTGGTGAGGCGTGGATTGGTGACGCTGTTTTAACTGGCTATAGTGCTTCAACTATGGAATCATTCTTTAGATTTGATAATGCGTCTGGTGGAGACAAATCTTTAATTAATGTTGCTAAAGGGTTTAACGCAACTAATATTTTCAATTCTATGTATAAATATGAAAAAAATATTAAACAAAACAACCCTAATGCATATTCATCATATTTTTTAAGCAATCATGACCAAGATCGTATCTCCAAAAATTTTGATGAAACTCAAAATAAAGTGGCAGCCTCTATTCTAGGATTACTACCAGGTACATCATTTATGTATTATGGTGAAGAAATTCAATTGGTGGGAACAAGGACTACTGGCTTAAAAGATGATGGCACTGATGTGAAAAGAAGATTGCCTCTTGTTTGGTCTAAAAACGATAAGACTGGTGAGTGTAGTTTTCCTCAACCTGAAAGAAAAGATTTAGATAATGTCGACCAAGTTGAACTAGGTGTTTATGATCAACTTAAAGCAAATTATTCTTTACTCAATCACTACAAGAAAGTGATTAACGTTAGAAATAAATATCCATTTATAAAAAATGGACTAATGACATCAGCTCAATCACTTTTGGAAACTGATTTGCAGTCAGTAATTGCGTATAAAATTGAAGATACAAAAACCCATGAATACATTTATGTCGTTCATAATTTAAGCGAATACAATTTAGAAGTTACCGCTCCAGGAGAAGAGATTGTTGATGAAATTAACACGGCAAGAAGAGTTCCTGAAATTAAAGATGGAAAACTTCGTTTAGGCAGATATTCTACAGTTGTTATTAAATAAGGGAGGTCTTATGAAAAACAAAAAACTGATTACTTTAGCTGCAATTACCCTAGCCGTTAGCTCGTTAGTTAGCTGCGGCGGCGGCGGTGGAGGCGGTGGCACTCCTATGCCAACCGAAGACATGCTTTCAATCCATTATCAAAGAGAAAAAAGTGATTATAATGGCTGGAACTTATGGCTCTGGGAAGGTGGACACGACGGAGCTCGATTTGACTTTAATAAAAAAGATGATTATGGTGTGGTTGCTTATTATCCATTATCTACATGGAATGACCCAATCACCAATAAGTTAGGCTTTATTGTCAGATTGAACGAATGGTCCCAAAAGGATGTAGAAACCGATCGTTATATTGATTTCTCTCTTTTGAAACTGGATGATTATCGAACATATCACGTCTATTTAAAACAAGGTGACGCTAATATCTATACAGATGCAGATGGAAGTATGACTGGTGCCTTGAAGCTTTGTACATTTAGCACCATGACACGACTTGTCATTTCTGCAAACTTAGGAATCAAGTCGTATCGTGTCACACAAGATGATGTTGAAATTCTCAAAGAAACTTATAATTCTCCAAAACGTAGAGTCGAGGCTAATTTGCCTGATGGTGCAACCGTTGATTTTGCTTCAACTTATATTGCGTATGTTGAATTAGAAAATGGTGATAATTTATCATCAGTTATAAGTAAGAATTTATTATTTAACACCGAAACATTTGAAGAACAATATGCTTATGATGGAAATGACTTAGGCGTAACATATTCTCAATCTGAGAGCATGTTTAAAGTTTGGTCTCCAGCTGCGAAACGCATTGTTTTAAAAATTTATAATACAGGTACACCTCTTAGCCTAGGTGGTTCAGACACTGCTATCCTTAATTCCGAAATGACTAAAGGTGAAAAGGGCGTTTGGTCTGCTACAGTTTCTGGAGATTTAGAAGGAAAATATTATACTTACGCTGTTTATGGTGGAGAACACAATGGAACAGAAGTTGTTGATCCATATGCTAAATCTACTGGTATTAATGGCTTAAGAGGAATGGTTGTTGATTTCACCAAGACTAATCCTACTGGTTGGAATGATGTTAATTACTTACCATATGATCGTAAAGAATTAACGGTTTATGAAACCCATGTGGCAGATTTAACTTCTTCTTCAACATGGAATGGTACCCCTGCAAATCAAAAATTATTCAAAGGATTCTACGAGGCTGGTACAACATACACTAGTGGCGGAAAAACAGTGAAAACTGGCTTTGACCATATTAAAGAATTAGGTGTTAATGCCGTTCAGTTAATCCCAATTTTTGATCAAGCCAATGACGAAAGACCTGATAAGATGACATTTAACTGGGGCTATAACCCACTTAACTATAACGCGTTAGAAGGTGGCTATTCTTCTGATCCATATGATGGATATGCCCGCATTAAAGAATTTAAAGAATTAGTTAAAGCATATCATGACGCTGGTATAGAAATTATTATGGACGTCGTTTACAACCACGTTAATGGAGCTATCGACTCTAATTTTGATGTCCTTATGCCTGGATATTATTATCGATACACTTCTTCAGGCGAATTATCTAATGGTTCAGGTTGTGGCAATGAAACCGCTTCTGAAAACTATATGATGAGAAAATTCATGATTGACTCAGTAAAATTCTGGTTATCAGAATATAAATTAGGTGGTTTCAGATTTGATTTAATGGGACTACATGATATTGATACAATGAACGCTCTCGTTGCAGAAGCAAAAGCTATTAACGAACACGTCACTATTTACGGTGAGCCTTGGGAAGGTGGCTCTACACCATTAGATCCTTCTAAACAAGCTGACCAAGCAAATGGCAACAAGTTTGTTGGCTATGGAGCATTTAATGATGCAATCCGTGATTCCTTAATCAAGGGTGGCTTAAACGCGAAAACAGATGTCGGCTGGATTGGCAATAGAACAAATAAAGTGGAACAAAGTGATATTAATAAACTTACTAAAGGTATTTTGGGTATTACTGCTGCCTCTTCAGGCGCGATTAATGATCCTGATAAATCCACAAACTACGTAACCTGCCATGACAACTACACCTTATATGACAGATTGATTGCTACTGGCTTATACACAGAAGGCGATGAAGAAGTCTTAGCAAAAATGAATGTATTAGCAAACTCCGTTATCTTCTCTTCACAAGGTACTTCTTTCATGCTTGCTGGCGAAGAGTTCTTAAGAACTAAATACGGAAATGACAATTCATATAATGCAAGTTATCAAGTTAACGAATTAGACTATTCATTAAAAGTTAAACACATGAATATGTTCAAATCATATCAAATGATGATTGCTTTAAAACAAAACCTCTCTTGCTTACATTTAGATAAAGATCACATCAACGATATTGATGTAACTATGTCTTCTTCAGGCGGAACAATTAAATATAGTCTTGTTGATCAAGAGACGAATAGAGAATATCTATTCATCCATGTTAACGGATTAGGCGATACAAGTAGCTATGACCTCAGCGGATATACACTATATTGGTCCACAATTGAAGGTGATTCAAAAGTCTTAAGCACTCAAACCTCTCTTGCAAAATACGAGACCTTAGTGGTCTATAGAGCAATCTAAAAATGCAATTCAAAAGAGGACCAGAGTTTTGGCTCCGGTCCTTTTTGTGTGGCTTAATTATCAATCAATTAATTTTTTTTAAGGAAATCTTTTAGAAGGTCTTCCCCTAAAGGTTTTGAGAAATAATAACCTTGTATATAATCAATGCCTTTTGAGATTGATAAATCTAATTGTTTCTTATTTTCTACACCTTCAATAACGATAGGAATATTTAGATTTTTAAATAGGCTTATTGCGGAATCTAAGAATATTTGAATTCTTTCTGATTCTTGTAATAAAGATTTATCTAATTTAGCAATAGAGAACGGCAGAGTAATAAATCTTGCAACGTTTGAATATCCACTTCCAAAATCATCCATAGCGAATTGGACGCCATATTTGCCTAAATCAGACATAAATTCTTGAGTTTTTTCTGGATACCTAACAGCGACTGTTTCTGTAATTTCTAAGCAGATTCTTCTTGGGTCAACTTTATATTTTTCAATCACCTTAATAAATCTAGAACTTGGGTTATTGAAAAATTCGGCACAGGAGATATTGATTTCTAGGATTTCTACATTTGGATTTCTAGATAAGAACGCACATGTTTCTTCAAACACGAAGTTATCAATTTCATTAGCGAGACCTGCGCTTTCTGCGACTGGAATAAATTCGGCTGGGCCGACATAACCTAATTCAGTATTAGCGAGTCTAATAAGCGCTTCAAAATGGTTAAAAGTCTTCTTTTTAACATCATAGATAGGCTGATACACCATGTATAAACCTGATTTAGTTTTAAGACATCCTTCTAATATGTCTTTTATCTTTCTATCACGATTAATTCTTCCTAAGAATCCGGAATCAAGATTGATGTAATTATTATCTTTAAAATTCAAAATAGCCAAGGTACGTGCGATAAATTCATTATATGTATCGGAATTTACAAAGACATTTTCGTTCACAAAATAGAATAAGTGGATAGAAACATTTACGTAGTTATCGTTGACCATTATAGGCTCAGAGAATTTCTTTTTAATGGCTTTGACCATTTGGATTTGATCTTCTTCGTTTCTCAAAAGAATTACAAATCTTGCAGACTTAGTTTTAAAGATAAACGCTCTCTTATTGATGTCTTCTACAATCTTACGAACTGTGAATAAAAGTTGGTTAGCTTCTAAATGACCAAACATCTTATTAAACATGCCAAAGCTTTCAATTTCAAAGATAACATAGTATTTTCTTTGCCACTCATATCTTTGGTTATTGATATATTCAACGAAAGCATCATTATTAAACGCCATGGAAATTCTATCTACCTTTTCATCTGGATCATTAACTGTGATAATGGCAATTATCATAGATAAGGTATATGTAAGACCCGCTAAAAGATATTGTGGTAGCCAGAATTGAATAATCATACCAGCGGATACTAGTAAGACTACTGAGAAAAGAACGACAACCGCTTTTCTAGTTAGTTTTTTCCTAAAGTAAATTGAATAAATAAGTGTAGATAGAATATTAAGACCACTGACAACATATATTAAATAAAAGGCAGACTCATGGACTACATTAAAAGTTCCGTTTGCGTTTTCTACGAGATTAAAGAATAAATGATGACCTGAATTTGAAAAAATAATGAATGTTGTAACTAATGACGGGCCTGCAGTTAGAAGATATATCGGGGAATACTTAAATGACTTTCCAATGCCATAGAATACATAACCAAACAAAAGATAGGACAAAAATATTTGTGTGAAATAATAAAACTCATTTATGAATTCATGCGCACCTATTGAAATTCCAGGAGTTTCAAGCATCACACTAGCGGCAATATTACAGGATACGTTAACTATTACAACGCCAATACATACTCCAAAAATTCTGAAAATAGGTATAGGAAATTTCTTTCTTGTATAATAGGCAACCGCTATTAAGACTAAGAATACTAGACTACATAATTCGAAATAATAGTTATAGTGCATGATGTATTACCTCTTGTTGTATATAACAACTAGACAACTTTATTATAACAATCAAAATGCTCTTATCAATTAAAGTAGAATAAACATGTTTAAAAATAATAATCTTTTTACTTTACGTACGAAAATACGTACGATAATATAGTAGTGAAAGGAGGACTTATGGTTAATATTAATATTAGTAATGCCAGGGATGAACTTTACAAGTTAGCGTCTTCTTGTATCAGATACAATGATGTTGTCAATATCAGTACCAAAGAGGGCAATGTGATACTTTTAAGTCAAGATGATTACAATAGTTTAATCGAGTCTCTCTATTTAGCGGGTATCAAAGGTGTTTATGAGGATATCGAGGAAGCAGTTAAAACTCCTACTTCTGAGTTTTCCAAAGAATCACCATGGAAATAGTCTTTACAAAACAAGCGTTAAAAGATGCTGAAAAATTAAAACAATTTCCAACGCTAAATGAGAAAGCAAGATCATTAGTAGAGCTGCTTGAAAGAAACCCTTTTGAAACACCACCAACATACGAAAAGCTAATTGGATTTGAAAATGTCTATTCTAGACGAATTAATGTTCAGCATAGATTGGTCTATGAAGTTAGAAAAAATGAGAATGTAGTTGTAGTTATTCGCATGTGGACCCATTATGAATAACAAGAAATAGCCTTTATGGCTTTTTCTTTTGTGATATAGTTATTACCTATGAGAGAGAAGATTCACTTATATGATCACTTTACTTTCAAAAAGATATTTAGATTTGTAATATCTCCTATTTTAATGATGCTTTTCACATCTATTTATTGGATAGTGGATGGCTTCTTTATCTCTAATTATGTTGGTGCTTCTGCATTTGCAGGAGTAAACCTTATTTTCCCAGTTGTGATGATTGTTGCCTGCGTTGGCTTTATGTTTGGCGCTGGCGGAGCGGCTCTAGTAGGCAAGAAACTAGGTCAAGGAGACAAAGAAGGCGCTAACAAAACATTCTCTTTTGTTACGTACTCAACATTAGTTATTGGAATAATTCTCTCACTTGCATTTGTGTTTTTGGTGAGGCCAATCGCAATAGGATTTGCTTCTATTAACTCTATTCAAACTAGCGAAGAAATGATCAATAACGCAACGATCTACGGCCAAATCATGATTGGTGGAGTTTTCCTTTATGTTATGCAAGGATACTTCCATGCTTTCTTTTCCACTAACGAAACAAGCTTTGTAGGATTCCAATTTACCCTTGTAAGTGGACTTACAAATATGCTCTTTGATTTCTTGTTAATTGGTGTATTCAAACTTGGAGTTGTAGGTGCTGCGATTGCTTCACTTAGTGGCATGCTGATATCTGCAGTTGGGCCATTCTTATTCTTTAGATTTGCTAAAGGCAATCTCATTCGATTGGGAACTCCGTCATGGAACTATAAAGACATCTTAAAAAGTATGACTAATGGCAGTAGTGAATTTGTCGCTAATGTCAGTGGAAGTATAGTTACTATTGTTTTTAATATTCAGCTTTTAAAGTATCTTGGAGAGAATGGCGTATCCGCATACGGCATTATCGCTTATGTATGTTTTGTTTTCTTCAGCATCTTTATTGGCTACTCAGTTGGCATAGCTCCAGTTGTTGCCTACAACTATGGCAGTGGCAACAAGGATGAAATCACCTCTATCCTCGGAAAGAGTTTCTTAATTATTTTGATTGCAGGAACAATTATGACTTCGTTATCAATTGCCTTAGCATGGCCACTTACATATATCTTCGCAAACGATTATCCAGATTTATTAGAGTTAGGAACTAGAGCAATGAGAATTTATTCTGTTTGCTATATGCTTGCGGGATTCTCGATGTTTGGTTCAGCTTTCTTTACTGCTTTAAACAATGGCTTGATCAGCGCTCTGATATCATTTTGTAGAACTCTTATCTTCCAAACCAGTTTTGTTTTCGTACTTCCTTTACTTATGGGCGTAGATGGAATTTGGGTGTCCATTATCTTCGCGGAATTCTTCGCAATGATAATGACTATCTCGTTTATATTTTTCAAACGTAAAAAATACGGATATAAACTTAAACTAGTTTTGAAATAAAAAAAGAATTGTGGTTATTTAACCGACAATTCAATTTCTTTCACCATGTTATCGATGGTGATTTTTATTTTTGCTTTTCCTTTTTCGTTCTTAGATAGAACAAATAGAGATAATTGCCCGCCTAATAAAGCTTGATGCTTATCGCCTAACACAATGATAGGCCCGCTTGTTTCTATGGAGACAACTCTATTAGCGTATTGCATTAATGAGCCGTGTTCATCAACATATCTAAGTGCAATTCTAGTGGAATCATAAGTTTCTGCATTCACTAACTCAGCCTTTTGAGGAATAACTTCTAAATCAAATTTCTTTGATGGACCGATTTCTTTTGTCACAACGAGTTGATCGTTTTTATATCCCTTAAAAGTATACGTCTTAGCGATACCACCCCATGAACCAACATGCTTGTTATATAAGTCCACTAGTTCAGCGTAAGTGACTTTATATTTCATCATAGTGACTGCTAAGAAGAGTTTTTCTTTTAAAGATAATGAATTGAATCCGTCGATAGCGGCATGAGTGAGCATCTTAGCAATCTGTGGCCATATTTTCTTATCAAATCTTTCTTCTTGGAAAGTTTCTCCCACTAAGTCATCAACTTTTATAAGAGGATGTGGCATGTATTTAAAGACATCTCTTTTTGGATAATATCTTTTTACAAATTGATTGTTCTTATATAAATCAAAGTAATCACAGTTGGTGGCAACATGAATGTCGTAGTATCTAGCTTCAATGTAGTCACCTGGCTTCATGTTGGACAAAACTTCTAACATTGGTGTTTCCTCTGCTTGAGAAGCATAGGAATAAGCGGAATGTTTTGGATTACGATACATATCATAAACACCATGAGGACAGATGTGATCACCGGAACCAAAATCAACATGAGTGTGATAGTCAAATGCACACCACCCAATTGCTCCTGCGATGTCATTATATTTGAAATTATCATCAATCACTCTTGCGTGTCTTTGAGCGACTTCTGACTTCTTAACTTCGTCACTAGTAGGCTTCACGGGAATCATGTGTCCGAGATATTCGGTTACTATGTATGGTTTGTTTTCTTTAGTGACTTTTCTTCTTGGGAGTAAGCCAGTTTTCATGTTTTCACAGGAGAAGTCATTATAGGCATAAATGTCTTCTAACAGCTCACTATGTTTGAAGTTCCTAACACCTAGAGTTTGACGAGTTTCATCAAAAAAATGTGCGATTTGATTGGTTTTTTCGTATAATTCGTGGTCATCTTGTGATTCATCAATCCTCACTCCATGGGCAATTAAGGATGGGTGATTTCTTTGAGCAAGGACCATCTTTTTGGTGAATTCATAGAGGTTATTTCTCCAGACTTCTCCCTTGCCGATATATTGCCATCCTGGCACTTCATCGACAGTCAATAGACCTATTTCATCACAGCGATTTAAGAAGTGTTCGCTTTGCGGATAGTGGGATTGTCTAACAATATTTATACCTATTTTATATTTAAGAATTTCTGCATCTTCTTCTTGAGCGGACTTAGGCATCGCGTAACCAACAAATGGATAACCTTGATGTCTGTTTAAACCAATAAGTTTTATCTTCTTATCATTGAGATAGAAACCATCTTTTTTGAAGACTGCAGTTCTAAAACCAAATCTTGTGAGATAGACTTCTTTTCCGTCTTTAGACACAATCACGGTTCTTAATGTGTATAGATTTGGGTGGTCTATATCCCAAAGTTGTGTGTCTTCAATTTTAAATTCACTTAATTCCGTTTCTTTAATGGAAATGTTATCGAAAAATAACTCGTGACGGATTTCTGCTTCCTCATCTCCGATTTTGTCATATGAAACTTTTACATTACCTTTCATGTCACCACGAACAAAGATATTTTCTAAATATGTTCTTGGGTGTACTTCCAAAGAAACTTCTCTATATATACCTGAGAATGTGAGATAGTCGACTGCGTAGCCAAAAGGAGGAATATCGTTGTCCTCTCTAGAGTTTAGGATAACTAATAGTCTATTTTCTTTTTGCTTAACACAGTTAGTGACATCAATTCTGACTTTTACATAGCCTGAGATGTGTTCGCCTAAATCTACATCATTTAAATAAATTTTTGCTTTAAGCATGAAGCCATCGAAGTTTAAGATAACGGTTTTATCTTTAATGTCTTCTTCAACATCAAATACTTTTTCGTAAGTTGACACTATTTGATAATCTTTTTCATTAAAGTAGTTATATGGCACTTGCTTAGCGGCGTGAGGAATATTAACTATTTCAAAAGTGTCGTCTGTTTTTTTCAAGAATTCGTCTTGGAACGATGGAGAAAATCTCCAATTAAAATTAAGTGATTGTTTCATGCCTATATTATAGAAGATATAGTAAAATATTTGCATGGCAAGTTCTCAAGAATATCTCACATACGTTATGGAACTCCTTAGAGAAGTCGATGGAGTTTACCATAAAAAGATGATGGGTGAATATATCCTTTATTGTGGACCAATCATTTTTGGTGGAATTTATGATAATCGTTTCTTAGTTAAGAAAACTGAGTACTCGTCTTCTTTAAGATTAAAAGAAGCAATCCCGTATCCAGGAGCAAAACCAATGCTACAAATGGATAGCGAAGATCCAGATGTCGTCAAAGAAATAGTGGACACAATCGTCAAAGAATTAAGTAAATAAAAAAAGAACTAGGCTAAGCCTAGTTTTCTTTAGCTTTTCAATTTTGTGTTATAACCATGATTTTCATCAGGTCTTAAGTCGTTTGGATAGTTAATATCAGTTTTGATGTCTTGCGCAATCTTTTGAATCTTTGTGGAATATTGATAAGGGGCCTTAATGTCTTCAATGATTCCAGTTTGTGATTCTGTTTTAATATAGAGGTCACCAACTTTGAATAAGCGATCAAAAACACCAACCTTGACTAGAACTGATTGAATTTCTTCGTAGTAAATGAATTTGAAATCCACTCCGATAACACCAGAACGGATAATAATTCTTTTGTCAGTGAAAACATATTCAAGGTTCTTATAACCCGCAAGTTTTTTAATGAGATTATAAACGAATAACCATACAGGGATCAGGTGGATTCCAAAAAATAGAATCATGAAAGCAATGAACCAACCACCGATATGTGCTGCAACGTTTTGAGTAATTATCATAAAAATAAAGAAAGCATCAAAACCGAGCCACACTAAAGCTAATGGGAGACCTTTAAATATAGACTCTAGTACATATGTCTTTCTATCTGGTTTGAGTCTAACTAAAATCGTTTCATCTTCTGTAAGAATGTCTTCAATTTTGTTTTGCTTAATATTTTCATCTAATTGGAAATAGTCTTGATCAATGTTTGCCATAATTATTCCTCGCGAAATATATTATATTTCAAAACAGATATTATCAAGGATGTATAATTATAACATGAGAGAAAAACTGAAAAATTTAATCGGAAATATGGTCTACGGTATTGTTGACCGTCCTCTAGGGAGCTGTCATCCTAAACATATAGATATGGTCTACGAAGTAAACTATGGCTTTATCCCTGAAATGATGGCTAGGGACGGCGAATATCAAGATGCTTATTTTCTTGGCTCAGATATTCCATTGATTGATTTCCAAGGTGTGGTTATTGCTATCATTCATCGACTTAATGACATTGAGGACAAGCTTGTAGTTGCTCCTATTGGAAAAGACTATTCAAAAGAAGAGATAGAAGCTCAAGTTCACTTTCAAGAAAAGTACTTTAAACATATAATCATTAAGTAGAGGTGTTATCTATATAATAAATAGGTGTATACTAATATAAACGGCCTATGAGAATAGCTTTATCAATCGTTTTTGCATTACTTGTTGCAATCCTTGGAGTTTGCGCATTTATTTCTTCTAGATCACGTAAACCAATTGGTAAATCGGTTGCTTTACTCATGGTGGCGTTAATGCCTCCGGTTATTGGCAATTTATGTATCATTGCTTCTCCAGTTGAACAATTATCATTAGCAGGTTGTTATATCTATTTTTTAGGTATGGACCTTGTGATGATGGCATTAGTGAGATTTACTTTTGACTATTGCAGTCTTACATGGCATAAGAAAGCAATTAAGTTAACTTTATATATCATTCTTACGTTAGATATGATCCAACTTTTGGTCAATATCTTTACTCACCATGCATTCGTCTTACTTGAACCGTTCTATGTGGATGGTAACTATTATTATTCGTTTGCTGCACTTGTCGGACAAACCATTCACCGTGTGGTCGACTATGTGATTTTAGGCGGGGTTCTGGTGGTTTTTGTGGTAAAAACTATTATTACTCCAAAGGTCTACTCTGAAAAATACTTAGTCATTTTATTGGCTATGGTTGCCTTTGGTGGATGGCAAACTTACTCCATTATTAATAGAACTCAAATCGACTACTCAATGATTGGCTTTGCCGTATTTGGTGTTTTAGTTTTCCTTCTTGCAATTTACTATCGTCCACTTCGACTTATGGATAGAATGTTAGCGGCAATTGCTTCTAAAATGTCTGAAGCATTAATATTCTTTGACAAGAATGGAAGATGCATTTGGGCTAATAACAAGGCATATGAATTATTAAATATTGAACCAAATGAACTTTATAAAGTTACATCTATCTTAACTGATAAGATTGGTGACTTTGGTAAAAGTGCGGATGAGTGGACTAAGACTGTTACTACTGGTGAAGGTGAAGGATTAAATAGCTATGCTATTGAAAAACACGCGGTTGCCGATCATAAAGAAAGAGTAGTTGGTTTCTACTTAAGCATTCGTGATAACTCTGAAGAACAAAGAAAATTAATGGTGGAAACATATAACGCTAAACATGATGCTTTAACTAAGATTTTTAATCGTGCTGGATTTGACGCTCTTATGGAGCAAGTGGTATTAAGCAAAGTGTTCTTAGTGTTAATTGATGGCGACTCCTTTAAACAAATCAATGACCAATACGGACACGCTGTCGGTGATAAATCATTAATAAAAATCACAGATTCTATTTGTTCTCACTTCCGTGATGAAGATTTTGTCTGTCGTATTGGTGGGGATGAATTTGCTGTTATCATGCCAAATGTTGATGACCATATGGTTGGCACAGTGGGCGAAAGAATTAATAACATCAATCGTGAATTGACTAAATTTGCTAGAGACTTACCACCTACATCTATTTCTGCTGGTGGAGCATATGGTCGTGATGCTGAAAACGCAGAAGAATTATTCAATAACGCTGACCACGCTTTGTATGAAACTAAGTTCGGTGGTAAGTGTGGATTTACCATCTTTAAATCAAGATAAACCTTATGGGCGGCGCTTTAATCTTTTATTACTTAATGTTTGCAATTTCGCTTCTCATGGTAGTGATATACGCATACATTTTTCATAAACACTTTGACGCTAACTTAACGATTATGACCATTTTAATCCCAGTTATTAACTTGGGGTTTGTTTTAATGGGCAGCGCCAACACTATAGGTGAAGCACTCATTGCTCTTAGATTAACTTATATTGGTGGATGTTGTGTTTTATTAAGCTCGATGTTCTTAATTTTCAATATTTGTGGAGTTAAACTTCCTTCTTGGGTAAGAGTGATTATTGTTGCTTTTTCTGCTGGAGTGTACGCTACTACATTAAGCATTGGTCATAGTGATATCTTTTATCAAGGCATGCCGGACTTAGCCTATGCTTATGGAGCGGCTTATATCACTAATAAGCATTATGGCTTTATGCACACCATCTTCTACATCATGGTTGGGGCGTTTTATTTAGCTACAGTAGGAGTGGTTATTTATAGCTTCTTTAAAAAGAAACAAGTTCCAAAAAGTGTTTTGGTTTTAATTGTAATATCTATTTCTATTTCTGTTATTGGTTTCTTTGGAGGCAGACTAATTACTCATGAATTTGAATCGCTCCCAGCAACTTATAACTTAGGAATGATTATTTATTTAATCATCGCCTCTAGATTACGTTTATATGATGCTTCTGATTCAGTTACTGATTCGCTTGTTGAAAAAGGTGATACTGGTTTCATCTCTTTTGATAACAAGATTAGATATTTAGGCAGTAATGAGACTGCTAGAAAAATGATTCCTGAGTTACAAACACTAAGAATTGACCATCACATTAAAGATAATGGTTGGTTAGAAAACAATCTTTTATCTTGGGTTAAAGAATACGAAAAAGACAATAATAACGAACAATTCTATTTTGAAAGAAATGACAAAATCTATTTGGTTAAGGCTAATCGTTTATTAATTAGTGGAATTAAACGCGGTTATCAATTCTTAATTAGTGATGACACCGCTAATCAACAATATATTAATCTCATTAAAAAATATAATACTCAGCTTGAAGATGAGGTTGCCCAAAAGACAGAACACATTATTCAAATGCAAGAGAAACTAGTTATGGGTATGGCAACAATGGTTGAAAGTAGAGACAATTCTACTGGTGGCCATATTAAAAGAACTAGTGACTGCATTCGTATACTCGTTGATGAAATCAAAAAAGATAATAAATTCAATCTCAGCGATGAATTTTGTAACGATTTAATCAAAGCTGCTCCAATGCATGATTTAGGCAAGATCGCAGTTGATGATGCGATTTTAAGAAAACCAGGAAAATTTACACCTGAAGAATTTGAGATAATGAAGACCCATGCGGAGCAAGGTGCAAGAATCGTTGCTAAAATTTTAGAAGGTACAGATGATAAAGAATTTATGAGGATTGCCGTCAATGTTGCTCATTATCATCATGAACGTATGGATGGTAGTGGCTATCCACATCATCTTCTTGGTGATGAGATTCCAATCGAAGCCCGTATTATGGCAATCGCTGATGTCTATGATGCTTTGGTCTCTAAACGTGTTTATAAGGACAAAATGTCTTTTGAACAAGCTAACCAAATCATTATGGAAGGCATGGGTAAACACTTTGATAAAAATCTGGAAATCTACTATGTGAGAGCTAGACCAAAACTAGAAGAATATTACTCTCAAGTTGATTGCTAAGGAGCTTAAAATGAGTAAAACAATGACTGAAAGGTTGTTGTTTTTCTTTTCTATTTAAAAAGATAAAAAAAGACTAAAAAACGATACGCAACCAGCGTAAAATTGATTTTGCAACCAAAAGTTGCGTAAATTCTAACTAGAATATGTAGATGCAACCGAGTGCATAATGATAAATTGTTGTCAGTCAAAAACGGAGGACAGATTTATGACAATCGAAATCGCTGATAGATTAATCAAACTTAGAAAGAAACACGGACTATCACAAGAAGAACTTGCAGATAAGTTAGGCTTATCAAGACAAGCAGTAAGTAAATGGGAACGCGCGGAAGCAAGCCCAGATACAGATAATCTTATTTGTTTAGCAAAACTATATGGTGTATCTCTTGATGAACTTCTTTCCACTGATGAAGATGTTGACACCATCGTAGAAGAACAAGTCAAGAAAGATGAAAAGAACATTAAGATCGATAAAGGCAATGACAGCATTCATATTACAGATGACGATGGTAGCTCAGTACATATTGAAAAAGGTTGCGTTACATGCGTAGATAAGAACGGACATAAAAAAGAAATTAGACACCCAGTTCGTGATAAGGGTTCAATCATTATTGATGTGATTGAAGGATTCTTGTTCTTATGTACAATTGTCCTATATGTATTATTAGGTGCTTTACTTAACATGTGGGTCAATGGTTGGATTTTCTTATTTGTTCCGGGTATCCTGTGTTCAATCGCAAGATGCATTTATAAGAAAAATCCAAACAAATTCAATATGGCGTTCTTGTCTTGCTTTGTATTCTTCTTTGTATGTATGTTTATCCCAGGCATGTCCGCTAACTTGTGGCATCCAATGTGGGTCGTCTTCTTAGCGATTCCTATCTACCATGCCTTCTTTGGAAGTATCAACAAAATCCTTGGCAAGAAGGATGATGATGACGAAGAAGATGATGAAGACGAAAAACAAGCCGAAGAAGCAAGAGAATAATCGTGGTTATCCACGATTTTCTTTTACGCTTTTTTACTATCGAATTATAGTGTTCATATTATATCCATCTATAAAATTATTATTTTTTTAAATAAAAATTTTTTGTATCATATTTATAAGTAAACGTTATGGATCCTAACCTTCTTTATTACTACTTCATGACATTAATTCTTACTTTGATGATGGTTGCATTAAGCATTCATGTTTTGTCATATCCTGGTTTCAATAAAAAACAAAAGAAGTGGTTTATTGTTACCTTTGCCACAATTACATTCTGTGCTTTGGCGGAGCTAGCTATCCACTGTGGATATCATGATCCAAGATTTAATATCGCGATTACAATATTAACTGTCTTACAGTTCTCTATTGCTCCAAGTTTCGCGATGCTTTTTGCTGGTGCGTTAGGTTTTAAACATCAAATTAAAGCCGCTTTAATTAGCTTAGGCATTTGTTTGATTATTCAAATTAGTTGCGCTCCTAATGGATACATCTTCTATTTTGATGAAACTGGCTTATATCATCGTGGACCGTACTTCATCATTTATACCATTACATATATCGGTAGCATGCTTTATATCATCGGCACATTAGTGCTTGTTGGAATTAGATTTAAAGCTAGAGATATCGGCACAATTATCATGGTGCTTGTTGTTTTAGCAGGCGGCATCATCCCTATGTCTTTATATCAAATCCATATTGCCTATTGCGCAGTCGGTATTACTTCCGCTCTTTGCTATGTTTACTATAACGATATAGTGCAGCAAGATACACGTGCTGAATTAATGAGAAAGCAAAAAGAAATCAATAATATGCAAGTTCATATCATTTCTGGTCTTGCTAACTTAATTGAAAGCCGTGACATCGATACTGGTTTACATGTTGCACGTACTAGTGCATACGCTAAAGCATTAGCAAAGTGTGCTAGAGAGGATTTAGTTTACACCGACCAAATTAGTGATCACTTCATTGACTTGCTTTATACACTTGCGCCTATGCACGATGTTGGCAAGATTTTAATTAGTGATACTCTTCTAAGAAAACCTGGAAAATTAACACCAGAGGAATTTGAAGAAATTAAAAAGCACGCCGAATTTGGTGGCCAAGTTGTTAGACAAATTTTAGCCGATATTTCTGATGAGGAATATGTCTCTTTTGCTAGTGACATCGCTATGTATCATCACGAGAAGTGGGATGGCACAGGTTATCCAAAAGGTTTGAAGGGCGAAGAGATCCCGTTATGCGCTCGCATTATGGCGTTTGCGGATGTCTTTGATGCCCTTGTTTCTAAGCGTTGTTATAAGGAACCTGTCCCTGTTGAAAAAGCATTCGAAATTATCGAAAAAGATGCAGGAAACCACTTCGATCCATATTTAGCGGAAGTATTTTTACATCATAAAGATATCTTTGCCAAGATTAACGCAACCATTGTGGAAAAGGATAATAAATAATGGAAAAGATTTTTATTGTTTGCGGTCCAAATTCTCCAAGAATGGAAGCAATTAGAGAAAAAATTAGTAGAGAATACGAGATTATTGAAGGTCACGACATGATGGAGGCCGACTCTTTTGTCCAACGTGAATTTGATCATCTTGCATGTTTAATTATTGACACTCCTTCAACAAAACAAGATATTGGTTATCTTCTCGAATATATTAAAAGCAGAAATAACTTCATGTTTAACTTACCAGTCTTGATTTTGACTGATACTGAGAATATTGATAATGATGTCTTATTTTTAAATTCTCCTGTCGTGGATGTTCTTTTCTCTAATGACTCAGAAAGACTGATTTTAAGAAGAATTAGCAATGCGATTAAAGCTGCTAACTCAACAAGCTTTGATGATTTCTCTGATAAATTAAAAGTGCTACCTTCACTTCTCTATCTTAAGGATAGAGAAGGAAGATATGCTTTCTGTTCACAACACTGGCATCATGTTTATAAAGATCAATCTATTAGAGGTTTAACTGATTTCGATATTCGTAAAGATAAGAAGAACGCCGCTATCGCTCGCCAATCGGACCTTGAAGTTATTGAAACTGGAAAAGGCAAAAGATATATCATCAAAGAGGAAGATGAGGAAGGAACCGATTATCTCCAAATTATTAAAGAACCTCTTAAAGATGAAAATGATGAAGTATATGGTATTATCGCTATCATCAATAATGTCACCGATTCTGAATTGCTTAAGCAAGAACTTCGTATCAAATCCATTACTGATGCATTAACCGGATTATATAATCGTGTTTATTTTGATGAGTTCATTCGTTCTGATAACAAAGATTTAGAGTTTCCTGTCACTATTATCTCCGCTGACTGTGACGGCTTAAAAGATATCAATGATAAATTTGGTCATACTGCTGGTGACCAATATATTAACTACGCAAGAGACGCTCTCAAGAGGGGGTTACCAAAACGCTCTACTCTATTTAGAATGGGCGGAGATGAATTCTTAGCGATTGTTCCTCATACCACAAAAGTGCAAGCTAAGAAGATTGTGGAGAAAATCGAAAAGGCAGTTCCTCTATTTAAAAATAAAAGATTTGCTCTTGAATTATCGATCGGAAGCTTTACATTGAACTCCAATAAAACTACATTCGAAAACGCAATTGTGCTGTCGGATGAAGATATGTATCGTAACAAAAAAGAACATAAGAAAAAACAAAAATAAAAGTTGGGTTTAAAACTCAACTTTTTATTTCGCATATGCATAGATTTGTTATAATAATCTCAGGGAGATTTTTATTTATATGAATATTGACAGTTTTAAAGCACGCTTAATTGCTGCTACAGGACCGAAGGGTTTATCGTGGAAAGAAAACGATGAATTTAAAGGTGATGGCGCAAACATATATGCGGAAATTAATTTGCCAAATTTCCAAGGTGCTCTACTTGATGTTTATCTTTATTCCGATTCACTAGAAGTGATGTATAAGCTCAATCAAGTTAGAGGAAATGAAGACACACTTTTATTGATGAATGACTTTAACCAGAATGTCGACGAATTCAAAGCATACATGAGAGAAGACAATCGTGGAAGGTTATTCCTCTATGTTTCCAGCAATAGATTCCATGTTGCTGATGAAGATAGCGGTGTTGCTGCTTTTGATAAAATTATGAACTGTATTTATTCCGATAGAGTCAATACATTCTTTAGGCCATTAACCATTATTGCCAAGTAAGGAGTGCGTTATGAAAAGAATTCAATTAAATGCAATCGCTCCATTTATTTCTAGTTTTAAAGAAGAAACCGGCAATGACTTTTTTGACTTTGCTTTAGATATTCTTAATAAAGCCTTAGAAGGCATGGAAGTTAAGATTGTCAGTCGTGATGAATATAACGTTGTTATTGAAGTTAATGATAAAGATAACCCAATAGACACCGCTAGATTCTATGACTTCTTATATGAGCAATTAGGTATTGCGGATCATGAAGGAGCGTTCTTATCAATCTATAACTACAATCCTACTTTTAGCTTCACATCCTTAGGTTTTGGCAAGGGTGTTTTAGGCAACGACTTAGATAAAGCCAATAAGATTAGAGAAGAACTAAATAAAGTCATTATTGGTCAAAGACATGTTGTTGATGTTCTAATTAACGGTTATGTTAAAAACCAAACATTTGTGAGCGAAAATAGTACAAAGCCCGCTCAAACTTATTTATTCTGTGGTCCAGCCAGTTCTGGAAAAACTTCGATTTGTGAAGAGTTTGCACGCATTAGTAATATGCCTGTAATTTCTTTTAACGCTCCAGATTATGTTAATGGCAGACAAATTGGACGTTTATTCTCCTTTGTAAATAAAAATCCTCGTGGAATTATTATCTTTAATGAATTTGAAGACTTTGATGGTGAATTCTATCCATTAGTTTTCAATATGTTATACACCGGCAAATATAGCGGTGTAGATTTCTCTAAAACTATTGTCTTTTTCACTACAACCGGTGGAAAGAAAATCTACCTTGATAGTGGATTATCTAACTTCTCTTCTTTCAGCACAGAAGAAATTATTAGATCTCTTAAGGAAGAATACGCTAAGAGTGGTAACCCAAGATATAACCCATATCTTTTAGATATGTTGGCAAAAGAAAATGTCGCAATGCTCAATGCATTAGACTATTACTCTATTCATCAAATCATTGCGGCTCATATTGAAAAGCACGCTAAAAACTTCACTAATAAAACTGGCATTTTTGTGGACGCTAATTATGATGAACTCGCTAGATTTGTCTTATATTGCAACCCTGAAGAAACTAATCTCAATGTCTTAAAGAAATATTCTGAAAATGTCTTAGACGAACAAGTTTCTTATTTAGCAAAGAATGTTGATCCTGAAAGTGGACATACTTTCTTAAGCATTGTGAAAAACATTCATATTGGTCTTGTTAGTAAAAAGAAAGACGAAAAAGTTAAGAAGCTATTCGATGTTGAACCACTCGATGTTTTAGTGGTTGCTGACAAAGATAGCAGTGAGTTTATTAAAACCCTTAAAGTTGATAATGTGAATTTTGTCTTTGCTAGAAGTAAGAATGAAGTCCTTACCAAGATTAAAAACGGTATCGATGTTGTCGTTCTTGATCCTTTATATAGCATTCGTGGCAAAACCTCTGTTTTAGATTTAGAGGATGTAGACTCTTTAGGTAATGACATCTTTGATACACTTAACAAATACTATCATCAATTACCTTTATACTTATTGAGCATTAAAGAATATCAAGTTCCTCAAACTGCTTATCAAACTCTATTACTTAAAGGCGCAAAAGATGTTATTTATTTAGAAAGAGAACATCCAGAAACTTTTATCTCTGTTTTATCTAAGGCAATCGTGAACTGGGATTTACATGTAGATATCAAATTCTTAAGAAAAGAAAGACTTAGACTTGAATGTAACCCAATTCAACAGTTAGTGCAAAACAAATCCGGCACCACTGATGTTAAGGTAACATTAGACAATTTCGTATTAAGTAGAGTGCTTTCTAGTGACTTAGATGATGATTATGAATTAAGAAATATTAACGGCTTTGATGATGTTGTTGGAAATAGCATCGCAAAAGAAGTCTTGATGAAATATGGAAGATATTTAAGTAATCCTCACAAGTTTGTCCAAGAAGGATTTGCTATTCCTAAAGGAATCTTGCTTCGTTCCTATTACCATAACTTAGGTAAAACAAGCTTAGTTAAAGCACTTGCCAAAGAAGTTGGTTGTAACTTAGTTAAATTAAGTGGCAAGAAAGTAATAATGGAATGTAGTAACACAGATCAAATAGCTGATCGTTTCAAAGAAGCTTTCAAAAAAGCCAGAAGAAACGCGCCTGCCATTTTGCATATTGAAGAGATTAACTATCTCATCACTCCAGGTGAATCAGCGGCTAATATTGCTTTATTGCCATTATTAAGAAATGAAATCGACTATTCTTTAGGTGATGTGGCTCATCCAATTTTATTAGTAGCAGAGTGTACACCTGAAGCACCTGTTGCCAAAGCTTTAAAAGGTCTTGGACTAAGATTTATCTTACTTGAAGAGCCTACAGTGGCGGATAAAGTTGTTTATATTAAGAAATATTTTGCAAAACACCACATTGAAAAAATTTCAGAAACAGTGATTAATAACTTCGCTGCTAGATGTTATTTTGCGGATTATCTTGAACTAAATAATATTCTTGATTTTGCAATTCATTTCGCTCAAGGAAAAGAATTAACAGATAAGTTATTAACTGATTCTCTCGACCTATATAAATCTGGTGATGTTTCTGCTAAAAAATCAACCGAAGAAACTATTATGAATACTTCTTATCATGAAATGGGCCATTATTTGCTCCATAGATTGTTTGGCAAGAAACCTCCATTTGTTACAATCGTCGCTCGTGGGAATTATGGCGGATACACTTTGTCTGAAATCTCCGATATTAACGAAGACTACACAAAGCAATATATATTAAATAGAATTTGTGTCTCTTTCGGTGGACGTGCAGCAGAAGTAATTCACGCTGGTGAAGAAAAAGGAATTAATGTTGGCATCTCTAGTGACATTGAAAGCGCGTCAAATAACGCTTTATATATGGTTACTTGTGTTGGCATGGGTAGCGAGTCTTTGGCGGTTATGCCTAACTTTGAAAAAGCTATGGATAATCCAGTAATCTTTAACGAAGTTAATAAAATCTTAAAAGAGCAATATGATAGAGCTATAAGATTATTGACTTTGAACTTAAAGAATCTTGATAAACTATCTCAAGCTCTCTATGATAAACAATCGCTCATTGGCGATGAATGTGAAGAGATTGTTCCTGATTCAGAACTAGTTTACGAATAGAAAATCAAACGGAAACCCAGTCAATTCAGTTATGGCTGGGTTTTTTCTTGCCTTTAGGTTATGATTATTTCGTTATGAAGAAATTCTTACTTACTTTAATTTCTATCATCTTCTTTGCCTGTATGTTTGTAGGTTTCTACATGATGATTAGCTACGCTGGAAGAAATACAAAAATGACCCTGATTTTTGCCGGGGTCACTTTGCTAGGTTTAGCTGGTATATTCTTTGAAGCTTTCATCATCTATAAAAGAAAGAAGAAAGCATCTGAAGAAGTTGAAGAAGAAGATACTAATAACGATTAAGTAACACAAGACCAACTTCTAAATAGTGAAAGCTAATGCTTCTTTGAAGATTGTTTCTGGAACTAGCGTTCATTGCAAAACTTAATAATTCAGCATTGTTGGCCGCAAGAGTCGCTAAAGTGTTAGTGGACTCTTTTAATTTTGCATCGTCATAGACTTCACTATTATTATCTAAAATTGGTTTAAGGAATTTGTACATGCCATCTTCTTGAAGAAGATATATATATTCATATGTTTGCATGTTGCTTAACGCTGTTGTGATTTGTTTAACTGTTGAACTCTTGAGCGTCATAAATAAGCCAATTAAGAATGAAACATTACCTTCAAAAAATTGATAATAGTTTTCTCTAGTAGACATGTCGTGAATCGAAGGATCAGACATTTTCTTGCTCATTGCATTTAATAATAATTCGACCATTTCACTTTCATTGGCGTAACTAGAATCTTGCTTATAGGAAGTGATACGGAATCTATTATCAACTTGTTTTAAGTATTTATCGATGTTCTTACTATATAAATCGATGTCTTTTCCTATTCTTTTTAGGCCATATTTACTTGGAGCAACATGTGTCACAAGATCACCGCTATTTAAAATATTGAAAATTGATTTATATTCTTTGGTGTTAGTTGATGATACCGCTTGAGGAGCCTCAAAGGTATAAGCAAACATATTTTCTTCTTTGATGGTATTATCATCAATTAAACGATAGGCTGCAATATCTGCAATTGCACCGGTTCTAGAGTATCCGATTAGCCAGAGTTTAACTTGTTTATCGCTAAATGGAGCAATGTAGTTTCTGATGCCTGCTAATACTTTTTCTGCACCAGTAGCAAAACCTGTAGCGTCTCCTTCTGCACCAATAATAAAATTACTTTCCCATGGTTTTTCATAACTTGTTCCGTTTGCTACTACACTTACTAAGTGATATTTACTTGTTTCGTAATGAGCCATTGTAAACTTGACTGCATCTTTATCATCTGGCAAATCATAATCCGCAGAATAAACTATTCCACTAAATCCGATAGCGGTGTAGAAGGTCTGAAGTTGAGTTTTGTCATTTGCTTTTAAAGAAGCAGCTAAAGATAATAACGCAATTGACTTATTAAAAGTAAAGGAACTTTTATCAAAATCCGAAAGACTATATTGAACATCAACATAATATTCGATAGGAACTTCAGTAATACTAGTTGTGCAATCTATACGATATGTGCTTTTAGGCTTGGTGTTACCACCCTGTGAACACGACACAATCATCGCGGAAGTTAACGCTAATAGTAATGCTAGTTTTTTCATAAACTATTCTCCTTTTTTGAATATTCTTGGCAAGGCCAAGTTGTATAAGCATGCTGCAATAACAAGAATTGGTATAGCAACGAAATATGGCATCTTAAATGCATCCACAAATAGATACATGAGCATGAATACAGTAGTCATCTTTATTATCGCAAATAAGATTTCTTTTAAAAATCTTTTAGCTTTAGTTTTGCTTGGTTGAATAATTGCGAGCATACATTCATAAAGCAATGTGGAAGCAAAATAAACAGGGAACACCATTAGATGGTAATAACTTAAGTTAAAATGATATAGAGTTATTAGTCCACCTATCGTTAGTAATAAACATAACAAAGCAGGTATTCCTGGAATAATGATTTTCAAATGAATTCTTATAGTATCTTTGAACGCTGCAAAGTGAGTATTTCTATTACTTTCAATATATATAACATCAATTGGGAAAGTGATAATTTTATAGTCTCTTAGTTGAAAAGAAGTGAGTTGATTCATCTCGTAATCATAGCGGAGACCCCTTATTTTTAATAATTCAGGGATATATCTAATTGGAAAACCACGTAGTCCACATTGGTCGTCTTCAACATATTGTTTGGTTAATAAGCAACGATTTAATTTTGACCAGAAATTGCCGTTTCTACTTTTCCATGGAGCAGATTTATCAAATTTCCTAACGCCTAGAATTAGTTCATCGTGTTGTTTTAACAATTCATAACATTTTTTAATATCTTTAATGGAGTGTTGTCCGTCCCCGTCAGCGGTTATAACATACTTTGATTCTGGAAATAGTGTAGATACTTGAGAGTAACCTTCTTTTAATGCGCCACCTTTTCCACGATTAACTCTATACTTAATGTAACTCGCAAATGGTTCGACTTGAGAAAAAATCTCATCATACTCTTCAGATGATCCGTCATTAACAACTAAAATTGGAAAGCCTTCATCAAAAAGACTCTTAACAGTGTTCACTAAATAGTGATCTGGTTCATATGATGGGATTAAGATAACTACATCATTGTTTTTCATACTTTGTTGACATTATAACATTATTCCCTTTTTGATTAATTCAAAAGTTGTATAATGTTTGGCATGGAAAAATGGTTTGCACAACAATCATACCTCACACAAGTCATCTTTGTGATTATTCCTGTAATTGGTTGGCTTATAGAGATTGGTGTTAGAATTTTTGCTTTGATTAGACTTCATAGTAAAAAACATATTATTGGTCTAATCGTATTTATCTTATTAGGTTGGACATGGATTCCTTGTTTTATTGATTGTTTCTTCTTATATTTCAAAGAAGACCTAATGCTTATCGAGTAAAAAAACAACCTTACGGTTGCTATTTTAAATCTTCTAGATGAGGGAGCGAGATTATAGCTCCTTTTTTTGTTACTGTGTAGCTTGAGGCTAGAGAGGCAAATTCCATGGCTTCTTTTATAGATTTGTCTTCTGATAATTTGCTAACAAACGCTCCTAGATAACTATCTCCAGCAGCGGTAGTGTCAACTGCATTAACTTTATGAGGTTCAACTTTAATTGTTTCTTTTTCATTAACAAGCATCGAACCTTTTTCACCAAGTGTAACAATAACGTTTTTTGCGCCTCTAGAAAGTAATTTCTTACAACCTTTTAATGGATCTGAACATTTTGACAATGATTCAAGTTCGTGTTCATTAGGAATAAGGTAATCAATATATTGATAATAAGATTCATTGAATTTTTTGATTGGTGCAGGATTTACAACAACAGTCATACCTCTTTCTTTAGCAGTTTTTATTATGTGTTCGACTGTTTCCATGGAGTTTTCGAATTGAGTTAAAAGAATATCTCCTTCACGGAATAAATCTAAATTACTATCGATGTCTTCAATGCTAATGTCGGTATTTGCGCCTTGAACAATTAAGATGCGATTTTCAGCATTTGATTCATCAAGAATAATGAAGGCAACTCCGGTTGGCTTTTCACTTTGTTTGATTCTTGCATCCAAACCTTTTTCTTTTAGGAAATCCAAAACCATTTCACCATTTTTGTCTTTGCCTACTGCTCCGATAAATGTGACATTTGCACCTAAAAATAAAGCGGAGCACGCTTGGTTTGCTCCTTTTCCACCGATATTGGTCATATAACTATCTGCGATTGTGGTGGTGCCAGCACTAGGCAATTTTTGTGTAAAAATGGTGTTATCAATAGCGATAGAGCCAATAACTAAAATTCTTTTATTCATTAGTTGCACCTCTTTAAATGTTTATATACTTCTGACCAATATTCTTCGAGATTAACTTCAACTGCAACTTCACAGTTAAATGGCTTATTTTTGCTACAACGCGTTTTACCTAAACACTCTGTTTCACTTGTATCAATTTCAACATTCATTGATTCAAATTTAAATGCCTTTTCATTTAATAATGAAATGACAGTGGCAGGATCATGTAGTGGACCATATTCTAAGCCAAAGAATGTATGTTGATTCTCATTGAATACTTTCATTAATTTAACAAATAGGTCACTCCCTCTGGTGTTTAACTTCGCTGCTTCTTCTATAACTTTGTTAGTCACAAGTATTTGTCTAGTGACATTTAATCCGAGCATTCTTAATGGTACACCAGATTTAAAACATATATCAGCAGCTTCAGGGTCAACAAAAATGTTGAATTCTGCTTCAGGAGTAATGTTTCCTCTAGTGGTGCTTCCTCCCATGAGGACTATTTCTTTGATGTTTTTAGTAATAGTTGGATTCTTAATGATTGCTAAAGCAAGGTTTGTCATTGGTCCAGTAGTTACTACTATGATTCCTGGATTAGCTAAAACTGTATCGATAATGAACTGATATGCTTTTCTTGAATCGTATTCTTCCTTATAGCCTGGGAAAGTGTAACCATCTAATCCACTTTCTCCATGGACTTCTGGACATGTTTTAACTTTTCTTTTGATTGGATCAGTTTCACCTTTAGCTACTTTTATCGGAGAGTTAAAGAACTGCAAAAGATTTAAAGCATTTTTACTTGTCTTGTCGATTGTTTGATTGCCGGCGCAAGTAGATACGCCTACTAAATCTAATTTATCTGAATAGGCTGCAATTAAAAGCGCAATCGCATCATCATGACCTGGATCGCAATCAATAATAATCTTTTGTTTGTTCATATTTATATTTTAAAGACCTTTGTAAATCTTTAAAAGATTCTCAATAAGGGATAAACGAGTTAATAATCCAACTCCACCTGGAACTGGTGTTTGTAATCTAACTGGCAAACCTGGAACAGCGTCACCATGTAAACCAGTCTCGTCTCTTGAAATACCGACATCAACAATTACTGCAGATGGTTTATATTGATATTTGTTATCTAAATAACCTTGTCTTCCAATAGCAATGACAATTATATCGGCGTTAGCTATATATCTAGACATATCTTCAAAAGAAGTTTTGGAATGTACGACTGTGACATTGCAACTTTCTTTCAATAAAAGTTTCGCCATTGGCTTACCAACGATATTGCTTCTTCCAATAACTAAAGCGTTCTTACCTAGCATTTCCACTTGTTCGTTTTTGAGGTAGTCCATAACACCTTGTGGAGTGCATGGATTAAGAGGTGAAAGTGGATGGAAGCCATCAACATCTTTACTAGGGTCAACGGCTATTTTTACCTTCTCTTCATCGATTTGTTTTGGAAGTGGCATTTGCACGATAAATCCCGTAATTTCTGGATTTTTATTGCAATTCTCGATTATTTTTAGCAAATTCTCTTCAGTTGTGTCTATTGGAAGCTTGATTAGATCTGCTCTAATACCGAGCTCAGCACAGTCTTTTAATTTGCCTTTGACATAGGCATTGCTACCAGCATCTTCATTGACCTGGATGACGACTAAATATGGCTTAACTTCTAAGCCTGCAACATACTCTTTTATTTCGCTTTTTCTTTTAGCGACATATTCTTTTATATTCATTATTTCTTTCTGATTTCTAAATTATCAACACTGAATTGTCTATATTTGATACCTGCTAAATCAAGCATCTTTTTACTTGCTTGGATACCAACTGTTTCGGCATATTTGTCTGATAAATAGATAATTTCCTTAATTCCAGTTTGAATGATGGCTTTTGTACATTCGTTACATGGGAATAAAGTGACATATACTCTAGCATCTTTAAGTGTTCCACCAACTTGAGTATTTAATATTGCGTTAAACTCAGCGTGACAAACATAAAGATATTTAGAATCTAATCCTTCACCCTTATTCCATGTCAATTGTTCTTCATCTAAGTTTGCAGGCATACCATTATATCCAATAGAAATAACTTTATTTGTTGGACTAACAATAACTGCACCAACTTTTGTGGATGGGTCTTTACTTCTTAAAGAAGATAGGACTGCCATACCCATGAAATATTCATCCCAAGAAATGTTGTCGTATTTTTTCATATAGTCGACCTCGTCAAAGTAAGAATATTGTAGCAAAATTTTATATGCGTTTAAATAACGCATGTAAGTTTTTTTGCTCCATTTGCGGTATGACTGTAGACCTACTATCTTTTGTTATTGAAGTAATAAGATAAGCCCCAAACCGTAGGTAAGGGCAATCATCTTAATTGAAAAGTAAACCAAGTATCGACAATTGCCAAATCAATTTTTACTCTTTTATATAATAAAAGTGTATAATTATCTCATGGAATTTAAGGGTATTAATAAACTATCTCTATTAGACTATCCTGGTAAGGTTGCCGCTATTTTATATGTTGATGTTTGTAACTTTTGTTGTGAGTATTGTCATAACTGGAATACTTTAATCGCGCCAAAGGATAATGATGACCTATTCTTTAATGATATTCTTTCATTCTTAAACAAGAGAGTGGGAGTGCTTGATGGAGTGGTCATTTCAGGCGGTGAGCCAACACTTATGCCAGATCTTGAAAGCAAGATTAAAAAGATAAAAGAGTTGGGCTACGCAGTGAAATTAGACACAAATGGTACAAATCCAGAAGTAGTGGAATCGCTCATTTCACAGGGCTTAATTGATTATGTAGCTATGGATATTAAATCTTCTTTAGACGACTACCACCGATTTGTTAAATCAGATCAATTAATTGAAAATGTAAAGAAGACTATAGACTTATTAAAACAAAATCAGATCGATTATGAATTCCGTATTACTTTGATTGAAGAATATCATTCTGAAAATGTTATCAATAAGATTGCTGAACTTCTTAACGGAGCAAAAAGGTTTTACCTTCAACAATTCAAGGTATCTGATGGTGTATTAAATAAAAACCTCCATCCAGTGGATGAAGGTATTGCGAATAGATACGTTGAGATTTTATCTCACTTTATCGATGAAGTAGAGCTTAGAGGCTATTAAAGAGTATTGATATACTTAGCAGCGCTTAATGCTGCAATTGCTCCATCATTACAGGCAGTAATAACTTGTTTACTGTCTTTTTTTCTTGTGTCTCCAGCGGCGAATAAACCTGGAACAGAAGTTGCCATCGCGTCATCAGTAACAATGAAGCCATGGTCTAACTCTAATAATCCACTTAAGAAATCGTTTTGAGGAACTTGTCCAATAGCGATGAAGACATTGTTTGTTTCAAACTTATGAATTTCATGACTAATAGTGTCTTCCATTTCAATAGACTCTAATTGATCTTCTCCGTTTAATGATTTAAGAAGTAAATTGTGTCTAATATCAATGTTTTCAGTTTGCAACACTCTATTGATAAGGATTGGATCACCAAATAATTTATCAAATAATGTGAGCATGTGAACTTTTGGACAATATCCAGAAAGGAGAAGTGCGTACTGCAAAGCAGTATTTGCGTCACCGATTAAATAAATCTCTTTTCCTTTATAGAATGGTCCGTCACAGACTGCGCAGTAGGAGACGCCTTTCCCCACGTAATAGTCTTCATTTTCTAAACCAGTTTTTCTTGGCTTGACTCCGTTAGCAACAATCACTGTTAATGATTCGTGTTCGCCATAGTTTGTTTTCACGTGGAATACGTTATCAACTTTTTCAATTGATTCAACTTCTTCTAATTCGAACTCCGCGCCTAATTCAGTGATTTGCTCAAATAAACGATCGCTCCATTCACTTCCAGAAATGGATTGAATGGTTGGGAAATTCTCTAGTCGAGGGGAGGTGGCGATTTGTCCACCGAATCCCTCTTTTTCAAGAATTAAGACTGATTTTTCATTTCTTAAGGCATATAGAGCTGCAGTCATTCCTGCAGGACCGCCACCAATAATGATAATATCGTAAGTCATAATTATTTTTTGCTTTCGATATATCCTTTGATATTACTAGCGTTTTCAAAGACTTTAATTTCGCCATCTTCTGGCACTAATAATGTTGGGGCTTTCTTAACACCCATAGAAGTGGTTAATTCAACGTTTTCTTCAGCGTCAATCCATTTATATGGAATACCGGCTTTTTCTAATAACATCTTGGCCATTTTGCAGTTTGGACATGTCTTTGTACCGAATAAGAGAGTCTCATTTAATGTTTGAGTGTGTTCTTCTTCAACACATTCTTCTTTAATGCCATGAGTTAATTTGCTGGTCTTGATGTTATAGGTCTTTCTGTTGATGAATTCTTCACTCTTACCGTCGTTCCAGTTTTGAATTGGACGATAGTAACCAGTAATACGGGAATAAACCTCAGTTCTGCTACCACATTTTGGGCAGACATATTGTTCACCAATTAAGTAACCATGTTCTTTACATACGGAGTATGTAGGAGACATTGTGTAGTATGGTAAATGATAGTTTTCTGCAATCTTTCTAACAAGATTCATACAAGATTTCCATGTTGGTAATTTCTCACCTAAGAAGGCATGGAAGACTGTACCAGAGGTATAGAGTGTTTGTAATTCATCTTGAATATCAAGAGCGGTGAAGATGTCATCAGTGAAGCCAACTGGTAAGTGGCTTGAATTGGTGTAGTAAGGAGTTCTTCCTTCTTCGCTTGCAGTAATGATATCTGGATATTTTTCTTTATCGTGTTTTGCTAAACGATAAGCTGTAGATTCTGCTGGTGTAGCTTCTAAGTTATATAAGTCACCATATAATTCTTGATAATCAGAGAGTTTATTTCTCATGTGATTGAGAACTTCTTTGGTGAATTCTTGAGCATCAGCATTGGTTAAATCTTGTCTAATCCATCTAGCATTTAAACATGCTTCATTCATACCAACTAAACCAATTGTGGAGAAGTGGTTATTGAATGTTCCAAGATATCTCTTGGTGTATGGATATAAGCCAGCATCAAGTAACTTTGTAATGGTGTTTCTCTTGACTTTTAAGCTTCTAGCAGCAATATCCATAATCTTGTCTAAACGATCATAGAAATCAGCCTTATCAACTGCTAAATAAGCGATACGTGGCATGTTAATGGTGACAACACCGACAGAACCAGTGGATTCGCCAGAACCGAAGAAGCCACCAGATTTCTTTCTTAATTCTCTTAAGTCGAGTCTTAAGCGGCAGCACATACTTCTAACATCACTTGGTTCCATATCGCTATTGATGTAGTTGGAGAAATATGGAGTTCCGTATTTGGCAGTCATTTCGAATAATAACTTATTATTCTCGGTTTCGGACCAGTCAAATGTACGGGTGATGGAATATGTTGGGATTGGATATTGGAATCCTCTTCCGTTAGCGTCACCTTCAATCATAACTTCGATGAAGGCTTTGTTAATCATTGCCATTTCTTCAACACAATCTTTGTATTTGAAATCGCATTCTTTGCCACCAACGATAGCGTTGAGCTCTGCCATATCGTTTGGCACAACCCAGTCTAATGTAATGTTGGTGAATGGTGCTTGTGTACCCCATCTAGATGGTGTATTAACACCATAGATGAAGGATTGAATGCATTGTTTAACTTCTTTATAAGTTAAGTTATCTTTTTTAACAAATGGAGCTAAATAAGTATCGAAAGAGGAGAATGCTTGTGCACCAGCCCATTCGTTTTGCATAATTCCTAAGAAGTTAACCATTTGGTTACATAAAGTGGATAAGTGATTTGCTGGAGCAGATGTAATCTTGCCAACAACACCGCCTAAACCTTCTTGGATTAATTGTTTTAAGGACCAACCTGCACAGTATCCAGTTAACATTGATAAGTCATGAATATGAATATCAGCGTTCTTATGAGCTTGGCCGATTTCTTGATCATAAACTTCGCTTAACCAATAGTTAGCAGTAACAGCGCCAGAGTTAGATAAGATAAGACCACCAACAGAGTATGTAACTGTGGAGTTTTCTTTAACTCTCCAGTCATTAATCTTTAAGTAGTTATCAACAGTCTTCTTATAGTCTAATTCTGTGGCTTTTTGATCTCTTAAATTCGCGCGCGCTTTTCTATAAAGAATATAACTACGAGCAACGTCAACATAACCAGCTTGAATTAATGTAACTTCAACTGCGTCTTGAACGTCTTCGATATCAATTACATCATTATTAATTTTGGAGTTCATTTGGGCGACCACTCTTAAGGACAACATATTGATAATGTCATCGTTATAGAATTTGTGATCTGCCATAAAGGCTTTTTCAATCGCTTTGGAAATTTTAGTTAAATCAAAGTCTTGAAGTGAGCCATCTCTTTTACGAATACTTAACATTTGTATTTACCTCTTTCTTTCACTTCCATAAATCCTAAATTATCGGATAATTCGGCAGTATAAAAAGCATAGCAAAATATGAAATATTAGCAACTAAAAAAAGAGCATTTTTCCTAAATTTTAGACACTGTCCAAAATTGGCCATTTTGCTCTTTATTTTTTAGATTAAATTGGTTGTAGTTTAAATAAATTTAAAGTATTTACTTTTTCATTAAGTCAATAACCACTGATATCATCTTGTTAAATTCTTGAATATCAAGGAATTCAAAACGTCCGTGGTGGTTATAACTTCCGGTACCTAAATTAGGGGTAATTAAGCCGTTTCTAGAGAAGGTAGCGCCGTCGGTGCCACCTCTAATTGCCGCACTTACAGGTTCAATGCCATTCTTACGCATGACTGCACGAGCACGCTTGAGAGCAATTGGCTTTTTATCGACAAACTTTTTCATGTTGCGGTATTGCTCTTTGAATTCGATAGAAATTTTGGCTTGCGGATATTTATCCTGTAGTTTATTAATAGCGTCTTTTAAGACGTTAATTCTGTTTTTAATGCCATCATCTTTAAAATCTCTAAGAATGAATGACATAGATGCATTTTCACTATCACCATTTAATCCACCTAAATGCCAATAGCCTTGTTTGCCTTCACTATCAAATGGAGTTTCTTTAACAGGCAACATACTCACTAATTCATTTGCAATAAGTAAAGCGTTGATTAATTTGCCTTTTGCTTCTCCTGGATGGATAGAAACACCAGTAATATTAACTTTGGCTGCATATGCGTTAAAGTTTTCAGCTTCAATCATTGATGGATCGCTGCCATCAATTGTGTATGCGTATTTTGCATTAAATTTACGATAATTGAAATGTAGTGGTCCTTCACCAATTTCTTCGTCAACTGTAAAAGCAACACAAATTGTGTTATGTTGCACTTTTGGATTATCGTGGAAATATTGAAGAGCTGACATGATAATAGCAATGCCTGCCTTATCATCTGCGCCTAAAAGTGTATTCCCATCAGTAACCACTAAATCGTGCCCAACATGTTTTCTTAAAACAGGGAATTGAGCAGGAGACATTTCAAATCCGTTTGCTAATTTGATTGTTCCGCCTTTATAGTCTTTGATTAAATGTGGCTTAACATTTGTATCAGTTACTTCTAAAGCAGTATCCATATGAGCATTTAAGCCGATCCTTGTACCTTTACCTTCTAAATGAGCATAGACAACGCCATATTCATCCATATGAGCATCTTCTAAACCTAAATCAAGGAGTTCTTTTACAAGCAAAACACCTAAATCCTTTTGTTTTTCGGTACTAGGTGTTGTTCCTGTTTGATCACTGGCTTGTGTATCAATTTTTACATAACGAATAAATCTTTCTAAACTATCCATATTATTTACCACCCATATGTCTCTTTATTGCTTCAAATGTTTCTGCAGAAATATCGTGTTCAACTTTACATGCATCAATTTTTGCTTGTTCTTCAGAAACTCCTATTGCCATAAGTGCTTTGGACAAAACTAAATGTCTTTCATAAACTGCTTGCGCTATTTTTAAGCCTTTTTCAGTCAAAACAATGGCGCCATCGGATTTGATTTTGATATAGCCATTATCTTCCAACTTGTGCATCGCAACCGAAACACTTGGCTTAGAAAAAGACATGTCTCTAGCAATATCGATTGCACGGACAACTTCTAATTGGTTAGAAAGAATTAAAATTCTCTCTAAATAATCTTCAGCACTTTCGTAAAGTTTCATCTTTTCTATTATAGCAAAGATTATAAATAATACAGCAATAATATGTAATTTGTGAAAAATACGAAAAGTAACCTACTAATGATAAATTTCAAAGCCTGATTTTTGTGTGTTTTGATATAACAATATATTTAATTTATTAAATAGTGTATAATATCTCCAATGGACTCATTCAAGATTAAACATAAAGAATTTGAAATATTAGAAATCATCAAAGATGATGCCTTTAAATGTTCTTACAAAAATAAACTCTATTTTATAAAAAAATATGATTTAGAGAACTCTGATAGTAGATTACGTTTTAATATGGCACAAAGAATAGGACAAACTAATGTATGTCAACCGAAGCTAAAATTAGTTGATAAAAAGAGTGGTTACATCGTTAAAGAGTTCATTGAAGGCACATTAATTTCTGATTATATTTTGGATCATGATTTTGATGATAACATTTATAAAAAAATCTTCTTAAATGCCTATATGGCTAGAGTTGTTGGCTTGACTTTAGACTTTTCCTTAGACAAGTGGATGTTAGTGGGTCAAGACCTTTATTACGTTGATGATTTTTGCGATAAATATAATCCTAATAATGACTTTACCAAAGCCAAACTTTCTCAATGGTTTTTTACCAAGGATTTGCTTAAATTTTACGAAAATAATGGAATTTTGTTCGATAAAACTAGAATTAAAGAAGAATATGCAGTGAATAAGGAAATGGTCTTAACGACCTGTAAATATTATCAATAGTATGAAAGATTTAGTGATTTTTTCCCTTGTATCTAACAAGAGACTTGCAGCCAAATTGGCAAAGAAATATGATGCGATTTTAGGTGATATTTCCATCGACCGTTTTAAAGATGGAGAGATTCTCGTTAAGACTTTAACCGACTGTAAAAACAAGGATGTTATTATCATTGAAAGTACCGCTATAAAAGCACATGAGAGACTATTTGAATTATTGCTTTTAGTCGACTCCATTAAAAGGACTGGTTCAAGGTCGATTAAGCTCTATATCCCATACTTCGGATATTCCCGCCAAGAAAGAGTTTCTTGGATTAATGAACCTATTTCTTGTGAAGTTGTTGCTAAGATTTTAGATACCGCAGAAGTCGATGAAATATTAACCTTCGATTTACATCATCCGGATATTGAAAAATTCTTCAAAACAAAATTTACTTCTATTCCAACTACTCATTTATTTGCAGACTACTATCGAAAATATCTAAAAAAAGAAAATATTGATATTAAAGATGTGGTTGTTGTTTCCCCAGATCACGGCGCTAACACTAGAGCTGATGCTTTAGTAGCATCTCTTCCAGGAACTAGAAAAGTTATTTTGAATAAATTCCGCACCGCTCCTAATTATGCAGAGCATTTAGCGTTCGAAGATGATGTTCAAGGCAAAGTCTGTATTATTATCGACGATATTATAGATACTGGTGGTACTATTGTTTCTGCTGCAAAACTACTTTTAGAACAAGGCGCAAAATGTGTTCTAGTTGGTGCTAGCCACGCTGTCTTAAGCAATAAGAACTTTGAAAAAGTGCTAGATACATGTATTAAAGATTTAGTCTTTACAAACACAATTGAAAAAAGATTACCAAGAAGAATTCATGTATTGGATATTTCTGACGACATTAAATAGTTATGAAAGATTTTTATTTAGAAATTAAACATATTGATAAACAAACAGGTGCCAGATATGGAATATTACATACTCCACATGGTGATGTAGAAGTGCCGATGTTTATGCCTGTTGGTACTTTAGCAACTGTTAAAACTTTATCTCCTGAAGAATTAAAAGAGATGGGCTCCGGCGTGATTTTGGCAAATACTTACCACCTTTCTATTAGGCCAGGTGCCGATATCGTTGCTAAGGCCGGCGGCTTACATAAGTTCATGAATTATAATGGCCCAATCCTTACTGATAGTGGCGGATTCCAAGTCTTTTCTTTAGCGGAAAAACGTAAAATCACAGAAGAAGGTGTCACTTTCAAAAATCATTTGAATGGAGATAGATTATTCTTTTCTCCAGAAGTCGCTATCGATATAGAAGAAAAACTTGGGGCGGATATCATTATGTCTTTTGATGAATGTATCCCTTACCCAAGCAGTTATGAATATACAAAGAAATCTACCGAAAGAACTTTAAGATGGGCTAAAAGAGGACTTGAGGCTCATAAAAGGGAAGATCAAGCTTTGTTTGGCATTGTACAAGGTGGAGAATATGAAGATTTAAGAAAGATGTGTGCTGAGGAGTTAGCAAAGATGGATTTTCCTGGCTACTCTATTGGTGGCACATCAATTGGCGAACCTAAAGATGTTTGCTTTAAGATGATTGATTACGCAGTTAAATATTTACCACAAGATAAGCCAAGATATTTGATGGGCGTTGGTTCTATTGATTATCTTTTAGGCGGAATTGCACGTGGAATTGACATGTTTGACTGTGTTTTGCCAACTAGATTAGCTAGACATGGTGCGTTAATCACACATACTGGAAGAGTGAATATTAGAGACGCTAAATACAAGGAAGATTTCACTCCGCTTGATCCTCAATGTGATTGTTATTGCTGTAAGAACTATACAAAAGCGTACTTACGTCATTTATATATTTGTGATGAAACATTTGGTAAAAGATTACTTTCAATCCATAACATTAGATTCTTAATCAATTTAATGGAACAAGCTCGCAAAGCTATCCAAGAAGATAGATTTGGAGATTTTATGAAAGTAACACTTGCTGCTTTTGGGGATGAAAGAGGTTTCTAATGGATATTAATTTATTTGATTTCTATCTTCCTGAAGAACTAATTGCGCAAAAACCAAGTGATAAAAGAGATCATTCGCGTTTATTAGCAATCAATAAAGACAATAAAACTTATGAAGACAAAGTCTTCTATAACATAATTGATTATCTTAGACCTGGTGATGTCTTAGTAAGAAACAACACTAAGGTTATTCCAGCTAGATTAATTGGTGTTAAAGAAGTAACAGGCGCACACTGTGAACTTTTACTTTTAAAACAAGTTAGAGACGATGTTTGGGAATGCTTAACCAAACCTGCTAAATCTTTAAAAGTAGGAGCTAGAGTAAACTTTGGTGATGGCAAATTAATTGGTGAAGTAGTGGAAGAAAGAGATGAAGGGCTTAGACTAGTTAAATTCATCTATAAAGGAATCTTTCTTGAAGTGCTTGATTCTTTAGGAAAAATGCCTCTTCCTCCATATATCAAAGAACAATTATGCGGAAATGACAGATATCAAACAGTTTACGCTAAATATGAAGGCAGTGCTGCTGCTCCAACTGCTGGTTTTCACTTTACTGAAGAGCTTTTCAAGCAGATAAAAGCCAAGGGAATTGAAGTTGTTGACATTACACTACATATTGGGTTAGGAACTTTTAGACCTGTTAAAGTAGCAGACACAGATAATCATGTTATGCACAGCGAATTATATGAGATTTCAGAAGAAGCTGCTAACAAATTAAACAAAGCTAAAAATGAAAATAGAAGAATTATTGCGATTGGGACAACTTCGGTTAGAACTTTAGAAGCAAATATCCAAGAATTTGGTAAATTTACCCCTATTAAAAAAGAAACAAACATCTTTATCAAACCTGGTTATGAATTTAAAGGAGTGGACTGCATTATCACAAATTTCCATCTCCCAAAATCTACATTAATTATGCTTGTCTCTGCCTTCTTAGGAAGAGAATTTACTCTTGAAGTTTATAAACACGCTGTTGATGAAAGATATAGATTTTTCTCTTTTGGAGATTCGATGTTTATCTATGCAAAATAATAAAAATTATCAAAAATATTTGGAATTTGAACTAGAAAATATTAAAAAAAGTGGCAAAAAGCCTAAATTATTGCTTCATGCATGCTGTGGCCCTTGCTTCACTATTCCTTATGAAATATTAAAGGACTATTTTGATATTACCATCATCTATAATAATTCTAATATTTACCCAAAAGAAGAACACGATAGAAGGCTTGAAGAACTAAAGACATATATCAAAACAATTGGTGAAAATATTAAGGTACTAGAATTCCCTTATGACAATGAAAGATACAATTTAGATCTTGAGCCTCATAAAGATGAAAGTGAAGGACATGAGAGATGTCGTATATGTTTTAAAAAACGTCTAACACAGGGTTTTGAATATGCGAGTAAGAATGGGTTTGAGTATTACGGAACTGTGATGACGATATCTCGCTATAAAAATGCTCAAGATATTAATAAAATAGGTGAATCACTTCAAAATAACTACCCTACAGTTAAATGGTTATACGCTGATTTCAAGAAAAACAACGGTTATGAAAAATCTTTAGTAGTCATCAAAGAAAATCAGATGTATTTCCAAGAATATTGTGGATGTAAATATAGTTATGAGAAGTATATAATAAAGCACGATAAAAATAAGGAAGGTGATTAGGCATGTTTATTGTCGAAACACATGATTTGACAAAAAGATATAGTGGAAAAGCTGTTGTTGATCATGTAAACATGCATATTCCTGAAGGTTCGATTTACGGATTCGTTGGTGAAAACGGATCAGGTAAAACAACAATTATGAGACTTCTAACGGGTATTGCTAGACCTAGTAGCGGTTCCTTTGAGATGTTTGGTGTAAAAAACACAGACCCAGGAATTTATGCAAAGCGTAAAGAAATTTCCGCTATTGTTGAAACTGTTTCTTTGGTTCCAACCATGACAGCGTTAGACAACATTAAGTTCCAAGAAATCTATCTTGGCATCAAACTTACTCCTGAGAGAAGACAAGAATTATTAAAAGTTGTTCACTTAGATGAAGTGGGCAAGAAAAAAGTTAGAAACTTCTCTTTAGGTATGAGACAACGTATGGGAATTGCCCTAGCGTTAATGAATAATCCTAAATTCATGCTTCTAGACGAACCTATGAATGGTTTAGACCCTCAAGGTATTGCCGAACTTAGAGATTTGTTGATTGAAATTAATCGAGAGCAAGGCATTACAATTTTAATTTCATCTCACATTCTTTCTGAATTAGAGAAAATTGCTACTTATTATGGTTTTATTTCTCATGGAAAAATTATTGAGGAATTAACTGTTGAGGAGCTTCAAGACAAATGTAGAAAATCTACTACAATTAAATTTGCAGATATTGAACAAGCTTACAAAGTTCTAAAAGAACTTAATGTACAAGATTTCAAAACATTCCCTAATGGTGATGTGAAAATTTTTGATGATCTCGATATTGGTGAATTTGTTTCAAAACTTCATGACAAAAAGTTAAAGATCTTATCCATTAACTCCACTGACGAAAGTGTTGAAGAATACTACTTAAACTTAGTGAATGGAGGTAAAAAAGAATGATTAATTTATTTAGAGCTTTCTTTTTCAAATTAGCTAGAGATATTACTTTTCGAGTAACCTTGTTCATTGGTCTTGGCATGGCATTTTTCATGATGTTCCTTTACATGATGATTGATGGCATTGGTGGTGCTCATTTCTTATGTACTGGAAATAACATGTTTGTCAGTTCATTTAACCCTTCACAAAACTTTGGATTAGCGATTCCAATTAATCTTGTATCCTTCACTGTTTTGGAATTCACACATGGTATTATCAGAAATAAAATTGTTGCCGGAAATTCTAAATGTAAAATTTATATAAGCCTATTTTTAACAGGCTTAATATTCAGCTTAACATTACTTTTTGCTTATGTTGGCTTAAGCACTTTATTAGGAACAATTATTGGCGGCTTTAACGCTAATGGTAGAGCGATGCTTGGCGTTATTGCTACTGACTGGTCTACCGTAATGTCTCCAGATTTTATTTGGAGATATGTTGTCGCAAATATTCTTGTTTACATTACAGTTACATCTTTTGCAATTTTCGTTTCAACACTCTTTAGAAACGTTGGTCCATGTATTCCGCTTTGCATTATTGTTGCGATGTTGTTAGGTGCTTTCTTCCCAATGATTTCTCAAATTCCAGATGTTGCAAGAAAACTTGGAGATTCAGTTTTATTCTTAAATCCATTCCAAGTAATTGGTAATCCAGAAAGGATTGTTGAAGAGATTCAAACACCTGAAATGTACTATTGGAAATCGACTTTCGTGGTGTCTGATTATCACTTGCTAGCAACTACCATTTGTAATCTTGGTTGGAGCGCTATTTTCACAGCATTAGGCACATTAATCTTTGTGAAACGTGATGTTAAATAATCGCAAAAATTAATAGCAAATTTTGCTATTAAAATTCATGATTATCTAATGAATAATTTATCTTAAAAAAATCGATAAATTTTTAGGGTAAAAAAGTTAAAAATTGATATAAAAAATCACTAAAATTTGTTGAAAAAGAAGAAAATTTTCATCAAATTGAGGTGGTTTTTTTCTGCTCGAAAATTGCCTTTAAAAAATATTTTATAAATATATTGACACACATATACGCATAAGAGTAGTATTTGAACGTTGACTGCTCTCGATGACGTGCGAGGTTGCGGACACACCCACAGGCGTTGTCATGAAGGTGCATCCGGTAATTCGCATTGAGAGAGTGAGGTCAAAGCCTGAAAGTGATATAGGAGGAAATTTCATGGCAAAAACTACTAAGATTAGAGTTCGTCTTAAAGCCTATGATCATGTCAATCTTGATCAATCCGCTGAAAGAATCGTTCAAGTAGCGAAGAACTCTGGGGCAACCGTTGTCGGCCCTATCCCACTACCAACGGAAAAACAAGTGTTTACAATCTTAAGAGCTGTCCACAAGTACAAAGATTCTCGTGAACAATTCGAAATTAGAACACACAAACGTATTATCGATATTACAAATCCAAAGAAAGAAACTCTTGATGCTCTCAAGAACTTAGATCTTCCTTCAGGAGTAGATATCGAAATCAAACTTTAAGGAGGTAAGACAAAATGAAAGCAATTTTAGGTCGTAAAATGGGCATGACATCTGTCTTCGCTGAAGATGGTACCTTATACCCAGTGACAGTCGTTGAAGTCTTACCAAACGTTGTTACACAAGTTAAAACCTTAGAGAAAGATGGCTATGTCGCTGTTCAAGTTGGCTACGAAGAAAAGAAAGAATCCCGTGCTAACAAAGCAGAAAAAGGCATTGCCAAGAAAGCCAATACCGTTCCACATTACGTGTCCGCGGAATTAAGAGGCGATGAAATGGGTTCCTACCAATTAGGTGACTTAATCAAAGCTGATATGTTCCAAGCTGGTGACATCGTTGATGTTATCGGAACTAGTAAAGGTCACGGTTATAGCGGCACCATTAAGAGATGGCACATGACCATTGGTCCAAAAGGCCATGGTTCAGGTTACCATAGAGGACAAGGTTCCTTCGCTAACAATGGTCGTTACAACCACGGTGTTATGCCAGGCAAACACATGTCTGGTCACCACGGCAACAAATCCGCCACATTATTAAACTTATTAGTGGTCAAAGTTGATGCCGAAAAAGGTTACATCTTAATTAAAGGTGGATTACCAGGCTCCAAGAAGAGCATCGTTACAATCCGTACCGCAGTTAAGACTGTAAAGAACAAAGAAAGTGTTAAACCTTTAATCGAAAGAGTGAAGGTTGAAGCTCCTAAAGCCGTCGAAGCTCCTGTTGAAGAAGCTCCAGCCGCTGAAGAAGCCAAAAGCGAATAGGACGAAAGGAGAACAGATTTATGGCAGAAAAGAAATCCGTCAGTGTTAAGTTAGTTAACATGGCCGGCGAAGAAGTCGGCAAAATCAGCTTAGCCGCATCTGTGTTCGGTATCGAACCTCATAAGCAAGCAATGTTCAACGCCGTCCAAGTCGAACAAGCTAACCAACGTCAAGCAACTGCAAAGACAAAGGTTAGACATGAAGTCTCTGGCGGTGGCAAAAAGCCATGGAGACAAAAGGGAACCGGTAGAGCTCGTGCTGGTAGCTCCAGATCCCCAGTGTGGGTCGGTGGTGGAACCGTCTTTGGACCAGTTGGTAACCAAAACTTCATCATTTCCCAAAACAGAAAAGAACATCAATTAGCCTTAAGAAGTGCTCTTTCTCTTAAAACCCCAGCTGATCTCGTCGTTGTTGATGAAATCAAATTCGGTGGCAAAAAGACTAAAGACTTCGTCAAGATGTTAAAAGCTCTCAAATCTGAAGTTAAGACTTTAGTGGTCGTGAGCGAAATTGATGAAAATTTATTCGCCAGCGCACGTAATGTTGATTACGCAAGAGTGGTCACCGCTGATAACGTCTCTGTCTATGACGTGTTAAACGCCGACAAGTTAGTGCTCAGCCAAGCCGCTACCAAACAAGTTGAGGAGGCACTTAAATAATTATGGCAGCCAAAAAGAAAGTTGAAGCTCCAAAAAGTAGCTTCCAAAAACCAACAGAAAAAGACTTCGCTGTTATCTTAAAACCAGTCATCACTGAAAAGTCTATGGCCGGTATGCAAAACTTAAACAAGGTCACAGTGAAAGTTGCTAAGGATGCAAACAAGACTGAAGTCAAACTCGCATTTGAAAGAATCTTCCAAGTGAAAGTCGTTGATGTTCAAATCTCAAACGTTCATCCAAAAGCTACAACCAGAGGAACCCGTTATCACGGACATATCCAAGGTTATAAGAAAGCGATTGTCACCATCGCTGAAGGTGAAGCAATCGACTTATTCAGAGAATAATCAAGTTCATATTCTCAAATTATAGGAGGAAAAAGTAATGTCAATTAGAACTTACAAGCCTACATCTCCAAGTAGACGTAGCATGACAAACTCGACATTCGAAGAAATTACAACAAGCACTCCTGAAAAAAGTTTATTAGTCAGTTTATCCAAATCTGGCGGAAGAAATAACCAAGGCGTTATCACCTGCCGCCACATTGGTGGAGGTCACAAACGTAAATACCGTTTAATTGACTTCAAACGTAATAAGGACAATATCCCTGCTGTTGTAAAGACTGTTGAGTATGACCCAAATAGAAACGCTAACATTTGCTTAGTTGCATATTTGGACGGTGAAAAGAGATACATTCTCGCACCAAAAGATCTCAAAGTCGGGGATAAAATCATATCTGGCGAATCCGTTGATATTAAAATCGGAAACGCCTTACCACTTAAAAACATTCCTGAAGGTACATTCGTCCACAACGTCGAATTAATCCCAGGTAAAGGCGGACAATTATGTAGAGCTGCTGGAGCTGCTGCCCAAGTGCTTGGTAGCGAAGGCAAATACACAATGGTCAGATTAGCCAGTGGTGAAATGAGAAAAGTGTTAGGCACTTGTAGAGCTACAATCGGTACAGTCGGTAACGAAGATTGGAACTTAATCAATCTTGGTAAAGCCGGTAAAACTAGATGGTATGGCACAAGACCAACAGTTAGAGGTTCAGTTATGAACCCATGCGACCACCCACATGGTGGTGGTGAAGGTAAGTCCCCAGTCGGACGTGATGCACCAAGAACACCTTGGGGCAAACGTGCAATGGGTGTCAAGACCAGAAATAACAAGAAAAAGTCTACTAAGTTAATCGTTCGTAGACGTAACGCGAAATAGGAGGTAAACGCAAATGGCAAGAAGTTTGAAAAAAGGCGCATTCGTCGATGCTCACTTAATGAAAAAAGTCGAAGCTTTAAACGCTGCTGGCAAAAAAGAAGTGATCAAGACATGGTCCCGCCGTAGCACAATCTATCCATCATTTGTCGGACACACCTTCGCGGTTTACAACGGAAAAGAACACATCTCCGTGTACGTCACAGACGATATGGTAGGACATAAACTCGGTGAATTCTCTCCAACCAGAAAATACACCGGTCATACTGGCCACACTGCTGAAGATAAAGCAGCAGCAGCCGCTAAATAATGGGAGGTAAAAACATGGCAGAAACAAAGAAAGCTCCTGCAAAGAAAGCTGCTCCTAAAAAAGCCGCTAAAGTAGAAGAAGCAAAAGTTGAAGAAGCACCTGTTGAAGAAGCTCCTAAAAAAGCCGCTAAGGCCAAAAAAGAAGAAAAGAAAGTTGAAGCTCCTAAAAAGCCAATGCCAACAGAAGCTAGAGCCGTCGCTACTAACGTGAGAGTGACTCCTCGTAAAGCTCGCTTAGTCATCGACCAAATTAGAGGTAAAGATGTCAAAGTCGCATTAGGTTTATTAAGAAACATCAACCGCGCTGCTAGCGAACCAGTTACTAAAGTACTCAAGTCCGCAGTGGCCAACGCCGTCAACAACTTCGGTATGGATCAAGAAAGATTATATATCAAAGAGATCTATGCTACAGACGGCTTAAGAATGAGAAGATACTTACCAAGAGCGAAAGGTTCCGCTTCTGGTTTAGTGAAAAGAGCTTGCCACATTACTGTGGTAGTGAAAATGAGATAAGGAGAAAGATACAATGGGTCAAAAAGTTAATCCAGTCGGCATGCGTGTCGGTATCAACAAGGATTGGAATTCTCGTTGGTACGCTGATGACAATGAATATCATGTCTACTTAAACGAAGACATTAAGATTCGTAAATATCTTGAAAAAGCTCTTAAAGAAGCTTTGTTATCTCACGTTGAAATTGAAAGAACCAAAACTGATAAAGGCACAAGTGTTGTCGCCAAAGTCTTCGTGGCTCGCCCAGGCGTGGTCATCGGTCAAGACGGCAAAAACATCCTTGCATTAAAAGAAGCTCTTGTTAAATTAATTAATAATAAGAGCGTGCGCGTGGATGTAGTGGAAGTCAAAAACCCAGACTTAGACGCAACCATCGTTGCCCAAACAATTGCAAAACAATTAGAAGAAAGAGCAAGCTTTAGAACCGTGCAAAAGAAAGCGATTCAAAGAGTTAGAAAAGCTGGCGCTAAAGGATGTAGAACCATGGTCTCTGGTAGACTTGGTGGTGCTGACATCGCTCGTAGTGAAGGCTATAAAGAAGGAGTTATCCCTCTACACACTCTTAGAAGCGATATCGATTACGCGGTGGCAGAAGCTGCTACTCAATATGGACGTTTAGGTGTCAAAGTCTGGATCTGTAGAGGAGAAATCCGTCCAGAACTCCGCAAGTCCGAGAAAGGAGAGTAAGCGATGTTACAACCAAAAAGAGTGAAATGGCGTCGTCCACATATCATTAGATATGAAGGTCACACCAAAGGTGGCGCTGAAATTAGCTTCGGTGAATTCGGTCTTCAAGCTCTTGAAGGCGCATGGATCACCACAAGACAAATCGAAGCTGCTCGTATCGTGCTTGCCAGATACACCAAACGTGGAGGACAAATTTGGATTAGAATTTTCCCTCACTTAGCCAAAACCAAAAAACCTGCTGAAGTTCGTATGGGTTCCGGAAAAGGTTCACCAGAGGATTGGGTGGCAGTCGTCCAAAAAGGACGTGTTATGTTTGAAATCGGAGGCGTTGACCCTGAAGTTGCTCGTGAAGCACTTCGATTAGCGGCCTACAAACTCCCAATCAAATGTAAAGTTGTTAGTAAAGGAGAGTAAGAGCAATGAAAATTAGCGAAGTTCGTGCAATGTCTACGAGTGAGCTCAAAGAAAAGCTCTACTCATTAAAAGAACAACTCTTCGAGTTAAGACGTAAAAAAGCCGTCGGTACACTTGAAAGAGGAGAAGATGTCATTACTGTCCGTAGAGACATCGCTCGCGTCAATATGGTGTTACGCGAAAGAGAATTAAGTGAAGCCAAATAAGGAGTGACAAAAAATGGAAGAAAGAAATTTAAGACGTTCCATTCAAGGCGTAGTTGTTAGTAACAAAAACGACAAGACCATTGCAGTCCTTGTTGAAACTCACAAGAAACACGCCAAATATGGAAAGCGCGTTAAATATAGAAAGAAATATTACGCGCACGATGAGAATAACGAAGCCAAAGTCGGAGATGTCGTGACCATTATGGAAACTAGAAAACTCTCTGCTACCAAACGCTTCAGATTAGTCTCAATTGATAAGACTGCTGAATTGTCAGTCAAAGAAGCTGAAAAAGAGCTTAAAGAAGAAATCTTAACTGGTGAAATTGCTACTGAAGAAGTCGAAGAGAAACCTGCAGTAGAGAAAGAAGAAGCTGAACCAGCTAAAGAAGAAAAGGAGGCCGAATAGTTTATGATCCAAAAGGAAACTAATCTCGTCGTCGCTGATAATAGTGGCGCACGTAAAGTTCGTGCTTTCACCCTCTACGGAGGAAGTAAAAGAAAAACCTCTTACATTGGTGACATCATCAAATGTTCTGTTAAAGAAGCGATTCCAAATGGAAAAGTGAAAAAAGGTGACGTTGTTAGATGTGTTATCGTCAGATGTAAGAAACCAACTCTTAGAGCAGATGGCAGCACCATCGCCTTCGATGACAACGCAGTTGTTATCATCAACGATGATAATGCTCCAATCGGCACCCGTGTCTTTGGACCTGTCGCTCGTGAGTTAAGAGAAAAAGGCGAAGAAGGATTTATGAAAATCTTATCCCTCGCTAGTGAAGTGTTATAAGGAGGATTGACCAATGAAATTATTAAAAGGCGATAAAGTCATTGTCATCTCTGGCAAAGATAAAGGTAAGACTGGTGTCATCCAAAAGGTTGACCCAAAAACCAACCGTGTCGTTGTCGAAGGTGTCAATCTTCGTAAAAAACACAAAAAACCAACTCAACAAAATCCAGAAGGAAGCGTTGTCGAGATCTACGCTCCAATCGATGCTTCAAACGTGATGCTTGTTGATCCAAAAACCAAAAAACCAACAAGAATTGGTCACAAAGTGGTTAAAGGAAAGAAAGTCAGAGTCGCCAAAAGAAGCGGCACTGAGTTATAAGGAGGAGTGAATAATGGCAGAAGAAAAGAAACCAGCAGCTAAAAAACCAGCAAGTACTGCAAAAAAAGCTGCACCAAAAGCTGAAGCCCCTAAAGCTGCTCCAGTGGAAGAAGCCCCAAAGGCTGCTCCAAAAGCAAAAAAAGAAAAGACTGGAAACAAAAAGGCTGCAATCCAACCAAGATTAAAAGTCAAATATGAAGAAGAAGTTAGAAAAGCTCTTTTAGAGAAATATCATTACTCCTCCGTCATGGAAATCCCAGCCTTAAATAAAATCGTCGTCAACATCGGTGTCGGTGACGCCACCCAAGACGCGAAAAGATTAGAAGAAGCAGTGGCCGAATTAACACAAATCTCTGGTCAAAAACCAATCATTACCAAAGCTAAGAAATCCATCGCTTCCTTCAAATTAAGAGAAGGCCAAAGCATTGGCTGTAAAGTCACTTTAAGAGGAGTGAGAATGTGGGACTTCTACGATAAGCTCGTCTCTATCGCCCTCCCACGTGTTCGTGACTTCCGTGGTGTTAGCAAGAACGCCTTTGATGGTCGTGGTAACTACACCTTAGGTGTCAAAGAACAATTAATCTTCCCTGAAATTGACTATGATAAAGTCACCAAAGTCAGAGGTATGGACGTCGTTATCGTCACTACCGCAAAAACTGACGACGAAGCGTATACCTTATTAGATTTATTAGGTATGCCATTCGCTAGATAGAAAGGAGTCCCAATAGTACATGGCAAAAACCAGTGCAAAGGTCCGCTGTGCGAGACCTAAAAAGTACAAAGTTAGAGAATATACACGTTGTGAACGTTGCGGACGTCCTCACGCTGTCTATTCAAAATTCCATTTATGCCGTATTTGTATTCGTGAACTCGCATACAAGGGTGAAATCCCAGGCTTAAAGAAATCATCTTGGTAATAAGGAGGCAAAATCGATTATGATGACAGATCCAATTGCGGATATGCTTACCCGCATTAGAAATGCTAACGCATTAAAATATGAAACTGTAAAAATGCCTTCTAGCAAGATGAAGGTAGAAATTGCAAAGATTCTTAAAGAAGAAGGTTTCATCGTTGACTATAAAGTCAAAGGTCAAACCAAAAAAGAATTAACTCTTACCTTAAAATACGCTGGAGACGGCACAAGAGTTATCTCCGGCTTAAAGAAGATCTCTAAACCAGGCTTACGTGTTAACGTTGGCTGCGACAAACTCCCAAGAGTTTTAAAAGGTTTAGGTATCGCTATCATCTCCACTTCACAAGGTGTGATGACTGATGCTAAGGCAAGAACCTTAGGAATCGGTGGCGAAGTAATCGCCTATGTCTGGTAAGGAGGAAAAATATGTCACGTATTGGTAATAAACATATTGAACTTCCTGCAGGTGTCACAGTGAGCGTTGAAGGCAGCACCGTTAAGGTTAGCGGCCCAAAAGGCACAGTAGTGGTCCCAGTCAACAAAGGCATCACCGTTGAAGTTGAAGGTACAACCGTTGTTTGCAAAAGAGCAAACGAATTAAAACAAACAAAACAAAATCACGGCACAACCAGAGCTAACATCCATAACGCAGTTATCGGTGTCTCTCAAGGTTACAAAAAGAGCTTAGAAATGCGTGGTATTGGTTATAAAGCTCAAATGCAAGGCACTTCCGTTGTCTTATGGGCTGGATATAGCCACACCATCACCATCAATCCAAATGAAGGTGTCAAGATTACTCTTGTCTCCCCAACTGAAATTGATGTTGAAGGTATTGATAAGCAAGCTGTCGGTCAAACCGCTGCTAGAATCCGTGAAGTCCGTCCACCAGAACCATACTTAGGTAAAGGTATTCGTTACAAAGACGAACACGTCGTTACCAAAGAAGGTAAACGTGCTGGCGGTAAGAAATAATAGAAAGGTAGGTATGTAAAATGGTTTCTAAAGAAAGCAAAAACATCGCTAGAGTTAGAAGACACGCTCGTGTCAGAGCCAAAGTTCACGGCACTCCAGAATGTCCTAGATTATGTGTCTATCGTTCTAACAAAAACATCGAAGCTCAAATCATTGACGATTTGAATAAAACCACATTAGTCGCTTCAAGTTCTATGAGCTTGAAACTTGAAAACGGCTCCAACGTGGAAGCAGCAGGCAAAGTTGGCGCTGATATCGCTAAAAAAGCCCTTGCTAAGAAAATTAAAAAGGTTGTCTTTGATAGATCTGGTTATATCTACCATGGTCGTGTCAAAGCCCTTGCAGAAGCCGCTCGTGAAGCTGGCTTAGAATTCTAAGGAGAAAAACAATGGCAGAAGAAAAAGTTGTTACTGAAGAAGTAAAAGCAGAAGCTCCAGCTACTGAGGCTCCTAAAGAAGAAAGAGCTCCTCGTGGAGACAGACGCCCACATGGCGACCGTAAAGGCGCACGTCCTGACCGTAAAGGTGGCGACAGAAAAGAAAGAAGAGAAGTGAAAGACGAATTTGAAGAAAGAGTCGTCTTCATCAACCGTGTTTCTAAGACTGTCAAAGGTGGCCGTCGTATGAAATTCACCGCCCTTGTCGTTGTTGGTGATCATAAAGGACACTATGGATTTGCATTAAGCAAAGCCGCTGAAGTCCCAGATGCCATCAAAAAGGCTAGTGAACAAGCTCGCAAAAAGTTATATTCCATTCACTTAGTGAAAGGTAATACTATTTCCCACGAAATCGTTGGAAAATATGGTGCCTGTAATGTTTATTTAAAACCAGCTCCTGAAGGTACTGGAATTATCGCCGGTGGCCCAGTCAGAGCTATCCTCGAACTCGCAGGTGTCCAAAACGTGTGCTCAAAAGTCTATGGTAGCCGCGCTCCAATCAACATCATTAGAGCGACCAATCAAGGTTTAGAAAACCTCAAGAGCTACAAAGAAATGAAAGCTTTACGTGGTAAAGAATAAGGAGGTTTGTGCACATGAAATTACATGAATTACAAGCTACTGAAGGAAGCAGAAGCGAAAAATACCGCAAAGGTAGAGGCATCGGCTCCGGAAATGGCAAGACCGCTGGTAAAGGTCATAAAGGACAAAACGCCCGTAGTGGTGGTGGCGTCGCGCTTGGCTTTGAAGGTGGACAAATGCCTTTATGGAGAAGACTCCCAAAAAGAGGCTTCAAGAATGTCAACCGTGTGGAATACGCTGTGGTTAACGTCGAAGATTTAAACAGATTCGATGATGGCACAGTCGTTAACTCTGCTTTACTCAAAGAAGCCGGCTTAATCGGCAAAGAATACCACGGTGTTAAAGTCCTTGGAAAAGGCAAACTCGAAAAGAAATTAACAGTGCAAGCTGCTAAATTCTCTAAGAGTGCAGAAGAGGCCATTAAAGCCGCTGGTGGAACCGCTGAGGTAATCTAATATGAAAAAGATTGCTTCGATTCTTAAAAATAAGGAGATCATGAATCGTATTTTGTTTACGATTCTCATCCTCTTTATCTTCCGTATCGGAGCACAGATAACAGTCCCAGGTGTTAAAACCGATGGATTGAACGATTATCTCAATTCTGGGTCTGCCTTATCTCTTATGAACCTATTGGGAGGTGGAACGTTACAAACGTTCTCCATCTTCGCCCTCGGTGTCTCTCCATACATCACTGCTCAGATTATTGTTCAATTACTAAGTACTGATGTTCTTCCAGCTCTTTCCGAGCTTAGACGCCAAGGCCAATACGGAAGAAGAAAAATGGAATATGCTACCCGTTACTTAACATTAATGTTAGGTGCGGTGCAAGCATATGGCATTATCAAAACCATTCAAAACTCAACAGATACCGTCTCTTTCCCACTTATGGAAACCTTAGCGGCATCCAACTTAGAATGGTTAGGATATCTCTATATCATCATCGTCATGTTAGCAGGTACAATGCTCGTGATGTGGTTAGGTGACCAAATCTCTGTTAAAGGTATCGGAAATGGCATTTCCATGATCATCTTTGCAGGTATCGTGTGTTCCTTGCCAAATCAATTCTCCCACGCGTTCACTACATACATCGCTACCACACAAGGTAGTCCTGATGCATTAGTTATCGCTGGAGTATTCAAATTCATCTTGTACGTTGTTGCGTATATCGTCATTATCGCCTTCGTTACCTTCGTTGAATTATCTCAAAGAAAGATTCCAATTCAACATTCTGGTAAAGGTGGTGGACAAACTCAATCGATGGCAAGAGCTAGCTTCTTACCTATTAAGATTAATAGCGCTGGAGTTATCCCTGTCATCTTCGCAAGTTCACTTCTTATGGCACCAAGCGTCATCGCTGCCTTCATTGATGGTAACACAGACGCGAAATGGCTTAAGATCTTCTCCACCAGCGATATGTACGATATGGGAAGCTGGTCAATGCCTTGGGGCTTATTAATCTATATTGTCCTCATCGTTGCGTTTACCTTCTTCTATGCCAACTTACAAATCGACCCACAACAGATGGCGGAAAACTTCCAAAAGAACGGCAGTTATATTCCTGGAGTTAAACCTGGTATTGAAACTGAACGTTACATTAGAAAAGTTTTAAATCGTGTTACATTCTTAGGTGCTGTGGCCTTAGTCTTAATTGCTTCCTTACCAAGTATCCTGACTTTGTCTGGTGTATTTGGCGGAGACAATTCCTTAGTCTTAGGTGGTACTGGTATGATCATCGTTGTCGGTGTCTGCTTAGAACTTAACAATCAAATTGATGGTTTACTCGCTGGTAAATCATTTGATGAAGTTGTTGCCTCAGGAGGTCATTAATCATCATGAAGAAAAACATTATATTAATGGGTCCACCTGGTGCAGGCAAGGGTACCCTTGCTAAGCAATTAAAAGAAGCTTTACATCTCGTTCATATTTCCACTGGAGATATGTTCCGTGATGCGATAAAAGCCAAAACAGAACTCGGAAATCTCGCTGCTAGTTATATTAACCGTGGCGATTTAGTCCCTGATGACGTCACAATCGGACTTGTTAAAGAGAGATTAAGTCAACCAGATTGTGAAGCCGGGTTCTTACTCGACGGTTTCCCAAGAACTCTTCCTCAAGCTGAAGCTCTTGAAGAAATCGCTAAACAAATCTCTCGACCAATCGAAGTTGTCGTTAATCTTGATTGCGACAATGAAGAACTTGTGAGAAGAATCTCTGGTCGTCGTGTTTGTAAGAATTGTGGCGCTCCATATCACGTGGTCACTATGAAGCCAAAAGCAGAAGGCGTCTGTGATTTATGTGGCGGTCCACTCTATCAAAGAAAAGACGACAATGAAGAAGCTCTTAAAGTGAGATTGGAACACTATGTTGCTGAAACCAAGCCACTTCTTGATTACTATGAGAAATTAGGCTTATTAGAATCGTTTGATTCTTTAGTTGGTAAAGAGCAACTCTTCGATGAAGTTAAAAACTTCTTAAACAAATAATTATGGTTATCATTAAATCCGAACGTGAAATTGAATTAATGAAAAAAGCGGGTTATGCGGTCGCTCAAGCCTTCAAAGTTATAGGCGAAAAGATTAGACCAGGCATGACCACAATGGATGTTGATTCTATTGTTGAACAAATTTTTGCCGCTAACGGGTGTACATCCGCAGAAAAGGGATACTATGGTTATCCTGCGAATGCCTGTGTGTCTGTTAACGAGGAGTTAGTTCACGGCATCCCTTCTAAGAGTAAATTTCTTAAAGAAGGTGATATCGTCAGTGTGGATTTAGTGGCTAATTACAAAGGTTATATGGCGGACGCTTGCCGTACATTCGCTGTCGGCAAGCTCTCCCCAAACGCCGCTAGACTGGTTAAAGTCACTAAAGATGCATTCTTTGAAGGCTTAAAACAAGTAGTGGTGGGAAATACAATTGGGGATATATCTCACGCAGTACAAACCTTTGTAGAAAGTAACGGTTATAACGTTGCTAGAGAATATACAGGACACGGCATTGGCGCAAACATGCACGAAGACCCTTCAATTCCTAACTTTGGAAAAGCAGGAACTGGAGTCCTAATTAGACCTGGTATGACCCTTTGTATCGAACCAATGGTCATGGAAGGTAAAAAAGACTTACGCGTGTTACCTGATGGTTGGACGGCAGTATCTAGAGATAAGAAACTGACAGCCCATTATGAAAACACTGTAGTAGTTACTAGTAACGGTTATGAAATCATAACCATGTATGAAGGAGAAGAATAAGAATGTCAAAAGCAGATGTCATCGAAGTACAGGCGGTCGTAGTGGAAACACTCCCTAACGCAATGTTTAGGGTTAAACTTGAAAACGACATGGTAATCTTGGCTACCGTTTCTGGTAAAATCCGAATGAATTACATTCGCATTCTCCCAGGTGATAAAGTTACCGTAGAAATCTCGCCTTATGATTTAACACGGGGCCGAATAACATTTAGGTTTAAATAGTCCTAGTCAAAACTATTAGGAGGAAAGAAATTATGAAAGTCAGACCTTCAGTCAAACCAATTTGCTCAAAGTGCAGAGTCATCAGAAGACATGGCAAAGTCATGGTCATCTGCTCTGATCCAAAGCACAAGCAAAGACAAGGTTAATAAGGAGGAAAATTGAATATGGCACGTATCGTTGGTGTTGATATTCCTAACGACAAGCAAGTGGCCTTCTCCCTTACCTATATCTATGGTATTGGTAGAACTACCGCTAGAAAGATTTGCGAAGCCGCTAAAGTTGATCCAACCATTAGAGTGAAAGACTTAAGCGATGCGCAAATGAACGCAATCAGAGCTGAAGTCGCTAAATTAAAAGTCGAAGGTGATTTAAGAAGAGAAGTCGCCCTCAATATCAAAAGATTAACTGAAATTGGTTGCTACCGTGGTGTTAGACATAAAAAAGGTTTACCAGTCCGCGGTCAAAAGACCAAGACAAATGCGCGTACTCGTAAAGGTCCACGTAAGACCATTGCGAATAAGAAAGTCGCACCTAAATAGAGAAAGGAGTAATGTAACATGGCAAAAGCAGTTCGTAAAAAGAAAGTCAAACGTTCATATACTAGAGGCGTGGCACACATTCACTCCACATTCAATAACACCATTATCACCATTACTGACGTCGATGGTAACGCCATCGCTTGGAGCAGTGCTGGTGCATTAGGTTTCAAAGGAGCGAAAAAATCCACTCCATTTGCCGCTCAACAAGCAGCAGAAGCAGCAGGAAGAAGCGCCTATGACCAAGGTATTAGACAAGTTGACGTTGATGTCAAAGGTCCAGGTCCAGGTAGAGAAGGTGCTATCCGTTCATTAGCGGTTGTGGGCTTACAAATCTTAAGTATCGTTGATACTACCCCAATCCCACACAATGGTTGCCGCCCACCAAAACGCCCACGTGGTTAATATTAGGAGGAAATTATCATGAAAATTGCAAATCCATTTGAAAGATTTGGAATTACCCAAGCCGACTATGATGGCAATGAAAATTATGGTCGTTTCGTCATTGAACCACTTGAAAGAGGTTTTGGCTTAACCCTTGGTAACGCTTTAAGAAGAGTCTTATTAAGTGCTTTACCAGGAGCAAGCATCTATGCAATCGAAGTCGAAGGTGCACAACACGAATTCTCCGCTTTAAAAGGTGTTGAAGAAGATGTCACCGCGATTATCCTCAATTTAAAAGATTTAGTCTTAAAGATTGATGAAGCTGATGATGCAAACAAAAGATTAGAAATTAACGTTGAAGAAAGTAAAGTTGTTACCGGTGCTGATATCGTTTGTCCAACAGGCGTAGAAGTCGTTAATAAAGACGTCGTCCTCGCTCACGTTGCTGAAGGTGGTAAATTACATATCATTTTACACGCTAGAAATGGTAGAGGCTATTTCACTGGTGAACAAAATAAACTCTTACATCCTAATTTCCCAGTTGGTGTGATTGCTACTGATAGTAATTATTCTCCAGTGAGAAAAGCCAACTACATCGTTGACAACACCCGTGTTGGTCACGATTCCAAATTCGATAAGTTAACTCTTGAAGTTTGGACCAATGGTTCCATTCTCCCACAAGAAGCGGTTGTTTGGGCTGCTAAATTATTAATTGAACACCTCAACAAATTCCTCTCCTTAGCGGAAGTCACTCAAGACATTAACATCGAAAAAGAAGAAGAAAAAGTCGAAGAAAATAAATATGAGAACATCACTATTGAAGATCTCGACTTATCCGTTAGAAGCTATAACTGCTTAAAGAGAGCTTCCATCTCCACAGTCTTAGAATTAACTGAAAAGACTGAAGAAGAAATGATGAAAGTTAAGAACTTAGGTAAGAAATCCCTTAAAGAAATTAAAGAGAAACTTGCCAGTATCGGCTTATCATTCAAAGATTTTGAATAATTAGAAAGGAAAATAAGTTATGCCAGCACAAGGTCGTAAAAATGTACATGGTAAGACCGGCGTGAGATTTAAAGCCGCGTACACCAAAAGCAAATATGAAAACATGCTTCGTAATGTCGTTACTGATTTAATTATTCGTGAATCTGTAAAAGTTACAGAAGCCGTCGCTCGTGACGTCGTTAAAGAAGCTGATAGATTAGTCACTTTAACCAAAAAAGAAGATGTGATGAACGCTAAAAGACAAGCTGCTAGATTCGTTAGAAATATCGACGATGAAAAAGGCGTGTCTGCTTTAAGCAAATTATTTAATGAAATCGGTCCTAGATACAAAGATCGTAATGGCGGTTACACCCGTAGATTAAAGTTAGAAAATAGACGCGGTGATGACGCTCCAATCGTCTTAGTCACCTGGGTTGACTAATTAAACATTCAAACAAACAACTAATCCTGCCTGAAAAAGGTGGGATTTTTGTTTATTAAAAATCATGAAAAAACGTGTTTTTATTATTACTAAGTGATAATATTCCTTTAAAATAAAAATATGGCTAAACCAAGACCCCAATTAAAATGTAAAACCTTAACTGTTGAATTAGATCATAATCCTTATGAGGTAAGCTTCTATAATTTAAAAAAAGATAGATCTCGTAAAGTAATTATTTTTCCATTGTTCCATTACGATGGATTTAGACAGTTCTATGATTTACTTGCCCCAGTAATTAACGAAGGGCATCGTTTAATAGTGGTTAAATTGCTCAATAAAAAAGATCGAGTATTATTCTTCTCTTATTATTACTCCATCTTTAAAAAGATTGTTGTATCTTTGAAAGAAGATAAGTTAATCGCTAAAGATGATGAAATTACTTTATTGGGTTTTGGTGTGTCTGCTTATTTAGCTTCTAAACTCCATAACGACCCAGATATCAAACCAAAAAAACTCTTATTAGTGTCTCCAATTAATCAATATAAAGATGAATATCAACTCGCCGATGAAATTGAAAAAATAAAGATTCCTACTTTTATTTATTACGGGCAATGTGACAATGTTGTTCCTTTAGATAGCCGATACAAGATTTATGAAAAAGGACATTTAAATGTTCATGTTCGTTTCTCTTCTTATCCTGCTTGTGGGCATTACTTATATTACAAAGATCTTCTCTCTCAGCGTTTAGAAGAAACCTATCGTAAGATTGGCTATAATCCATTAATTGGTAGTAGCTCCATTTATAAAAATTCACCGCTTCCAGAAGAGGCTATTCTCAACGAGCAATTCTTTATCCATTTTATGAATGATTTAGAGAATATACCAAATAAACAAAGAGTGGCTCTGCTTACGGATATTTGCCCATTATTCATCAATGGAGTGGCGATGGTTACTGACTTATTGCAAAACGAATTAGAGAAGCTAGGTTATGAAGTCTACGTTGTCGCTTTATGGAATAAAAAGACTCATTACCGTGAATTACCTAATAGTTATTTAATTCCAGTAGAAGCCACTTATGCGACCTTCCTAAGAGGCTATAAAGAATTACAAATGATGAAGACCTTAAACTTCATGAAAAACGCGAAGATGCTCTGTTTATTTGGCTTTGATTATCTCCATTTACACACTGAATATTCGATGGGTCAAATCGCTCTGAAGTTATCAAAGATGAGTGGAGTAAAGTTACTATATTCTTATCACACCTTGTGGAATTTATATTACGAACAAAAGTTTGGTAAGCTCATTGGTGATATTACTTATAAAGCCGCGAAAAACTTATTATTCAACCAAGTATATAGAGAAAGTGATATCATCACTGTTCCTTCTTATAAGAGCTACGATATTCTTTCTAGCGATATGGAAAGCAAAAAAGATATTCGTATCATTCCTTCTCCAATCAACATTGAAAGATTTGAAACTGATAAGCAAGATAAAGCTTTAGTGGAAAATCTCCGTCAAGCCTATAATCTTAAAGACAAAAAAGTTTTAGGTTATGTTGGAAGAGTCTCTATGGAGAAGAACATCTTAGAGACTTTAGACTTTATTTCTCGTATTAGACATGAGATTCCAAATATTGTCTTTGTGATTGTCGGAGTTGGCGATGCAGTACCAGTTTTAAAGAAGGCCGCAAAGAAGTTAGGAATTGCAGAATACGTGGTCTTTGTTGGGGAAATTGAGAATTCGAAGCTGAAATATTACTATTCTTTATTTGATGTTTTTGTTACCGCGAGTAACTTTGAAACCCAAGGTCTTACCTACTTTGAAGCCGCGGCGAGTGGCACTCTCATATTAGCGAAAAAAGATAAGGCGATTGAGAATATCTTCATCGATGGAGAAAACGCTTTTATCTATGATGACTTCAACGAGTGGACGGAAAGACTTGAAAGAGCATTGTTCTCTGATTGTAGAGACGTTATCGCTAACGCAAAGAAGACTGTTAATAGATACTCAAGTGATAAGTGGGCTAAACAGCTCTTAAATATATATAAAGAATTAAATCCAAAAAATAGGGGGAAATAACTATGTTAATTAAATGTCCGGAATGTGGAAAAGAAGTATCCACAAAAGCAGGTAGCTGCCCTCACTGTGGCTGTCCTATAAAAGATGTTCAAGACAAAGTGGTGGAAGGTGAAGTCGTAGACAAAGCACCTGAAAAGGCAGTTCGTGCCGAAGAAAGAACAAATGACCAAAAGCTAATTGAACAATACGAAAAAGAAGTCGCTATTTATTCAAAAAGAAGAAAAGCGATGATTACCGGGGGCATTATTATGTCTGTAGTGGGCTTAGCTGGTATTATTGTCTTCACTATTCTTCTTGTAGTTGGAATCTTGAATGAAATACCTGATCCAGGAGTGGAGCCAAATGTAGGAAGACTAAGTGGAGTTATTCTCTTATATTATCTATTTATTATTCTTACCGCGTTTCTACTTACTGGTGGCATTGCCGTTATTATCGTGGGAGCGGTTCCTAATTCCATTAAGATTACTAAACGTCAAAATAAGATAAGACAACTTAGAGGTTATTAGAAAGAGTCGGAGCATTGAAAGTGCTCCTTTCTTTTTTAACAAAGTAATGCGCAAGTTTTCTATTTAAGATAGAATAAATACATAGGTATTCTTTTTACATACTGAATTAGGAGGATTTTTATGTCCGAAAAGTACTTAAAAGAATATGAAGCGGGATATACACCAAAACTGGTGATGGAAGAAGCATCTAGATGTCTTCTTTGCCATGACGCTCCATGTTCTAAAGCCTGTCCAGCTGGAACGGATCCAGCTAAATTTATTCGTTCTGTACGCTTTAAGAACTTTAAAGGTGCAGCGGAAACCGTACGTATTAATAACGTATTAGGTGCCATTTGTGCACGTGTTTGCCCAACTGAAAGATATTGTCAACAAGGCTGTTCTAGAAGTGGCATTGATAAGCCAATTGATATTGGTAGAATTCAACGTTATATCACTGACTTTGAAGATGCTTGCAAGATGGATATCTTAGAAGTTAAAAAACCAAACGGCAAGAAAGTCGCTGTCGTTGGTAGCGGTCCTGCGGGACTATCTATTGCTGGTTTCTTAGCCCAAGATGGCTATAAAGTCACTATTTTTGAAAAAGAAGCAAAAGCTGGCGGATATCTTAGATACGGCATTCCTGAATATCGTTTACCAACTCCAGTCGTTGATAAAGAAATCAAACGCATTGAAAAATTAGGCGTTGAGATTTTATGCAACCATCCAGTGGAAGACTTAAAAGCATTAGAAAAAGAATTTGACGCAGTCGTTGTTGCTGTCGGTCATTCTAAAGGAAAAATGCTTCCAATGTTTGAAGGTAAGAGATTTGTTAAAACTGCAGTTGACTTCTTACACGAAGCTAAGAGAAGAAAAGGCAACATCAAAGTCCCTGCTAACGTACTCGTTATCGGTGGCGGAGATGTCGCTATGGATACAGTTACAACTCTCAAATTATTAGGTGTTCCACAAGTCACAGATGTGGTTTATGAAACATTTGCCGAATTCAAAGCTAGCAAGAAAGAACTTCAAAATTCTCAAGAGCAAGGCGTTTCCATCGTTGATGGTTATGTTCCTGTCGCTCTTAAAGGAAAGAAAGTGGTGTTCCAACATCGTTTCATTCCTGCGAAACTTGAAGTTAAAGCTGATTTAATTATTCTCGCTGTCGGTCAATATACCGAAGCTGGTAAATTAGGCTTTGAAGTCAATAAGATGCAAGAAGTCACTAACGCAAGCGGTAAAGTGTTTGTGTGTGGCGATATCGGTAGTGGTGAAAAGACTGTGGTCTACGCAGTTAGAAGCGCTAAAGAAGTCGCTTACAAAGTGAAAAAATATTTAGGAGGTAAATAATAATGGTTAAGAAAGATTTAAGTATTACCTTCTTAGGTGTTAAATTCCCAAACCCATTCTGTCTATCATCTTCTCCTGTTGGAAATGATTATGACATGTGTAAAAAAGCATATGATGTCGGTTGGGGTGGTATCGTATTTAAAACCATTGGTCCTAAATCATATGTGATTAATGAAGTCTCTCCTAGATTTGACACATTAACCAAAGAAGCCGAACCATTTGTTGGTTTCAAAAACATGGAACAAATCGCTGAACATTCTCTTGAAGAGAACTTAAGAGATTTAGCTAGATTAAAGAAAGAATATCCTGACAAAGTATTAATCGCCTCCATCATGGGTAATGATGATGCTTCTTGGGAAGACTTAGCCCGTAAAGTTACAGAAGCCGGCGCGGATATGATTGAAATGAACTTATCATGTCCGCAAATGACATCTCACGCGATGGGTAGTGATGTCGGCGCTAACGCTGAACTCTGCAAGAGATACTGCCAAGCAGTCAAACGTGGATCTAAACTCCCAATGATGGCGAAAATGACACCAAATATTACTGATATGGTGCCAGTAGCCAAAGCCTGTTTAGAAGGTGGAGCAGATGGTATTGCCGCGATTAACACCATTAAATCCATTTGCAATATCGATTTAGATAAGAAGATTGGTATGCCAATCGTTAACGGCAAATCCGCTATTTCTGGTTATTCTGGAAAAGCTGTTAAACCAGTCGCTTTAAGATTCATCCAACAAATGAGAACTGCAATTCCTAACTTAGAAGTCTCCGGTATCGGTGGCTGCGAAACTTGGGAAGACGCTGCTGAATTCATTTTAGTTGGTGCTAAGACCATTCAAATTACAACTGCTATCATGCAATATGGTTACCGCATTGTTGAAGACTTATGTAACGGATTACAACACTACATGGAAGAACAAAAAGTCGATAGTCTTGAACAATTAGTAGGCAAAGCCAATAAGAATATTATTCCTGCTGAAGAACTTGATAGAGACTATATTGTCTATCCAGAAATCGATAAGGAAAAATGCGTTGGCTGTGGACGTTGCTATATCTCTTGTTATGATGGCGCTCACCAAGCTATGGAATGGGACGAAGAATCTCGTCGTCCAACATGCAACCATGATAAATGTGTTGGTTGCTTGCTATGCGGACATGTCTGCCCTGTCGGCGCTATTTCTAAAGGTGAAATCGTCTTCAAAAAGACAGCAAAGCCAGGAAGAAAAATTAAAGACGTTAGACTATAATTCAACAATTACTCAAGAGGGAATTTGATTTCCCTCTTTTTTTGTCTTTGTTTGACAATTCCTGCTTCTTGGTTTACTTTATAAATAGGTTTGAGGCTTAACCTTTTGGGTTAGGCCCTTTTATTATGCTGACCAGGCAACACAATAAAACGAGAATTACGATGATGTCCATGGTAACCTCCTCCTTTCATTTAACTCTTAGACTCATCCGTGGATAAGATAAGACCGTAAGTAAACCAAGAAAGAAGATCCTTAACTAACATCCAAGGATGCTAGA
>CADCNT010000008.1 GCA_902802905.1 uncultured Erysipelotrichaceae bacterium | reverse complement strand
CCCTCACGCAACGCGTAAGAGGTCTCCACTTTTTTGTTTATAGCCTAAGCAGGTTTTTTTAAGCGGTCCACTTAAATCCACCTTTTTATTTATAGGCCCTATTTTCTTAATCCAAGGCTGACAATGAGTCTTAAGTATGCGTCTCTGTCAGTTCTTGCTAAATAATCAAGTAAGCTACGGCGTTGACCGACAAGGACCATTAAGCCTCTCTTTGAGGAAGCATCTTTGTGATTCTTCTTTAAGTGAGCGGTTAAGGCTTTGATTTGTTCGGTGAGTAAGGCGACTTGGACTTCAATTGAGCCAGTGTCTTTTTCGTTTTTGCCATATTGCTTGACGATTTCAGCTTTTCTTTCTTTTGAAAGTGCCATCTTCAAGTTCCTCCTTTTAAATTCTTAACTTAAGCCCGGGGATTTCGTTGAGGATTCGAATACCCTAGAGATAAGTCGCGAGTAATATAATATATTAATCTTTTATAACTGCAAAGTCTTTTTTGCTTCATCACGATCTTTTGTGATTTGTTCAGTTAACTCTTCCACGCTGTCGAAGCGAATCACATCACGCATAAATTTCACAAATTGGACTTCAATTTCACGTCCGTATAAATCGCCTTTGTAGGAGATAAGATGGACTTCAATTTGCGGAGCGTTTAGTTCCATAATTGTTGGGTGAGTAGAAACACAAATGAGAGCTTTATATTTGCTATTCATCAGTTTCACGAAGCCCATATAAACACCAATCTTTGGTAGAACATAAGGATAGTCTAATTCAAGGTTAGCGGTTGGGAAGCCAATCTTTGCTCCGTTATGCTTTCCTTCAACAACCAAACCCACAATTGTATATGGTCTAGATAGAAGTTCAGATGCTTTTTCCATCTCCCCCATAGAGACATAGTCTCTGATGACACGAGATGATATCTTTTCACCGCCAATTTTCTTTAAAGGTACTATGGTGGTGTCAAACACTTCTTTTAAGTCTTCTGGAGTACCGCTAGCGTATCTTCCAAAATGATAATCGGCGCCCACAAATATTTTGCTAGGATTGATGACTTTGAGGATGTGTTCTATGAAATCATCAGCGGAATAAACGAGCAATTCTTCTGACATTCTAAGGACATATAAATACTTAACTCCAATGGATTTGAGAATGCTGACTTTATCAAATAAAGAGGTTAATACTGTATCGTTAGGTTTTTTATTAAGTGAAAAGCTAGGAGAGATATCAAAAGTCATCACTGCCGCTTCCCCAGCTTCCACTGCTTTATTAATTAAATCTAGGTGACCTTTATGAACACCATCAAAATATCCAAGACATAATGAAATACCTGGATTAGGTTCAATAACTAGATTGTTAACATCAATTTCAATGATTTTCATTAAAACAAACCTCTAGCAAATTCATAATTGTCGTTATCTTTCCTAAGATACATGGCAATCGCATTATTAGCGGAATTCACCACTAATAATTTATCATAAGTGCCTTTATGGACAAGATTTTTAATTCTTCCGTTTTTGATATCTTCGATCTTTTTATCATCAAAAGAGATGACATCCGAGAATTCTTTTAAGACTTCATATGTGGATTTTAGTGATAAATCACTAACATCATCAGATTTAATCGCGTCTTCCACTTTAAATGGGCCAACTTTAGTTCTTTTTAAGGAGATTAAATGTCCAACAGTGCCTAGCTTTTCTGCGATGTCACTGCCAAGAACACGAATATATGTACCTTTAGACACTAGCGCTCTAAAAGTTAATTCATCTTCTTTAAGAGAAAGGAGTTCGATTTCAAATATTTCTATATCTCTTAACGGCCTATCTACTTCTTTACCTTGGTGAGCAAGCTTATAAAGCTTGACCCCATCAGCATGAATGGCGCTAGTCATTGGAGGAAGCTGTTTGGATTTGCCTAAAAAAGAGGCTAAAACTAAGCTCACTATATCTTCTTTTAAATCTGGCACTTCTTTTCTAATGGTCATCTTGCCAGTTAAATCCATGGTGTCAGTAGCAATGCCTAATTTAATAGTAGCTACATATTCTTTAATAAAGTCATCAAAAAAGGTAATAGCCTTAGTGGCTTTATTAACGCCTAAAATGAGTAAACCAGTGGCAAAAGGATCAAGAGTGCCAACGTGTCCCACTCTTTTAGTGTGAAACACATGTTTAATCTTGCTACCTTCTTGAGTGGAAGTTACACCTTCCTTTTTATCAATGAATAAGAATCCATCCATGTGAAATATCTTAACATATTTCAATTGGTTTCATTTAGTTTATTTGCTAGGTATTCTGGTATTTCTTCCATAATCTTGTATTTTGATACACCTATCTTTGACATCATTTTGCTCATTGTTGTTTTTGCTACATATGAATCAGCGTCTTTGCAAAGCAATATTCCAACTGTCTCGTTATCGACATCTGTTTTTTCCAAATCGTCTATAGCGTTAACATAGAAGTTTAATTGTCCAACATCAGCAGGTGAAAACTCACCAATTTTTACTTCAATAACAACATAAGCGTGTATTTTTGTATGATACATCAATAAATCGATATAGAAGTTTTTGTTTGTTGGAGTTGTTAGTTTATACTCTTTCCCAACCAATGCAAATCCTGGACCAAGTTCTTGTAAGAAAGCCACAATATTGTCCATCATTTTGCTCTTAAGAGCTGCTTCGCTCAGCAAATCATTCTTATTAACAAAACTAAGAACTAATGTATCTTTAACAATGTCGTCAGTGCGCCCATCTTGATCGGGGTTACTGATTATTGGCTCAATCTGTTTTCGCTCAAATGCCTTCTGGCTTAATTGTTTTTCAACATTCTTTCTAGACCAATTGTTCAAGTGTGCTTGGTTGATATACCAGATAGCTTCTTCTTTGGAAGAGCTTTTGCTTATAATAAGCAAAATAGTGCCCCATGGAATTTGGGTAACAGGCTGTGCCCCAATTTCATTTTTATCAAAAAAAGATGCAAACAAGGACATTTTTTTCAAATGTTCATAAGAATAGCCTCTGCCATATTCTTTCAAATCTTCAGCTAATCTCCTTATGTATTTATTACCCCATGTTTTTCTTTCATTAATGATTGTTCCAATTTGATAATATGTAATTATCATCGCACTATTAACAAACACCAATGCCTTTACCTGATTTGTTTTAATTGTTTTCTTTATCTCATCTAAATCAGAAAGATAAGATTTTTCTAATGATTGTTCCATTCTAAATTTCCTCCATATGAACAACATCGGTGCTATTCAAAGGGAGATAAATAAAAGCCATCCAAATGAAAAACACCATTGTGTAGTTGACAGCTAATATCCCTATTAGTCACAACTACTGGTGTTGCATCATCCTTGTGATGGCCTCATGTTCAGATTAATAAATCTGTGTGGAGCGTTGGGCACGATTTATCTCAGCCGTTAGCGTGTCAGTCGCTTTGATCGATCCTCGTTGATATCCCGTAGATAACTTTAACCACTGGGCGATACTTCCCACATTACTAGTACCTAACACTTACATACTAGTAGTTAATATATGGGTGGCCTCTATTCGTTTATAGCCAAGTTTACACCTACTCTCGAAGTATTTCATTCTTCAGTCTTGTGACGCGTTTAGAGTCTGCATATATTAGACAACTTCATTATCTATATTTATATATAAATAAGCAAGTGAAATCGGATATTAATGTGTTAATATATTGATATATGAAATTATTAGACAGAATGCCGATCTATAAAACACGTCGTAATAGCCAAGATTATCGCGATGGGGTTTACGCTAGATTAAGATTAAACGAAGGTGGCGCTTCTTTATATCGAGGAGCGGTTTCTTTAACTCAGGAACTATATGAAAATTTAGAAGAATTCATCAAAGAATCATACCCAGAGTTAGGTTGGGCATGTCAAATTGAGATCTTAGTGGAACTCACCTATATGTGCTGGTGTGATGTCATTAAGTGTATTTATGTTGATAACAAGATTATAAATCTTGTTGATAGATTAAAAGACTACGATTATTTTACCAAAGGGTGTTACGATTATAGCGAAAATTATTTCGCTAAAGTGATTGCTCCAGAGCTAAATAAAAAGTTAGTTATTCTAAAAGATGAAATCGTTAAGTCGCTACTAGAGTTTATCAAATCTTTAAATCAATAAGAAAAAACCTCACGTAGTGAGGTTATTTTTTTAATAGTTCTGCAATTCGTTCTTCTTTTTTATATCCTTCATCAAGGACGAAGCGAATTTCTGGAACCCTTCTAATATCGAGTTTAGAGGCAAGTTCGCTTCTAATGAAGCCTCTTGCTTTATTCAAAACTTCTAAAGAAGGTTCGATATCTTCATCTTTGATAAATGAGACATAAACTGTCGCATAAGAGAAATCTTTAGAGACTCTTACTTCAGGGATAGAAACAAATCCAAGATGTGGGTCTTTAATTTGAAATTGGATTATCTCCACGATGTTTTTTCGAATAATAGACGCAATTCGTTCTTGCTTATTGGCCATTATTCTTCCTCCACCATTTCGTATCCTTCAACGATGTCTCCTTCTTTGATATCGTTAAATCCTTCGATTAACAAACCACATTCAAATCCAGCTTTAACTTCTTTGACTTGATCTTTTTCTCTTTGTAAAGAAGCAAGTTTGCCTTCAAAAACGACAACGCCGTCTCTAATTAATCTGATTGGAGAGTTATTCTTAATGACTCCATCAGTGACCATGCAGCCACCGATAGTGCCAACTTTAGAAACTTTGAAAAGTTTTCTAATTTCGGCTTGACCAGTAACTTTCTCCACCAATTCTTTTTTGAGCATGCCCTTCATAGCGGCTTGAATTTCTTCAATTAACGCATAGATGATATTATGGAGTCTAATTTCCACTTTTTCTTCTTGGGCTTTGGCTCTGGTTTTGGCATCTGGTCTAACATTGAAACCATAGACAATAGCCTTAGAAGCACTGGCCAATAAGATATCGCTTTCAGTAATTGCACCAGAGGTTGCTCTAATGACATTTAACTTGATGTTTTCGGTATTTAACTTCTCGAGAGAAGTTTTCACAGCTTCCGCACTACCTGTAGAATCAGCTTTAATGATGATGTTGATAGTTTGTACATTGCCACTATTGGCGAGTTTAAATAAGTCATCTAAGCTAGCAGCGCTGCTCTTATTCATTTCTCTTTGTTCTTTAAGTTGTTTGCGTTTTAAAGCGATAGCTCTAGCTTCACTTTCTTCCGCGAATGCCATGAATCGATCACCAGCTTCTGGGACTTCTGCAAGTCCGATAACAGATACTGGAGTACTTGGAGTAGCAACATTTAAGACTTTTTTGAATTCATTGGTCATTCTTCTAGCTTTGCCGTATGAGGTACCAACAACTAAATAGTCGCCTTCTTTTAAAGTACCATTTTGGATAAGCAATGTTGCTTTAGGGCCTTCATTTCTATCGAGTTTAGCCTCTAAAACTGTACCCATAGCGTATCGATCTGGGTTAGCTTTAAGTTCGGCCATATCGCTGACTAAGATGATGGTTTCAAGTAAGCCTTCGATGTTTGTTTTCTGCTTTGCAGAAATTTCCACACAGATGACATCTCCGCCATAATCTTCAGCAATGATATCATGTTGCATCAATTCGTTCTTCACACGGTCTGGATCAGCACCTGGTTTGTCCATTTTGTTGATAGCAACAATAATTGGGACATTAGCGCTTTTAGCGTGATCAATTGCTTCAATGGTTTGTGGCATAACTCCGTCATCTGCAGCAACCACAAGGACAACGATATCAGTAACTGATGCACCTCTACTTCTCATCGCGGTAAAGGCTTCGTGACCTGGAGTGTCGATGAAGGTAATTTTATGACCATTAACTTCTTTTTGATAAGCACCAATTTCTTGAGAGATGCCACCCACCTCACCAGCGACAAGATTAGAGTTTCTAATCGCGTCGATTAATGTGGTCTTACCATGGTCAACGTGACCCATGATAGTAACCACTGGTGGACGAGCTTTGAGTTTAGAAGGATCATCATTAATTTCAACTTCTTCGAAGTTTTCGGCAGCAACGATGTGTTTCTTTTGGAAATCATAACCAAATTGAAGACACACTAAGCCGATGAGCTCATCATCAAGGATGGTGTTGATAGTAATCATCTTTCCTTGCATGAATAAGAATTTAATGATGTCACTTGCTTGCACGTTAAGTGATTCCGATAATTCTTTCACGGAAATGGCACCAGTATAGACAAAGACACCACCATTTACTTTGGTTTTGGTCTTTTCGGCGCTAACTTTGGTGGAAACATTAGTTTCTCTTTCAAAAGTACGTTTGTTTTTTCCCATATTAATTACCTTCTTTCTCACTTAATTCCTTAATCATTTCTAGATAGATGTCATCTTTAACATCCACCTTAAGAGCGTTAGATAAGGTCTTTTTTTGTTTAGCCGCTCTTATGACATTAATATCTTTAGATAAGTAGGCTCCCCTTCCAGGCATGTTTTGACATTTATCAAAACAAACTTGGCCGTTATATTTCACTACACGGAATAAATCGCTCTTTAAAAGTAGCTTTCTAGTGTAGGCGCATTTGCGATAAACAGGAGCTTTTTTATTCATTTATAGACTATTAGTCCTCGTCGTAATATTGATCGTAATCGTCGTAATCAATATCTTCTTCTTCATCCTCGTATTCTTCTTCGAGGTTTTCTTCTTCTTCGAGTTCTTTGAGTTCTTCTTCAGTGTAAATAGACATACGTGGAGTATCCGCATGTTTGACAGAAGATTCTTCCTCTTCTTCTTTCTCGACTTTCTTTTTGCGTTTGCCTTGACCAGCTTTTTTCTTGCTTTGAGCAGAGCTCTCTAAAGACTTTTCAAGATCTTCAATTGTGGTTGTAGTCTTAACCGCAGTGGCTGGAGCCTCTTCGCTAGGTGCAGCTTCTTCAGCTGGAGCTTCTGCTGGAGCTTCTTCAACAGGAGTTTCTACTGGAGCTGGTTTAGCCTCTTCGCTTTCAGCGACTTCTTCTAAAGTCTCATCAAAGTCATTGGACTCAGACTCATATTTTCTTTCTTGAGGAGCAACATAACCTTCTGGTAGACCAGGTAAGCTAGAAGCATAATCACCTTGATAAACAAGGGTTTGTCTTTGTGCTTCAGCAATCTTGGCAGCCTTTTCTTCGAGGTCAATGGCGCTTAATTCTTCAAATGATTGATATTCTAAGCCTTCTTCTAAAGCTTCGGATTCAATCTTGATATCGATGTGATAACCGGTGAGTTTCACCGCTAAACGAGCGTTGACGCCTTTTCTACCAATAGCCAAAGATAAAGAATCATCTTTAACAACCACTAAGGCAGATTTAGCTTCTTCGTCGACTTTAATACCTACAACTGTAGCAGGTTTTAAAGATTCCATAATGTATAAAGCAATGTTCTCTTTGTAAGTGATGATATCGATTTTTTCTTTACTAGAACCATTGCCTAATTGGCTAACAACTTTTTGAATACGGCTTCCATTAGGACCGATACACGCTCCTGCTGGGTCAACATTAACATCTTTAGATGTGACAGCAACCTTACTTCTTTCTCCGGCTTCTCTTGCCACAGAAACAATTGTGATTGTGCCATCATAAATATCGTGGATTTCTTCAGTCATGACGGCTTTTAAGAAACCTTCAGAAGCACGAGAAACAACGATGTGAGCACCTTTAGTGCTGCTAGCGACATCATTAACATATAATTTGATGGTTTCACCAACAGTGAATTTCTCATCTTTAATCATTTCTTTTCTTGGTAAATAAACACTTGTTTTACCGATGTTGATGGTAGCGCCTCTTTCATCATATTGTTCCACTCGACCAGTGATTAAAGTATTAATCTTGTCTTTAAATTGTTCGTGTAAAACTTCTTTTTCGGCTTCCGCGAATTTTTGTCTTAAGAGAGATTTAATGGATAACACCATTGCTTTTCTTAATTCATCAAGAGCGACTGGGATACGGTATTCATCACCGACTTTATATTTCTTGTCGCCTTTTTCGTTCGCGTCTTCCACAGAGATTTCTAATAAATCATCTTCCACCTCTTTAACGACGTTTTTAATTTGGTACATTTCAAAGATACCTTTGTCGAGATCGATATCCACTCCCACTAAGGCATCATCTGCACCTAAGGATTTTCTAAAGGCTTTCATCATTGCTTCTTTTAAAGCTTCGATGACTACTTCTCTAGAAATACCTTTGTTGACTTCAATGAGCTCTAAGGCCGCATTGACTTCACTTACGTTAATAGCCATAAATAATTACTCCTTAAAATTTAATTGCTAAACGAATTTTATATATATTACTAAGTAATATAACCACTTTTTTCACTCTGGTTTTAATACGATATTCAACTGTGATTGATTCATTGTTAACTTCTTTTAAATCTCCTTCGAAGATATTAAGTCCATCAATCGCATTATTAACATGGACGTTGACATATTGGCCTTCATAGTCTTTTAATGATTCAACTTTAAGAGGTTTTTCAGCGCCTAAGGAAGAAATATCTAACATGTATGCTTCTTTAGAATCATCAATTTCATCTAAATAGCTAGATAAAGCATTAGATAATTCAACAATCGCGTTCATGTCAATCGGGGCTACTCGATCCACAACAATAGAGAGAATTAAATCACCTTTCTCTTTTTTCGAAGAAAGAGAAACTAACTCATAACCGAGTTCGTTAATCTTACTTTCTAGTTTTGGTTCAAGTGCTTTTAAATCCATGGATATCTCCTTTAAAAACAAAGAGTGGCTATCCGGCCACTCTTATTCAGAGTATGAACGTTTATTGCTAAACGCACATATAATATACATAAGTATGCGCACATATTTCAACATTTATTTTTTTTAATTTTGTTATACAATATTGAAGGAAAGAAGATTAATAGTATGTTTGGAAAAGAATTAGCCCACGATGAAGTTTACTATAAGGAATATGGCGAATATAAAATTGCCTCTTCTTATACAGTTTATGAATCATATATCGAAGAGATGTATGACAAAGAAGGAAAACCATTAACTAATAAAGATGGTTCTCCTAGATATCGTTACATTAACGATAAAGATGTCGTTACCATCAAAGAAGATAAACAAGTTAAAGAAATTAGACCAGGTGTCTACAAAGATGTTTATCAAGTTAACGGAGACTACGTGGAAAAGGTCGAAAAAGAAGAAGGTAAAAGAATCTATTTTGTTGTCGAGCCTGAAAGAATCAAAGTTTTAAAAGCTGATAGCAGAGTTATCGTAAAAAACGGTTTATATCGTATGCTTTCAAATATCGGTTACGTCTTAGTGGATGATTATGACGTGGAAAATCCAAAAGTCATCGCTGTCCGTAAGTTTAAAACCGATGACCACGAAGCTGAGGCCAAAGAAATTATTAAAAATAAATTAAAAAGATTTAATGATGATCAGAACTAATCCTTAAAGATAATTTTCTTTAAGTGTCCACTTTTTTTCTTAGAATGCGGGTAGTTCTCAACGAGCTGCCCGTTTTTATTATATTCTTTCATCGCCGATGGGCCATATCTCATTAAAGAGAAGGCATCAATGTCATTAAAAGAGAAAACTTTATGACCTCTAAGATTGTATTCTTTAAAAGGATAAATGATAGATTTTGGGAACGCTAAAGCGCGGACCATTTTTCTAGGGTGGTCTTGAAATGGGATAATGACAGTTTGTGAAACATAGTCGCTATCTTTATATTTTTCTGCCACTTTCTTTTCAAAGGCTAAAAGTTTGTTTCTCATGCCAGTCATCTTTAGATGAAATAAGGCATCTCCAATCACAAAAGGAATCATTCTTAACTTGGAATACCAAATCAGTTTTTTGTGTTTGCAAGTATCTTTTGGTACGCCCATAAATAAGCAAACGTCCACAAAGATTCCTCTTTCTTCAATGTGATCAGGAAGAGTAAATCTATTCGCCTCTTTGATGTATGTATGCTTATCTCTAATCTTAATAGCAGGGATAAGCGGATTATATTGATCGTTAGTGAGATAAGTGTCGATAATCATATCTTCACTTAAATCTTCTTTACAGGCTTCTACAAATCTTTGATAGTCAAAATAATCAATGATGACATCCGCATCATCATCCCAAGGAATGAAATCACCATATTTATATAAGCCTAGAGCGCTGCCAAAACTCAAAGCATAATCAATCTTATGTTTACGACAGATTCTATCGATTTCCAAAATAATTTTAAAAACGATGTCTTGAACTCTTTTGTTAGTGACATCGTTGTTATTTTGATCTTTGGCAATAATATACTCGTTGTTATCGATTATATATTCTTTCATATTAATGATATGGGTTAACAATTATCGTGCCATCTAAACACACCACTTCACTAGTTCCTGCTTTAGCTAACCAGTTGCTACCACGTTTAATTTTTCTCCACTCTTCTTTAGTACCAGCGAAATTAATTCTTTCCAAACTAACACAGTTAAAGAAGCAATTGAAGCCTATTTCTCTTACGGAATTAGGAATTGAGACCACTTGGAGATTCAAACAATTAGCGAACGCGCCTGGGCCAAGTTTATCAATATTAAGCGGAATGTTTGCGACCACTAAGCTTTGATTTTCAGCGAATTCGTGTCCGCCAACAGAGGTTAAATTTGGAGGTAGGGTTGAACTCTTCTCGTAGCTCACTTTTTTCACTTCATGAACTTTGGAAATATGTTCCACTGTTGGTTCGTTATTCTGGATTTCTAATTCACTTTCTAGCACTGAATCCTTGAAGACGGAATAGTGATAGATAGAGAAGAAGATGGAGAAGAGTAAGGCTGCTCCAACAGGTATTGAAGTTAGCCAAATAAACAAGTCTTGCTTGGTTTCTGCTTTAAATGTGAAGTAAATAAAGAGCAAACCAATGAAGAATAATAAGCTGAAAATAAATTCTGCAATTGCGATTCTTTTAACTCTACCAGTTCTCTTTAAATATCCTTTGGATAAGTGAACAATTGAGATAATGATTAAAACCGCAGAGAAAATGAAAAGCAATAATAACACTACGCCTAAGCCAACAAAGGTATAGCCAACAGCGTCCGCCATCACAGGGTTAACATTAGAAATAATGTAGCTAATCTCTGGATTATATGGAGGAGTTGCTGGGGTTCCTGCGCCTAAAGCTGTGAATATTGCGGTTAAAAAATCAATTAAATACTTAAAAATACCTAAGCCAGTTAATCCTTGGACAAAGTCCACAGGTTGACCAGGTAAACTCACTAGCGGAATAAATAAAAACGCTAATGGGAATGCAGCGAAAATGAATGTAAAGATTGCGAAGAAATTATTCGCTGCTGTATGTGGGTGGTTGACTTTCCAACCATTAACTTCTTTAATTTCTCTAAGTTTTTTGTTTGCCATATTAAACCTATCTCTAATTATTGCATAATTTGAGTTATGAATAAACTAGTTTTTAAATCCATGTAATCGTGCCTGTTCTAATAAGTTATCTGCCATCAAAAGATTTTGTTCCACTCCTACCCCGTTTCGATAGTAAAGGGAGAGATTATATAAACAACGTGGCTCGTTTAAATTCGCCCCTTGTTCATAATAGAATCTGGCTTTTTGGAAATCTTGCCTAGTTCCTAATCCGTTTGCATAGCAAAGTCCAAGATAATATAAGGAATCAGGATCTTTGCTTTGTGCACCTAAGGCAAAATATTTAAAAGCCTCGTCATAGTTTTTAAGTTGATAGCAGACTTTGCCTAAGGATGAAACCACTTCTAATTCACCAAGTTCATACACTTTCTTAAGCAACGCCAAAGCAATATTTAAATCTTTAGAAAGCACTTCACCTTTAATATATAGATTAGCAAGTAATTTTATGGATGGAATGTGATTATTGCCCACTCCTGTGGTCAAATAAGGGACCGCCTCAGCAGCGTTTCCTTCTTTAATTAATATTAAAGCAAGATTATATCCTGATACTTCATCACCTAGTTCATAGGCTTTTTTGAAGTAGCTTTTTGCTAAATTAAAATCAGTTTCACCAAATAGTCCATTAGAATAGATGAAACCAAGTTTACGATAAGCGGCACTAGAAGAGATATATTTCAATCTTTCCGCTTCCATTTGTGCATGTTTTACATCGTTTTCAGACAAATAAAAATCAATCAACTCGCCGATAGCGTTAACATCGCCGATGGATGCTCTTTCTTGAAGTTTGCCTAATTCATATGGACTAATCATAATTCACTTAAATCATGGATAACGATGCCATCTTCATGAGAGTAGATGCGTTCACGATCGACTAGCACAGGGGTGACACCTGCATTAATAGCGGTCCTTTTATCATCTAAAGCATCGCCTACATAGCAGATTTCATCTTTGTTAGTTAAACCTAAAAGCTCCATTCCTTTATAAATTGGATCTGGGTTTGGTTTATGTTTTTTTGTTTCTTCGTTACCAACCACGATTGCAAAAAGATTTGGATCAATTCCTAAAAAGTCTAAAACATCATAAACGTGTTTCTTATTGTTGCTTGTAACAATGCCAAGCTTCGCTCCTTCTTTGATGAGTCTTTCTAAATTAGGAACAGTATCAGCGTAACTCTTAGTGAGTTTTAACACTTTTTCAGAATGTAAGAGTGAGACAATATTGTCTCCAAAAAATTTAATTGAGGCGGGATCCGTTGGACCATTGAGTTCTTTATATCCCTGATATAGAGGAATTCTCATTAACCTCAAAACATATCCTTCAGGGACTTTTACCCCTACAGATGCATAGGCGCCTTCAAACACTTCCACTAAGGAATCGTGGGAGTCTACTAAAGTGCCATCAAAATCAAATAAATATGTCTTAAACTTTTTCATTTCCCGTTAATATTAAACGAATAAGAATAATAAATAAAGTTTTTATTGATTATTTCTTGTGTAGTAATATAATACTGACGCTATGAGAATTAAAACTGCAACATTCGTTTATTGCTTACTATGTAACATCCCTGTCTGCTTCTTTCTCTGCCTAGCAGCCTCAATTGTCGGCGCTAGTGACTTCGATGCCGGTACTCTTGTTATTAATTTCAATGATATTGTGTGGCTTAACATGCTTTATAACTTCTTGGTAGGCTTCACTATTGCAATGGTTGTTGGTATGTGTGTGCCTCTTACCAATATCGGTAGATGGTTTACTGCATTATTCCATGTAAAAAATGATACATACACTGGAAACATGCCATATAGGTTATTAGCGACATTAATTATCACTCTTATTTACTATGTCGCTATTACCCCAACATTAACTTTGTTCAACTATTATGTGCTCCACATTTATAACACTCCAACTCAAGCTTGGGTATCAATGCTAATCAACATTCCAATTATGTTGCTTGTTGGCTTCGTCTCGTCTCTTATCAATGACGTTATGGCGTATAAAGTCGCTCACATGATTGATTCTGATTTTTAAAAGTTAATTAAGATAAAGAAACATTAAAAAAGAAATACTTCAAAAAGACAGGAAAATCCTGTTTTTTTGTATTTGATTTTCAAACTCACACAATTGTTTGTTGATATTACTTTTAGTTTTGTAATATCATAATAAACAATAAATTTGAAAAGGAAGTAAAAATATGAATAAAAAGTTATTAATCCCCTTTGCAGTTCTCTCCACAACCACAGTGTTGAGTGTTGCATTTTTATCTAGAGTTCCTGATTTAAAACAAGTTGATGTTCAAGCAGATTATTCTGTCACACTTGATAATAACGATTTAAAACAGGCAGCTTTGAGCACACTTGTGGTTCCTGATAATAGATTCAACGGCTTAGTCTATAAGGAAGATAGACAATTTAGAATTCCTTTACCTAACACTAATGGTAAATATGTCTCTGGAGCAGTTATCTTTGGTGATTGTGGCGATCAATATGTTGGCGCCTCTCTTGGAGATCCATTTGGAATAGATATTGACACCGGCAATAATCCGGCATTTAATTTTCATTTTGTATTCTCTTTTCAATATATTAAGTCTTTATCAGTCACTTTTACTGCAAGAATAATCACAGAATCTAAAGATACGACAGCACAACGGTTGTGGATCAGACCAAAAGCTAAAGCTTTTCAACCATATTTTGCTTCAGAAGAAGTATTTTATGACACCATTACAGATAAAGATAATGGAGGATATGACAAACTCCTTCAAGAGGCAAAATACGAAGGAGGCTATTATGATTATGTGTGTCCAGCACCATGGGTTTCTAATCAAAACGCTTTTGATGCTGGTGTGGATCAAATAGATAAGACCGTTGCGACTCCTGATTTTACAACAGGTGAATATCAACCATATCAACTCGCAGTCTACCAAATTCGAAACGCCGCCAATGATCCTATTGGAGACAACAGAAATCTTCAAGTATCAATTAAATCTATTACATTTAATTACAAATGCTAATGTAGATGCAAAGAAGTGTTACATTTAGTTCATAGAGTATAAAAAAGTTCACAAATTAATTGTGAGCTTTTTTGTTTTATTGATTATTCAATAATTATTTGTTTAATAAAGAATCTGCGGTTCTTTTTTTGGCGTGGAAAGTTAATCCTAATGCATCAGGGCCGCAGTGGCTACCAGCGGTTGGGTTAACTTGAATAACTTCGATATTTAAATCTTCACCATACTTTTCGTGAAGCTTTGCTTTAACTTCATCCACTAAATATTGAGCGTCAGTATGAGCGATGACACATGGATAATTTTTAATGTCATCTTGGAGTTCATCAACATATTCTAAAATCTTGTCGATAGCTTTCTTACGAGACATAGCGCTACCAATTGAGGTCATCTTGCCATTTTCGCCGATATAGATGATTGGTTTGACACCCATCATACCGCCCATAAATGCTTTAAAACCGGTAACACGTCCACTCTTTTTGAAGAATTTAATGTTGTCGGCAAAGAAATAGAAAGCAGTTTGATCAACACCGGTTTCTGCCCACTTCTTGATTTCATCAATGGACTTACCTTGCAAGTATAAATCACCCATTTGTTTGCAGAGTGAATAACTACCTAAGGTGATACCTTTAGTGTCGATTAATTCAATTCTTCTTCCTGGGTATTTTTCTAAGAGTTCTTTAATGGCTTCGTCACACACTGTGAAGGTAACAGTCATCACTCTTGAGAAATGGATATAGAGAATATCTAAACCTTGTTTTAAGTAAGGTTCGAAATAATCGATATATTGTTGTTTGCTTAACGCACAAGTGGTTGGTAAGACATTGCCTCTAAGCATTTGATAAAATGCTTTGAAATCAAAAGTGTCGCTATCTTTATAAGGATAGATTTCATCTTCGATAACATAAGGCATGGAGATTAAATCAGCTTTATAATGTCTAGCAACTTCTGGGGTGATATCACAATCACTATCAAAAAATAATTTATACATAATTTGCTCCTCTTATTTTGTAGCGTTTTTTTCTAGGTAATCTAGAACGTCTTGAACAGTGACAAATGGTTGTGGTTCATCAAAACGCACACCAAATTCTTCTTCCATAGCCATAGATAGCATCATCAGTCCAATAGAATCCATTCCTAAATCTTCAAATAATTTAGAAGATGGGGTTGCATGATCAACATCGGCGTCAGGCATGTTTTCTTTAATGAGTTTTAAAAGTCTTTCGTACATTTTTATTATCTCCTTATATTAATATAAGCCAATAAGCAAATCATAGACATCTTGCTTACCGGCGATTAGACCAATTTCAATTTGTGGATATTTTTCACTTAATGCTTCTTGAAGAATTTCCATATCTTCATCTTTCACCATTTGTCCCACAAATATAAAGGCAAATGATTTATCTTCCACATCATCTATTTTGCCAAAGGCTTCAATAGTTGCGTCCACTAAATTATCTTGATAGCCAATGAGTTTGTGACCTAAGGCTTCAACATAGTTACCTTTAGGTGCGATTTCGCCATTGATGTTAGCGTCTTTGCCAGACTTGAAGATGGTGAGAGGTGTCATACCTTCAATACCTTCTAATAAACAAGCTTCCACTTCTTTCGGGCCAAGATCATCATCAAAGTAATTGTTTAACGCTGCAAAGCCCTCTTGAATGCTCTTGGTTTCAATAACATGGACTTTACCGTCTTTAAATAAATCCGCTGCTTGATGAGCAGTCTTAATCATGTTTGATTCATTTGGTAAGAGGAAAATATCATCAGCGTTAACATAGCTAAATGCATCAATCATCTCGCTAACAGAGGTGTTCATAGTTTGACCACCATTTAAGACTAAATCAGTTCTTAAATTCTTAAATGAATCAATAACTCCATCACCTTGGGCGATAGTAACTATCGCAATTTTTCTACGTTCGCCGCGTTTTTTCTTCTCTTCTTTAATCACATTATTGTGCTGAAGCGCCATATTCTCCATTTTAAACGCTACGAATTCGCCAAATCTTTGGGCGTATTCAATAACCACATATGGGGTTTTTGTGTGAATATGGACTTTAACAATGGTGCCAGTTTGAAAACAAACAAGGGATTCTCCGTGTGCTTGCATCCAGGCAATGAATTCGTTGATATCAAAAGATGCTACATCAATTTTTGATGTCAAAAGTTGAAGCAAGAATTCAGTGCAATAACCGTAGTCAAGAACACTATTTTCGTTAAATGCAGAGTAGTCGATCTTATCCATTGGTGAGGATTCTTCTATTACTTCATCGTCTTGAGCATCAATTTCTTTACCAGTAAAGAAGGATAAATATCCTTCAAAGATAGTGAGAAGACCTTTTCCACCACTATCAACCACTCCGTTTTCTTTTAAAACAGGGAGTAAGTTAGGGGTATTATCAAGTGACTTTCTCATTTCCAAAACAACTTTGGTTAAGAAGTCGATATAATTTTCTTCTCCAGTTAAACAATATTTAGCAGCTTCGATTGATTCTCTAGCCACAGTAAGAATGGTGCCTTCTGCCACATCAGCGCAAGCATTATAAGCATTCTTATATGCACCCACCATGGCAAAAGCAAAATCATGAACACTTAATTCTTTTTTATTGACGATAGAATCGGCAAAGCCACGGAAATATTGGCTTAATAAAACTCCGGAGTTTCCTCTAGCGCCAAAAAGCATGCCTCTAGCTAACTCATCAGCGATAACACCCACATCAGCGTCATCATCGGTGATGGTTTTTAGACCATTAGAATATGTAAGTTTCATGTTCGTTCCTGTATCTCCATCTGGAACAGGGAAAACATTTAAATCATTGATGATTTGTAAATGGGCTAATAAATTTTTGTATCCGTATTTAAGTAATTCAACAAATGTTGAACCATTGATAATTGATTGATTATTCATGAAGTTAACTCTTTTTAGATTAATTTAATCCGTGAATTATTATATTTCATAATAATATTTAATGAAACCATAAAAAAGTAATTACTTTGTAATTAAGGTAAATCGCATTAAACGTTTTTAAAATAATTTAGCACATTTTTAAAAAAATCCCTCTTTTATATATAAGGGGGTCTTATGAAATTAATCATTAATATTTGGATCTTTGAATCTTCCATTAAAAATATTGAACGAATGGTAAATAAACATGCAAACCATAGGGTGTGCTTATATAAAAAAATGAGCACCAATACCGGCTCCAATTGCCTTAACTGAAATGCTCTACCATTAGTTTTAGTTCAGGAACATGCCTGAGTGAAGACTAACGTCATTCTTTTTTAGAACGTCATACTGGAGGCCTTACCCTTACCAGCTGCTACTTATATTATATATAGAGCGAAAAGAAAGTCTATATTATTTCTTTGTTTGATAGTAAAATGATAGCGATTTTTGGAGATAACTTATGAAAAGAATAGTTGTTGATACTTTAGGTAGCGACCAAGGCCCTAAAGCTGTATTAGAAGGCGTTAAAGAAGTATTAAGCGAATGTGACGATGTTCATATCACAATTGTTGGTGATCCTGCATTAGTGAAAGAATATCAATTGCCAGAAGGAAAATATGATGTCATCGAAGCATATGAAACAGTGACAAACTACGATAACCCAGTGCAAGCATTCTATAAGGCCGAAAAAGTCTCTATTTTCCTAGCTTTAAAAGAGGCTGGTGAAAATGATGATGTTATTGGTGTCATTTCTAGTGGCTCCACTGGTGCGGTGATGGTTGGCACTCTTAAATATCTCTTAGATGAAAAGAGAACTAGACCAGCACTAGCGGCAATTCTTCCAACAATTGATAAAGGTAGATACACTTGCTTAGTGGATACAGGTGCTTCCATCGATTGTGGTCCACATCAACTAGTTGAATTCGCCCATTTAGGCTCTAATTTCATGAGACAGCTCTACAAAATTGATTACCCAAGAGTGGGTCTTCTCTCTAACGGAGCAGAACCAACCAAAGGTAATAAGCTAGTCAAAGAAACATTCAAAATGCTAGAAGCAGACGAAAGCATCAACTTTGTTGGCAACATTGAAGGCAAGATGGCGCTCAATGATATGTGTGATGTCTTAGTGTGTGATGGCTTTGCTGGTAATCAAGTATTAAAAGTTACCGAAGGTGTTGCCGTTAACTTAATTACCGAAATGATTAAATATGGTTATAAAACTGGCAAAGAAGATGTTGCTAAAGAATTTGCGGGTCACATCATGAAAACATATGACTTTGAATCTAATGGCGCAGGTATCATGTTAGGTGCGAAAAAATTAGTGCTTAAATGCCGTGGATCAAGCGGACCAAAAGCAATTAAAAGTGCATGCCACATCTTAATCAACTTGGCAAATAATAAAACAATTTACGAATAAACAAAAAGAATCCCAAATGGGATTTCTTTTTTTAGTCGAATAGTTTTTCAATGAATTTCAAGTATCTTTGTTCTCTTTTTTTCTTGAATGCTTTCGAAGTTGCAAATTCTCTAGTGGCAATCACATTATCAGCGTGATTGACGAGTTTAGCTTCTTTTGTTTTTGGAAAGCTTTTAATGGTAAGAGGCCACATATGAGATTTTATAATATCACTGACTTCACTATCGATATGGAAGTCTCTTCTAGCATTAGCCTCCGCAATAAATGGATGTCTTCTTCCATGTTTTTTCTTTTTAGAACGATCGCTTCTCCAATCATAAAGATAATAGTCATGAAGGATACTAGCGATTAAAATCGCTTTTAGATGATAATTCTTCCTTTTAATAGCTTTTCTCATCGCAAATTTAGCGACTTTAAAGGAGTGAATAAAACAATTTGATCCACGATGCATCGGAATCTCTTTCATTTTTTGAATGAGAGGATTAAAGAAAAATTGTTGATAAATCTCCTCTAATTCTTTTTGAATTTTTGCATCTAGTTCTTTCATTTTTTCTCCTAATAGTAGGTATAGAATACACCAAAATGCATAAAATATAACTTTGTTTTTCGTTTTGTTTATCGAAAAATGTTTTGAAATATCCTCGGTTTATATTAAAGTTATTGTTAGAAAGGATCTACCCATAAACAGGTAGAAGATAGATATAATGTCAACAGTTGAACAATTAAAGGCTGCATTTGAAGCTTTCATGGAAGAAAACCAAAAATTCGTCGAAAAAGGTAACAAAGCCGCTGCTGGTAGAGCAAGAAAAGCTCTTATGGAACTCGCAAAATTAGCAAAAGTTCGTAGAGCCGAAATTCTCGAAGAAAAGAAATAATCTATCGTACTATTTCTAATGGGAACCATATGGTTCCCTTTTTTCATGCTTCTTGATGCAAATAGTTATAGAAATGTAGATATAAGAAATAAACTACAGGTATCAATAAGAACGAAGCAACGATGTCTGTACACCAATGCTTAAGCGATAACAAACGCGTAAAGGCGAGTAGAACGCAGATAACAAGTGAGGAAGTATAAATTATCACCCTAAATAGCTTTGCCTCTATTTTGAGCATTTTTATCGCAGCAAAACTGTTAATAAGCACTAAAGAGGAACCCACAAAGACATGAGTTGAAGGATAAGAGGCTTTTAAGCCGTTATCACTAATAGGTGAGAAGTTAACTTTAACTAGTTCAAAAACTAAATATAGAAGACCCACTAAAACATAACAGGCCCCCAGTAAATAGATTGTCTTATCCACTGCTTTTAATGTTTTTCCTTTTATCCATTGAATAATTCCAATAGCAAAGAAAATAACACTATAGCCCAAAATGAGGTATAAAAGAATATCGCTAATTACTTTCATGTCCTTCATCTTTCCTAGGGAAATAACCCAATTACCCACATCATAATTAAAGTGGGATAATCCGATATACGTTCCATTAGTCACTATAAAAGCGACATCCACTGTTTTTACAATCACTGTAAAGACGATGAACGCTAATAGGAAGAAAGAAACAATAAATAGATAGATATTCTTTTTCATAAATAGACAAAACCCTAATAGGACGAGTCGATATTAGGGTTTTTGTTTTTTTTAAATTTTATTTAACAGTCCAAGTTTTGTCGTATGGATTGCTTGGATCGTTGAATTGACCATTGATATTAGCGGTTGTGATTTCCACGAATGCAGCATTAGCTTTGGCATTCCAACTGCTTAATGCATCAACGTAGGCGAATTGTACTTCTTCAACGCTGGCGTTAATTGTGGCGTTGATAGAAACGATAAATTTCAAGTTGACGTTAGCGCTTAAGCTAGAGAGAACATCAACAGATGTTGCTCCGTAAGGAACTCTCATACTCTTGATGGTGACATTAGCTTCTTTAAGAGCACTAATGCCAGTTAAGACATCTAAGTTCAAACCAAGGTTGAAGGTGTTGACTGTGCTCATACCACTACCAGTGACTGTGTGTTTGAATCCTTCTGTCTTGCTGGTAAAGGCGTTAGCGAAGTAACCATCTTCTTTTGGTGTAGTGTCTGCGTCTCCGCCAATGCTATCTAAATCAATGAGTTCGCTGAATACGATGCTGTGTTTGAGACCGATTAAGTCGCAAGCTAAGTATTCAAGGATATTATCCATGAAGTTCTTGCTGGTGCAGCGATATTGGTGAGTTGTGTATTTGGTTTCTGGCTTAGAAATAACCCAGCTACCGATTGAGATACCTTTGTCGTATTCGACAACTGTACGTTTGATGTTGAAATATCCACCAACTTCATCACCATCTGGTCTAGCAGGATCATCATCGTCATAAGTTTCAAATGTGAGTTCACTAGACATAGATAAATCATGGGTTGTGATCTTATAGTCTGTGGAGAAGCCAATACCAATTAAGGATAAAAGTGGGACACTGCCAATCTTGCCGTACACTTTGACGTGAGTACCATCTACATAAATGTAGAAGTTAATATCAGTTAATGGGATGTTGATAGTCTTGTAATCAGATTTGATTAAAGCGTCAGCACTCAAGTGATAGAAGTTTGCTTTTGTGGTATTGATACCTAATTCTAATAAGGTGGTAATACCATCTAAGTTCATGTATGTGTCATTTGGATTGACAACATTTTGCATGTTGTTATCGTATGGTCTTAACGCTAATTTGAAGTTGATATGTTTAACTTTATCTTCTCCAATGGTTAAGTCCACTAATTCGATGGATTCAATGCTTTGGTCATCAGAGGTGTTGTCACCTTTGAAGTTGATTCTAAGTTTTAAATCAGAGCCTAAACCAATCATGCCACCACCGACAATGATTTCAATGCCGTGACCGTTATTAAATTGTTTAACAGATTTTAGGAATTCATTACTAGCGAGTTTCATATAGTCTTTGCTAGAGAGAATATTTCCTAATTCATTCATACCAAGGAGTTTGGTGATAGGTGCTAAGAATTTGGTATATTTCGGATCATCCTTGGCGGCATCTTCGTGATTATTTTCTTCGGTGCCATCAATGAATGTCTTAACAATGTCGATTACATCGACAAAGGATTGTAAGTGCATTTTGCCTTTGATGTTTTTGGAGTCATTACCTGGAACACCATAGATAAATAAAGCTTCGTTTTGATTGTTCTTTTTACCATTAGCATCTTCAGTAATGTTTTCTGCTAAGTTAGAAACACTGACAGCAAGTTCGTGTTTAGCCCAAACTTGGTTAGCGTAGTATTTGTATTGTTTAATGACCATGGTGCCATAGCCAGCTTTGACGTTTTCACCATTGTCGAATTGACCAACACCTTGACCTTCTTCAATGACAATACCTAAACCTTCGTCATCCAAAACAGAACCAGAGATTTCAAAACCAGTCTTTTGTTCATCAACTAAGTTAGCAACTTGTTCGATGACATCTGGTAAGAATTTAATAGATTCATAATCATTTAATAAACCTAATTCAGGAGCGCTGAAGGCTGCACTGTTAAGGTCTAAATCTAATTCGAAATCACCAAAAGCCAAATCATTAACATCTAAGTCTAAGAATGGAACATTGGTGTTGTTATTAATTAATAAATTAACATTAGCATTATCACCAATACCTAATGAGGATAAATCGATGCTTAGTTGCACGCCATTATCATCATTGCTTAAGGTGGTAATCATATCCAAGATGAAAGAGAAATCATAATCCTTAATAGCATTAGCCACATCTTCAGATAAGAAGCTTGTTAATGTTTCTAAAGTGTTGTTGGATTCATCACCGCTCAAATTAGAAAGAACTTCTGGTAATTTGGTGACTAACCAGTTCATGGTTTCGGTATCAATCTTAATTTTCATGACGCTGGATTTTAATCCATTAGTGTCTTCTTGTTCGTTGAATCTGACATAGCCTTCACCATCGATAAATGCGATGTCAAGGTTAGCGTATTCAACATCATTTTGACCAATTAACTTTAATTGGAAGTTGAAGCCGACTTTTTCAAGGGTATCAAGAATAACGTTGCCCTCTTCTTCGTTTTCGTTATTTTGTTCTGGTTCATTATTTGCAGGTTGTGGTTCTGCACCATAAGCATATTGGTCTAAATCGATTAAAGCATCAAAGTCGACATTTAAAGAACCTTGAATTTTAGCGATATCAGTTCTGCTATTTGTTCTGACTTCGTCTAAATCGGCGGTAAATTCTAAGCCAAGTTTTTGATTGTCTTCATTTATTAATGAAGCAAATCTCTTAAGCATACCAGAATAGTTGAACACTTCAACATATTCATCATTACATGGTAAGACGAATTGGTCGTAAGGTCTAAAGTCAAAGTTGATAGCACCACTGATGGTAGCGTTGCCAGCTTTGATGGTACCTAAATCCACTCTCTTTAATTTGTAATTTTCATCAGAAATGATGGTGATGACGATGTCTTCACTGACTGTAATTGTAAAAATCCAGTCATTAGAAGCTTTGCTTTGAACTTCACTTGTGGTTAAGTTAGACATGCCATCTAAAGATAAACCACCAAGCAATTTACTTGTTAAAGCGCTTAATTTGGTGGTGACTGTCGCGCCAACACCTTCAAACATGTTGTTGAAATCAATACCAGCATATTCTTTGAAATATAAGATGTATTGTGTGAGATAGGTGATTGGTTGATCATAAAGTGATTCAGCGGTAGCACCTTGTTCGCTTAGGCCAAAATCTGGATCGTTGAGAATTAAATCAATCAATTCTTCATCCTTTAAGCCAAATTCACCATTTTGTGAGTATTTTAATTTCAAATCTCTGATTTTGAAATATACAGTGTCTGCAAAATGGCCCACTGTTAGTGGCAATTCACGACCGTTGTAGTCAATGTTAGCGTCGAGATTGAATTCAACACCTTGTAAAGAAAGGTCTGTCATTCTGAAGTCTAATCCACCTTCAACAGTTAAAGAATTGCTTCTAGCTTCTTCAGACATCTTATAATCGACTCTAAAATTGTCGAATTCAGCGTGAAGGTAATTAATTGCACCTTCTTGTTCGCCCTCAAGACCTACGTCACGAGTGAATTGAGCAACGAATTTCTCAAACGCCGTTTGTGATGGTTCTACTGTTTCAATTTTTACATATCTAGTTCTGTTAGGAACTAAGAAGTAAGTACCTACTAAGGTACCAAGGAATGTTAGTGAGGTAACAGCAACCTTTGCACTAGTTTTCCAAAACTTTTTTGTCTTTTCTTTCATGTCGTTCTACTCCTTTACAATTGAGTAATCAAATTTTTCATTGATCTCAGGGATTTTCAGGTACGCGTCTGCGTAATAATAATTATTTAATTTGTTGTTTGATTTAGCAGGAACAGGAATTCCGGCCTTTGTGGCTGTGAATGTTTCATCAATATATGCATGCGTAAGAACTAAATCTGACGAGAATGTATATTTTTGATTAACAGATTCAAATGGAGGAAGATTGCTAAGTCCCGAAATATTCTTCATTTGATATTTGTAATAATAAGTGGAGATATTTGGGTCGAGGCTAAGTTCAATAATCACATCACCATTTTCTTGAGTAGTTTTTTTGCTACTTAGAACAGTCTTTTCGGAGATTATATAGATGAACATTTCATCCAATGTCTTACCTAGATAGTTACGATACTCGTCGTGTCCGTATTCCTTATATGTATCTGTATACGTAACTGATTCAGGCCCGCTCACAGATCCGGTATAAAGAAGAACGTTGCCATCTTTACCAGTTTGTCGAATTCGATTTCCAACAGAGACTATCTTGGAATATGAGAGCGCTTCCTCGAAGTATTCATTTCCATTTTTCACTTGAGAGTTTCGAATGGTTTGATTAACACCCGCGGAAGTGAAGCAATCTCCAATAGTTACCGAATAGCAATTTTCACATCGTCTATATTTTTCTAAAGCGATGTTAACTAGTTCTGAATTCTTGAACGAATTGAAGATGTTTGCGCCTTGAGATACTTTTTCTTGATATCTTTGGTAAAGTGCATCGATATCTTCCTTGTACTCATCTGGAGAGAAACCTTTTGGATAAATCTCATCAATTGGTCCAACGGTTCTTTTGAGAATTGCTCCAGTGCCAACACCTGCAGTTCCGGCTATTCCGATTAGTAATATGTAAGTAAGTAATGTCTTGTTCATTTCTAACTCCGGCCACTATTATATATACGTGTAAATACGTGCGTGCTCTAAAGATTCTCGCCAAAATGTGAGAATAATAAATTCACTCTCGGAAAATGAGAATTCAAAACAAAATAATAGGTCTCTGTATTGGTTTTTAATTCTTGCAATTAATTTTAAGAAGATTAAAATAAATATATGGAAAATTTAGGAAAAATTATTGGTAATAACCTTACTTACCTAAGAAAAAAGACCGGATTAACCCAAATGGAATTCGGTGAAAAGTTCAATTATTCAGACAAAACTGTATCTCGTTGGGAACAAGGAGACGTCATTCCTGCGGTTGATGTTTTGAAGCAAATTGCAGATTTCTATGGAGTCAGTATGGACTATATGTTAACGGAACATACAAGCGAAAAAGACTTCTACTCCATTGTGAAAAAAGTTCCAAACGCCAAGAGTAAAATAATCACTCTTTCCATGATAATTGTATTATTGTTTGCTATTGCAATAACTGTTCACGTAGCTTTTATTACTGATCTTGGAACCGCTGACATGAATATCAATAGATTCTGGACAGTTTATCTATGGATGGTGCCTGTTTCTTTTCTTATTGTTGCGTTTTTTTCAGGAAGATCACTACATTCAAAAATAAGAGTAACAGTTTATTTATCTTGCTTTGTATGGACAATTCTTGCAGCAGCGTATGTCACGTTCCTATATAAAGGAAATTACTGGTTCTTATTCTTTATTGGTATACCCGTACAAATTGCCATAATCCTAATGTATAAGGCTAGAAAATAACAAGCATAATAAAACCCCAAATCCGAATGGAAATGGGGTTTTTAATTACAAAGTAATTATTGTTGTGTAATCTTGTTTTCAGCGATTACTTTGTCTTTCAAATATTCTGGAAGTTCTTCGTAATCGACGAATTCTCTATTGAAGAAGCCACTAGCTTGAGTAATAGACTTAAGTTGAGTGACGTAGTCAAGAATCTCAGCTTCAGGTACGAGAGCTTCAATTTCTTGTGTACCATGGTCTTTTTCTTCAATGTTTTGAATTCTGGCTCTTCTTGTATTTAAGTCAGATAAGACGTTACCAGTGTATTTAGATTCAATAACAACTTTAACTCTCATGATTGGCTCTAAGATAATTGGACGGCATTTTAAGTATGCGTCTTTAAAGGCTAAGATACCCGCCATCTTGAAGGCTTGTTCATTAGAATCAACTGGATGGTATTTACCATCAATAAGAACGCCTTTAACACCGATTACTGGGAAACCTGCTAATAAACCGGATTGCAAAGCTTCGAAGAATCCTTTTTCAACAGCTGGGAAGTAGTTCTTTGGAACTGCACCACCGAATACTTCTTCAGCAAAGACATTTTCTTCAGATGGTTCAAATCTCATCTTAACAACACCATAGAATCCACTACCACCAGATTGTTTAACATAACGGCCATCACCTTCAGCGGTGCCTTTAATAGATTCACGGTAAACAACTTTCATTGGTTCGGTTGATAAATCAATCTTATAAAGTGTCTTTAATTTATCAATAGCAAATGCGATATGAGAATCACTTAATCCACCAAGCAATAATTGTTTAGTTTCATTATTACGTTTGACTTCTAAGCAAGGATCTTCTAATTGCATCTTAGCTAGAGCAGGTCCTAATTTGCTTTCGTCGTTCTTATTAGCCAATGTAATAGCTTTAAAGATAACGGCAGTTGGATATTTAACTGGTTTAAAGATAGTAATGGATTTTGGAGAAGATAATGTGTTACCAGAGCATACTTTATCTAGTCTTGTAATAGCACCAATATCACCAGCGGCTAATTCGTTAATACTATCGAGTTTCTTGCCACACATAGAGTAGAGCATACTCACTCTTTGAGTGCTGCCATTAACATAGACTTCATCGCCTACGTGTAAGACACCCGAGCAAACTTTAATAATATTAATAACGCCTGAATATGGGTCGACAACTGTCTTGAAGACATAAGCTGAGAATGGTTCAGACTCACTTGTTGGTACAACCTTTTCTTTTCCCGCTTCATCATGGGCCTCTAATGGCTTCAAATCGGTTGGGGATGGTAAATAGTTAATGAACATCTCTAAAAGTGTCTCTACGCCGATATTTTTGGTTGCACAACCAACGATAACAGGGGCAAGTTCACCGCTAAGGACGCCAATTCTTAATGATTTACGAATTTCTTCTTGAGTGAATTCTTCTCCACCGAAGAATTTTTCTAATAATTCATCATCGGTTTTAGCCACTTCTTCAACGATTGTATTGTGGAGTTCTAAAACTTTGGCTCTCTTATCAGGATAGATTTCTGCTTCAACGCATTCTTTACCATTAAAGATATGAGCTTTAAGGTCGACAGCGTTAGCAAATCCATCAAATTGTTTGTCGTGTCCTAATGGATAGCAGAAGGAAATAACGTTCTTGCCTAATTTATCTCTGATGTCTTCGATTAATAAATCGAAATCAACATCTTCTTTATCCATCTTATTGATGAAGATAAAGGTTGGAACACCTTTCTTTTGGAGTTGTTTCCAGTGTTTGACAGTGCCGACTTGCACACCGACAGAAGCGTCGATCACTAAGACTGCACCTTTAACGATACCAGTAACACCAATAGCCTCGGAGATGAAGTCATCGTTTCCTGGAATATCAACTAAGTTAATTTTATATCCTTTATAGTTTAGAGGTACGACTGCGGTTTGGATGGAACCACCACGAGCTTGTTCGGCTGGTGTATAGTCGGATAATGTTGTTTTCTTTTCGACTTCGCCTTTGACAGGAATTAAACCAGATTTGAATGCTAAAGCTTCTACTAAAGAAGTTTTACCACTGCTTTGGTGTCCTAAAACAACGACGTTACGAATATTTTTTGTTTCTACTTTTCCCATAATTAACTCCTACACTCTGAAATATTTAGAATAACGGCCTTTGGTAATTAATTGAATACGGCCATCGTTAGCTAGTTTAGCTAATGCTTTTTCAATTGTTGATTTGCTTGTCGCGTATAAAACACGGAAAACGACAACTTTGCTAATAGGGGTAGCGGAATCGCTAACAACCTTTAAGACTTTTTCTTCGCAGCTAGCGTCTAAAGCGTTAACTTCTAAGATGTAGTCAAGTTTACGATAGGCTTCTAACACTCTCTTTAAAATGAAGGAAACGTATGGTTCATAATCGTTTTCATTATCATGCCAACCTTCACTTGAAGCGGCAAAGGCATCAATATATTCGCCTAAGTGTTGTCTCATTAAGTATTCGATAGCGAAATAATCAGAGATTCCATAACCATATTTCTTTAATAAGAAATGGAGTAATAATCTTGATAATCTACCATTACCGTGGTTATATGGGTGGATGCACATAAAGTCGAGCATGAATGTAGCGATTAAAATAAGTTTGTTACATTCTTCATCGGCAGCGCATAAATTAAATTGATAAATTAAATTATCTAAAAGTGGAACCACTTCTTCAGGAGCAGAGCTGACAAAGATGGTTTTAAATGATCCATCTGGCAAAGCTTCTTGAATATAGTTGATGGAGTCTTTATATCTTCCACCAAAGTCAGGATTATAATCCTTATAAATATAATAATGTAATGTATTAAGGAAGCTACGATCCAATGTTTGATACTTGTAGACCTCATTAATTAAATCTAATGCGTTACTATAACCAACAAGCATGTATTCTTGTAATGATTGAGGAGCAGCGCCTCTTGAAAAAATGGCTTTCTCGCGGTCTTCAGTAATGTAAACACTACCAATTGCATTACTAGCAACAACACCGCTACGACGAGCCATGGATTTCAAAACGTCTAGTTTCTTGACCTTAGATACAGGTAAGGTCTTACCTTTGTAGAGCTCAATGCTATTGAGCAAAGAAACAATGCTTGGCTTGTTCAACGCCAAAACAGTTCCTTTCAAATCGAACATTTTCATTTAAGTATGTACCTCTATGCATCTATTATCATAGATATGAATTAAAATTTCAACTATCTCAGTAAAAAAGTTAAAAAAATACCGAATTAAATTTTAAATCTAATTCAGCAGTTTTTACGTAAAATTAATGATTAAATCAAATGAATATTAGGCTTTTTCGTTCAATAAATGGGTGCGAATAATGAACTTGATATTATTGGCTTCATCACCAACATAGTCGATAGCGATTTCAATTCTCACTTTCTTCTTACTCTTGGCCATTAATGTGAACTGCTTTTCATAATGCTTTTGCGTTTCAAAAGATGAATTAACTAGTTTCATGAATTCGTTAATATCTTTTTGTGGGGTGATACGTTTGACAAATAATCCCGAATTAAGTTCTACTTCTAATTCTTCTGGAGATAATCCCATTTCACTTGCCAAAGCATGTGAAACAACACTGTAATGCCATTTATTATCAATTCTGCTTACAAGGATCATGTTGTCTTCAGAATACTTAGCGATTAATCTCTTATTATCTTTTAAGTCTGATAATTCAGTGATGTTTGTAGCGGAACCATAGAATCTATCATTTCCTTCTTTTTTACCAATGTAATAGAAATGCATGTTATACGTAGAAAGCATACCGTTGGCCTGGTAGAAACGAAGAGTGGCTTCACTACCGGTTAGCTTGTTGTTAATTGCCTCTTTTAAAGCTGCTAAGAATAATGGGCGATCCTCTTCTAGACAATATTGGTCCATATTTTCTAATCGGGAGTGGAAATCTGGCACGCCAACAGATTCATAGAATTGTTGATTAAATCTCACAATATCAACGTGATCGTCATGCAAGGAATAGATAGCAACAGAGCCGATAATATTGTTAAGCATTGAGTCAGAATAAATGTTTTTATCCATGAACTCTCTCATTCTAAATTGCTCATTTAATTTAGCAGTAAGACCATTGCTATCAATCTTTTTGCCATCTTTAATCAATTCTTCATATTTAGCGATTGGCATTGGCATATAGAAGTAATATCCTTGGACATATTGGCAACCAAGATCTTTCAAGAAATCAACTTGGTCTTTCTTTTCTGCGCCTTCCACGATGATAGGTAACGCCATAGTTTTTGCCATATTAATAACCGATTCAAGAATGTGAATACCACGTTCATAATCGCTACCACCAATATGTAAGAAGTTGGCGTCCAACTTGATTGCATCAAGTTTCAATGTTGATAACATATTAAGAGAGGAATAGCCACTACCGAAGTCATCCATTAAAATCACAAATCCCTCTTTGTGAAGTTTCTTAAAGATTGAATCCATGATTGAAGCAGTTTCTGCGTAAACAGATTCAGTGATTTCTAATTTAATTGCACTATGTGGAATTTCGTATTTATCGCATAAACCTTTAAAATATTCCGCAATATCAAGATTAAGAATGTCAATACGCGAAATATTGACTGAGATTGGAACGTTGTTTAACTTAGCGTCACGTCTAGCTTTAATCCACTTAATAACCTTTTCCCAAATGATTTTATCAAGGTCAGTAATGAAACCATATTTTTCCAAAACAGGAATAAATTCTCCTGGTGGCACAACAGTGCCATCCTTTTTAATCCAACGGGCCAAAGCTTCTGCACCAACGATTGCACCATTTTCGATTCTACATTGTGGTTGTAAGAAGAAGGTAATTTCATCTTCCTGCATCGCGTGAATAAATTCAGTTAAGACACGATATTCTTGGTCAGCTTTAAATTGCATGTCAGAAGAATAGACACAAATTCTATTTCTAACATCGCCTTTAGCTTTAGCGGTGGCAATTGTTGCTCTATCAAATGCATCAACAAGAATCATGTCTTTGTCAATGATAGAAACACCAAATGCAGGTAAGAAGCCTGTAGACAAGCCGAAGGAATTGATGATTGCATGAATTCTTGCATACAATGCTTCGATTTTTTCCATCTTGTATTCGCATAAATATGAAAAATCATCAGCGCCAAAATAACCAGCAACGCCACCTTCAGCAGCAACTGTTTCTTTAAATTCAGCGCCAATCTTGGCAAGCAAAATATCGCCCGTTTCTCTTCCAAACCATTCATCGAAGAATTTAAAGTGTTCAATATCAATAGAAACTAAGCACCATTTCTTTTTTTGGTTTGCTGCAATCATTTCTTCAGCTTTGTTAAAGAACTCTTTACCGGCATATAATCCAGTGACTGGGTCTCTACCAACAGATATTACATTAGTCTCATCACTAATTTTGCCTAATTGACGCGATTTGATGTTATGAATATCAAAAATATACATTCTAAACATTCCTTGAGGAATACCAAATTCTTCACCAGCAATAACCACTTGTTCGACATAGCGATAATCGCCGTCTTGCAATTTGTATCTAAAATGAGCAATTTCAAAGTTTGGAATTCTAGCGTTTTTAAGTCTTTCAAAGAAGCCATCAATTTTCATCAAACTTTCATATATACCTCTATCATCTGGGTGAACGATATGGTTGTATGTAAAATCTAGTAATTCTCTATAAGAGAAACCAACAGCAGGAACAAAATATTTGCCATCTACATGGTAGAACTGCTTGAAGGTATCATTAGCAATATCAACTTCAACTATTTCATCACAAGATGATGAATTGAGCATGTCAATCAGTGAAATATTTGGATTTCGATAGAACATCTCGTACATTTCGTATCTAACGTTAAGAATGCTATTTCCCATTGAAGATTTGTTATTAAAGTCTTCAGTGGCTTCATTAACCATGTTCTTAAGTTTTCTTTTACGGTTATACATCATTTCATCTGCTCTAACGAAAATGGTTCTTAAAGCATTATCTCTAGAAGCGATATAATCAGCGAAGCCAAGAGCAACAACTGGCTCATTAGTGCCAACATTTGCTTCGATTTCTTTATTGAATTCTTCAATCACTTTGTAACGTTCATCATAATCATCACCTTCAAGGATGATAATAAATTCATCGCCACCATATCGATAAATCTCTAAGCTTGGCCAATGTTTAGCAATGATATCACATGATTTCTTAATGTATGTATCACCAGTATCATGTCCATATGTATCATTAATGGTTTTTAAATCATTGAGGTCAAAAATAAGCAATGCAAATTTTTCAAGAATACCCTCGTGAATCAATTCGTCAACTTCGTGTTCAATTTCCACGAATGCGTGTTTATTTTTCACGCCAGTTAACGGATCGATATACGCCAATTCTTTAGTTTCTTCATTTTCTTTTACGAGTTCCAATTCTCTTTCTTTGCTTTCGAGGAGTTCTTGTCTATGCAACATTTTTTCAGTAATGACTAAGAATGTGTGAAGGAACGTGGAACCAAGAGCACAAGCACATGTATAAATCGGGAAGTCAGGGAAATAAAGTTGCAAGCTAACTCCAGCCGCCATAACAACACTGAATAAGCCGATTGTGTAATAGGTTCCTCTTTTTTTATCTTTTCTAGAAAAGCCAAAAACAAACGCATAAATGGAAATGATAGAAAAAATAGTAAATTGTGAACCAAGGAAGATATATCTTCCTAACATTGGACGATAATCAGCTGAGTTATATGTGAATAGTACGGGATAAAAAAAGTTAATAATAACAAAAACTACACCCATCGTCGCAAATAGGTAACCAGCAATTCTAATAACTTGTTTGAATAATGTTTTCTCTTGAATATAGTTAATAACAAAGTTGGACCACGCTAATAATAGGGCTGCCATAAACAAGAAGAAGAAACCAGTATCAACATATATTGCACTAGAGTATTTTTGTGTATCCAAATGGTAGAAATAATTAAGAACACCCCATAATATGTCTGAAATATAGAAACAGGCTAATGCCCATATGAATACACGATAATAAATAAGCGCTTTTTTGTTTCTAGCTACATAGTTCTTGTTAAAGAGAACATCAAAATTAGTGATGATGAGCATTAATAATGCAATCACCCCAGGAACCCAATACAAATATAATAGTTCTAAGCGCATAATCAAAAGCTACTTTATTCTGAAAATAAAAACATTTTTCCTATACTAAATTATAAGAACATATTTCTTATAGGTCAAATAGTTCGGCTGTAATAGCGTTTTTTAATTTATTGATTATTAACTATTGCGCTAACAGGCATGTTGACACGCATGTATATAATTAGAGTATAATTAAAAGCGCTATGAAAAAGAAAAGCAAAGACACATTCACATTTTTGCGCATTGGAAAGCTAATCAAAGAGAAACATCTGTCTCCAAAAGACGTAGCTACAATTAAAGATAATTTAGCTTCTTCTTTCAAATTGGTTTATTTATTGTGCGCTTCTGTTTTTAGCCTACTTATTTTCGCTTTAGTCACTTATCAATTTATCAGTTCTAACGGAAATTATATTGGTACATACGGCCTTGCGGCTCTAGTTGGATCTACAACCTTAATAGCAGGGTCGGTTATTTCTATAATTTTGCTTGTTTCTTCAAAGTTTGCCAAAACAAAGAAGAAAACCTCTATAGCAATTAGGTTTGCTAGTGTTTTTCTTTACTTTTCTGTATGCTCATACATGCTTTGTTGCATCTTTTCTGATGCAAAGATGGGTTTTACTGTAAATTCCGAGACATTATCAGCATCAATCATCTTTATTGCAATTTTAGTTATCATTCAACCAATGTACTGGGTTGACGCGGTTATTCTTGATTTAGGTACAACAGTCGGTATTATAAGTGTTGCTATTTATTGCAATGGTAAATTTGGAATGGGCGCTGTCATTTATTACGTTTTAGTGGCCCTTGTTTTCCCATTTGCGTGTTACATGATTATTGCCCTACTTTTCTATGCAGAAAGTCAAAAATATAAGGAAGTTATCGAAAACGAAAGATTGCATAACCATGCTTACTACGATAGTTTGACACATTGTAAGAATCGTCATTATTTAAACGAATTCTTGGAAAACAACAAATTACGTTGGGATGGCAAGGACAATGTTAACTTGCTTATCGTTTTATTTGATATCGATGATTTTAGACTTTATAACAATCAATTCTCACATTTAGGTGGAGATTATTGTTTAAAATCATTGTGTGACGCAGTTAGAAGAGAATTCCCTTCTCCAGATTTAGATTTCTTTAGATATGGCGGCGAAGAATTCCTCCTTTTCTTTGAATTGAAAGATGCCAAAGATGCGCCTACTTATCTAGAAAGAGTAAGGAAGTCTGTTTCTGGGTTAGAGATTACCGCTCCTAAAGGAGCGCCTAAAGAACATGTCACCATTTCCATCGGCGGATTACTCCTTAAGAACATCAACAATTTTATCTTTGAAAAAGAAATGGAAAAGGTAGATGAATACCTTTATAAAGCAAAAGCAGCCGGCAAAGACGTCGTTTGCTATAACGGGTCAATAATACAATAATTATTGATTATATTATGGAGTTAGAATAAAATAACTTTTATGAATAAGAAAAAGATTCTATGGATTTTAGTTGGCATTATTGATGTTGCTATCGTAACATTCCTGTTTGTAGTACACATTATTATGCTTACCCATGTGGTTGGCAAAACACCATTAGAAGTTCAGATGTTTGCAAAAGGTGACGGCTTATTCCCTTACCTAGCAAGAAACCTCAATGTTTATCTCTGGGCATTTGTCGTTCCACTATTTGTGATCTTAGCAGCAAACATTATCGGCTTAGTAATCTACGTCAAAAAGGTTACTGCTAAAAAAGCAAACATTACAGTTAAAGATCTTACAGACGAAGAGAAGGAAGCCCTCAAGAAAGAACTTCTCAAAGACTTACAAGAAGAGAACAAATAAGAGCAGCGATTGCTCTTTTTTCTTACTTATAATCATAATTTATATTTAATGTAAAAGCGTACGCATGTACACGTACGCTTATTTGCTTTTGTTTGTTAACTATTTCTCGTAAGCAATTAACGCTGCGATTAAGTCGGCTCTGGTGAGAGGCTTGTAGAGGTAGTAACCTTGGACCAGCATCTCTTCGTCGAGTTCACGTAATAGTTTGAGTTGTGCTTCGTTTTCCACACCAACAGCAGCGAGAGCGACATTATTCTTCTTTGCGGCTTCAACAATATTCTTAAGGGCATTGTATTGCACTTGATCAGTGTCAATCTTAAGAATGATGTCTCTTGCAATTTTGACTTCGTTAAAGCCAAGGTAAGCAAGTTCTTCAATATCAACGTATTGACCGATGTATCTATCGCAAGAGAACAAAATCTTATATTTTGCTAATTGGTCAGCAAAGTGCTTAATCTTTTCTTTGTTATTAGGCACTAAGTCTTCAGGAATTTCTAGAGAGATAAATCCGTTTGGAAGATTGTTCTCTTCACAAAGAGAAATAAGCTTGGTGATTAATTCTTCATCATCAAGATAAGTTTGGTCAATGTTAATAGCGATACGGTCAAACTTATTAATCTTAAAGATGTTATTACCATATTCTTTATACATTGTACCGATGAAGTTAATAATTGATTCGGTAATAAGAGCGGTTTTCTTTTCTTGTTCTGCAATTCGAGAAATCTCTTGTGCGTTAAAGAAGACGTTTCTGTGCGCGTCTGCGATACGTAAGAGAATTTCTGCGCCAAGGATGTGCTCGTCTTTAGCTCTAACAATTGGTTGCAAGTTCATGGATGTAGAATTGTGACCAGAGAATTCTTTTTCCAAAGTTGCCACCATGAAGGCACGTTTGGATGCACTTCTTTCAATAGAGAAGTCAGAGAAGTAAATAAAGTCACGGTTTTTAATATAACCACTATGATAGAAGTCGGACATATGTTTTAAGAAGTCTTCTGCCAAAGCGTAACCACGAGGATAACCAATGGACAAATATGAAATATTTAATTTGCAGAAATCATCATTATCATAGTATTGTTCTTTGCTTAAAGGATATATGGTTTCAATCTTAGTGATAACGTCTTTATGACCAATAGTTGGCATATGGATAGCTAATGTCGATGGATTGTAATAATAGACATCTTCAATCACTAATTTATTCTTTAAGTTACGTACATAGTCTCTAATTAAGTAGTTATAGCCTTCAGAGCCAATCTTCTTGATAATTTCTTCGTAATTATCAATGGAAAGCAAAATTACATAACCACGGCTATTGGCGGCGTATTCATTCTTAACTGTAGTCACTAAAGCTTTATAAGAATATGTTAAGAAATCTTCTTGATATAAATCACCAGCAACTTGGTTATCATCTAAGCACTTGATGACTAAAACTTTATCATCATCTTTACGATCAGATAAGGTAATTGAGGTTTCATATTGTCCACCTTTGTTTTCGAAATATTTTTTCTTTCTAGTAACAAATGGACAATCGCGGCATCTTTTTTCTAAGCCAAAGAAAGCATGATAACACTTATCACCCAAAACCATCTTGCTAAAGGTTTTCTTCACGCCTTTAGAGACATAAGTAAGGTTATAGTCATCATCGATATGGTAAACAAATAGATTAGATAACGCTAAAATGTTTTCGTTTTCAGTCTCTTTAGCATCCGCATAGTCCGCGATTTCTCTCTTTTCGAAGTAGTTTTCAATTCTTAAGGAAACAATAAATATTGTTTCTCTTAAATATGTGGTTAAGTTCAAGTCACGATTGCGATTAAGTAAATAAATAAGAGCGATAACTTTGTTTTCTTCTAAGTTTTTAATGACATAGTAAATACCACTTTGAATACCGTATAAACCAAGAAGAGGTTGAATAGAGATATTCGCATGTTTTCTAGTTGAGAAGTAATATAAGTTATCTTCATCCACCACTTTGGATAAATAGTCAATGAAGTCTTTATTGATTTCATGATCAACGAATAAGGAAGCATTTTGATTGGCGATATAGGAATAATATTTATCCATTGGCTTGTTATAAGCGATAATGCCAGCTTCATCAATATCTAAATAATTAGCGATAGCGTCAAATACTTCTTTTAATAATTGATCATTCTTTTCATTATCAGCAGCAGAGTAGTCTAAAGCAGATAATTCATTAATAATTTTTGAAGTATAGTTCAAATTCATTGATGAATTCATCAATGTTTTGCTACCGACATTAGATTTATAACGTCTTGGTAAATATAAGTTATATGGCTTATCTTGTTGTTTGGCGTAGCGTAAATCACCAAGAATCATCTCTTCATTGGAATATGGGTACGCCACTAAAGCAAATTTAGCGAGAATGTTTTTAATGCCTCTTTCATCACGAATCATAATTGAAGAAGAAGCAACAACGTGATTAAGCTTTTCTTTAATTTCAGAGAAAGAATCAATAACTGGAATGTAAATGATAATAGAACGTTTGTCTTCTGCAAACATATAGAGGACCTTTTCATGTTCTTCAAATGTTTGACGGTAAAGGTTTAGTATTCTTTCTTTATCTTCATCAGGGATTTCCATTCCACTTGGAAGATTGAAATAAACTTCCAAAATCATGTTTTTAAATGATTGAGAAACGAAAATGATGTTAGCAATGTTATCTCTAAAACTACGATAAGTGATTAACGATTTGCTTTCATCAACATATTCTAGGTTGATAGAGGAATAATCAGGGGATTTTAAGATTAGATAAGAGGATTCAAGTTTAGTTTTGATATCGCCGGTGGCTTTATCTAACATTTGAATCTCACGGTAATCACTATCTCCATAACTTAATAAGTTCGCATCATTATTCTTAATCTTATTAATATTTATATATGTAGTTTCAAAGAGTTGTTGATAATAGGTAGTTTTAAGTTTCTTGGATAATCGGAAATAGAATATGACATAAAGGGCTAAAATTAAGACTGCTAAAGCATCAAAAGCGATAACAAAGGCAAGTACACTAGTAACAGCGTATAAAGAGACGGCAATGATAGTTAAAACGATTGCAATAGCAATAATCACTGCAGGAATAAAAATATAACGTCTATATGATTGGAGAAGGTCTTTTTTCTTTTGTTCCATATTTTTACTCCAAAATATCACTTCTTGAGATGTCGTTAATTGTCGACACTACTGCTTTTCCTAAATCAATGTATTTAGATAACACGTTAGCATAGCTATCTAAGTTATTAACCACCGCTAAATTGTTTTCCGCGACTTTAATAACAATGAATGGGGTTTCATGTAATCTAGAGGCAATAGCCACGCCAGCAGAGTTTTGATCGATGACTAATAATTCATTCTTTAAAGCAAAGATTTCTTTTCTTTCTTTTAAGACATCGCACATTTGCTGTGACATATTGTTAGTAGATAAGAATGTAGCGTGATGATAATCGATAGTTAAACGTCTATCTAAACCATTAGATAAATATTTAAGAATGTCATCTTGCACCACAAAATCACGGTCATAGCCCGGAATTTGCGCTAAAGAATAATCACCAAACATCGTGAGATCGACGTTAACGTCGATAACTTTAGATGAAACGATGATATCACCATTTTTAATTTCGTCAGAAACAGTCATGCAGCGGCCAACGGAAATAATGAGGTCAACATAATACTTATCATAGATATGCATCAATACTGCAGCGGCCAAAGAAGAAGTAAATAAATTATGGATGATAATTACATCTTGGGAGAAAATGGTGCCAATTGAGACATCATATTTTCCAAGGATTGTTTCCTTCTTTTTGTTTGCTAAAACAGAATCAAAATAAAGGATATCATCATGGGTTTCGCCAACAATAACAATCATTATTTGTCTCCTTTCCTTGGTTCGTTGTTCTTCAAGAGTTCGTTATAATCTTTCAAACTAAGTGGTTTGGAGAAATAGAATCCTTGAATTGTATCCGCTCTAGATTTACGTAAAATCTCAAATTGTTCTTTAGTTTCCACACCTTCAACAATAGCTTCGATATTGTTAATATGCGCTAAATCAATTAAGTATTTAACAATAGTTCTAGTTTTTAAATCAGTGACCACACGGTCAGTGAATGATTTATCAATCTTAATCGCGTCAAATGGTACTTGTCTTAAGTTATCAATTTGAGAATAACCAACGCCAAAATCATCCATTAAGACACGAATACCAAATGATTTTAATTTTTTAATAACGGATAATGATAAGAATTTATTAACTTGAGATGTAGTCTCAGTGATTTCAATTTCAAGATATTTAGCAGGAACATCATATTTTCTTAGAGTGTCCATGATGGTATCAATAAATTTACGTGAGAAGAACTCATATAATGAGAAGTTAACAGAAACTGGTAAAACTGGACGACCTCTTTTGAGGTTTTCAGAGATATCTTGCACTGTTCTTTCAAAAATACGAATATCAATGGCGTTTAATAAGCCAGCTTTTTCAGCTTCGTCAATAAATTTGCCAGGACCAACAAGACCATGTGTTGGTGAATCCCATCTCGCTAAAGCTTCTGCAGAAATAAATTTTCTTTCTTTAATTGAATACTTAGGTTGATAGAATGGAACAAATTCGTTATTCTCTAAAGCTTTATAAATCTCATTTGACGCACCAGTGTTAACGCTACGGAAGGAATCTTTAAAGAATGTATATGACTCATAATTCTTTTCAGAATTATCTCTAGCGATTAAAGCATCTTCAATCGCAGCAACAATTGATTCATCGTTTGTCATGGTTTTAATGCCAAAGAATGGTTGCACCCAAATCTTGATTTGGTCTTCGTTAACCATACGGAAGCATTCGTTTGAAATATGGTTCATGATTTTATTTAGTAAAGTTTCATCATTTGTAAATACGCAAATGAAGAATACACCTCTAGAGAAAGCATAGATAATGAAACGAGGATCAAACGCCGGATCAGTATTTCTATTAAAAGTGTCGTTCATGAAGTGAGCAAGTTTTAAGTTCAAAGAAGTCAATAACTTCTCACGACCTCTATTAGAAGAGATGTTGGATGCGGTTGGAGTAAACGCTAAAACAAATTTCTTTTTATAACGATATTGGCGTCTACGGGCACAGGTATCAAATTTAATCTTGAATGCATCAAGGTTATAGAACTGATTTGGCTCACCTAATGTATAACTATTTTCAATTTCTAGTTGTTTCAAGAATCTCTTTTCTTTTGAAATTGCGTAGCCAGAAACAGTTAAAGCCACAGAGAAAGCAGCCTCTAATACCGCAAAAAGGACGACAAGAAGCGTAAGCTTATCACCAAAAACTGCTGGCGCATTAACTGCAACAATAATACAAACCAAGAAGAAAGTAACAAATGTGGCACTTGCCCACATCAAGATACGATATCTAGTTAGAGGTCTAAGCTTATCATTCATCATTTTTCTTTCCCTCTTTCTTACTATTTATCATCTCATCAAGAAGTTCCTTCTTGAGTCTTTCTCTTTCTTCTGCATTAGCAGAGGCGAGTTTACCACCTTCTGGAGCATCTGCTTTTGCAGCAGCTTCTTCCGCTTCTGCTTCTTTTAATTTTTTAAAGATATCAATTGTAGAAACAACTATTAAATAAGCAGCTGGAACAAGAAGCATGATTATCAAGCCCCAGGCAGAAACAATAAAATTGAATACCTTGCCTAAAAATACATTAGTGACTTTAACAGTGCCTAGATATTCATTTTCAGTGAAAACCTGATATTGTCCTTCTAAAGATTGTTCTCCGCCAGTATTGATACCAGTTGTAACAAATATATAACGGCCTTCGCCAATTTTAGCATCTGGATTAACGTGGAACTCACGAAGTCTATGGGTCATTACTCTATCAGTGCGGATTGGGGTGTTTAAAGTAGGATCGTCAGGAATAAAACCAGTAGTATAAATACTTGTAGTATTAAAGAATGTGATGTCCATTTTTGTGCCTTTTTCGAACCTATTTTGAACAGTCTTAACTTCTTCCTTATAAGTGATAATCGCGCTATCTTTAGGAATTTCTGGTTCCATAGAATTGGTTAAAACAATGAAACTGCCAATTCCAAAGCGAATAGATTGTCCATAATTTTCTTTTTTATGAACTTCTCCGTCAATAAGACCAGCAACAATAAAAGCGCATGCCAAACCAAAGAAACCAAAGAGAATCCATTCAATAATGGAACGGGCTTTGCTCTTTTTCTTTTTTGGCTTTTCACTAGAAGGTGCATTGGTCACTTCTGGCATTTTAATTGTCTCTTCCATGACTACTTACCCTTCTTCTCTTCTTCGACAAGATCTTCATATTTAATGTCTTCTACAATGTAGTAGACAGGCGTATTTTCATCCACAACAATAGGTTCAGCCTCGTCTTCAGGTTGTTCTTCTTGTGCTTCGCCAGTATTTTCTTTAGGTGTTTCCTCTATTTCTTCGGCAGTTTCTTCGGAAGCTTCCTCGATTTGTTGCTCTTCTTGAGGCTTCTCAGTTTGAGTCTCTTCTGCCACTTCATTTTCTTCAATTGGGGCGACCTCTGTAGGGTTTTCTGGTAAACCAACTGATTCTTCAGCTGGCTCATCAGTAACTGTTTCCACTACCATATCTTCTGCTGGTGCAGTTTCAACTGGGGTTTCTTCCGCTGACTCTTCAGAAGGAACTTCTTCTGCAGGGTTTTCTTCGGTTTGAACTTCTTCAACAGGAGCATCCTCTATTGGAGTTTCTTCAGCGGGAACTTCTTCGACATTGGCTTCTTCTTGTGCCTTAGCCTCTTCAAGAGCTTTTGCCTCCTCTTGAGCCTTAGCTTCTGCTTCCGCTTTCTTTCTAGCCTCTTCTTCAGCTTTCTTTCTGGCTTCTTCCGCTTTTAATTCTTCTTTATGTCTCTTAGCGGCGGCAATAATTTGTTCACGTATTCGGTTTAAAACATCTTGTTCAGCTTTTCTTAGCTCAGCGAGATATTCTTGAACAAGCTTTGCTTCTTCTTCATTACGCTCCGCGATTAAACGCTCCACTTTTCTTTCGTATCTTTCGATTCTATGTCTAATACGATTAAGCAAAGCTTCTAAGTCATCAGCTTCTCTAGCGATTTCTGCTTTTAATTCATATTCTTTCTTATAGTAAAGCTTTTCAGATTTATTTGGATGTGCTGGTAAATCTTTTGGCATCATCTCTTGACGCGCTTTTAAGTAAGTTTCATCTGCTCTAACGTATTCGATTGGTCCCTTGACCAAATCATCATAAACAAAACATTCATCATCAATAGATGTTAAAAGTTTTGGTTTATATACTTTGTTAGATTTTTGATAAACAGGGTTGTTCTCTGTATTTTCTAAGAAAAGCAAATTACTCAACAAGATGTGAGATAGGCTTTCTCTTTCTTTTTCATTGAATTCTTGGAAGTCTCTATCAACTTTAAAAGAGACACCGAGAGAATCAAATCTTTCAATGAAAAGGAAAGTTTCATAACACTTGTGATATAAAGGGTTTTTTCTAATGATATTAGTTAAAACGATTGGTTTTCTTACATTCTTTTCGGTTTTAAATTCCTTCATGAATGGAGAATTATAGTAATAACCAACATATTCTTTTAACTTAGCAATACGAGCGATATAGTCTCTAGCGGCAATCGATAAATCATCTTCTAAGGCTCTTGTGACAGTGATTTTAGTTTCCACTTCCACTTCTTGTCCATCGACAACGGATTTATTTTTGACATACATGATCTCTTTTTCATCGAGTCTAATGGTCTTTTTAATAAATTCATAACGTTTATCGATAAATAGAGTTAATCGTCTAATAAATGTGGCGATAAATCTATTTTCGTATGTGTGTAGTTCTTCTTTAGAATAAAAACCTAAAATTTTTGCAGGAATAACATCACCAGATTCACTCACTTCTTTAATATATTGAGAGTGGCTAGCTAAATGTTGAACGGATTCATAGCTAATTTTTTTAGCGAGTTCAACTGGAATAACTGAACCTTCTTCGGTAGTTACTTCGCGTGGATTATTGGTGATTTGGTCTAATTCATAGATACAATCTTCAATCTTATCAATCCAAATAGGATTGAAAATAGAAGATCCTTTAAATTTCATCCTTAAATAAGAATATTGGCCACCTTCAAAATCATCCCTCAACAAATCATAACGAGGATCTTTGATGGATTCTAGTTTATCAAGATATTTTTGGAATAATTCCTTATCGGTCATATAAATTAATTATTTTTGATCATTGTTTCGATATAGGATTGAGCTTTTGGGAATTGTCCTTTGCCATATAACTTATCTAAGTAAACAGATAATTCTTTTAATTCTTCTTTCAAGAAGGAGATATTTAAAGATTCAAATTTCTTTAAAATCTTGTTTGTGAAGATAAAGTCAAAAGCATCAACTTCACTACCGCCACAAGCGACGTAGTTAGGAACAAATGTTTCTAATTGTTTCAAAATACGGTTACCAAAGGCGAGTTTAAATTTGCGAATGACAAAGTTATCTAATTCATCAAATTTATCTAGCATCATTTGAGAAACCGCAAATTGCTTCTTAGCTTCGCTAAATAAAGCTTCAAGTTGTGCATATGGAATAGAGATTGGCTCTTGTTCTTCAGCTTCAAATGGTCTTCCTTTATCATCGAAGAATAAGGAAATAGCACGGTCATAAACCTTATCAGAAATGGTAAATGTAGAGTCATCGTTATTAGCGGTACCAATAAAGAGGACGTTTTGAGGAATTCTTAATTTACCTTCTTCCAAGTGTTTTGGATCGTTCTTTTCTTGAGATGGGATTAAGTCAATAACCCAGTTATCCTTATCTTTCATTTCCATGACAGATAAGAATTCAGCAAAGTAGTATTCAATTCTTGCTAAGTTCATTTCATCGAGAACGATGACGTTTAAGTCTTTTCTATATGTGGTGATATATAAAGACTTTAAGAATTCTGTTTCGTTAAATCTCTTAGTAAATTCGTTGTAGTAACCAAGTAGCTCGGAACGATCTTTCCAAGATGGTTGTACTGGAATAATCGAGGAATCAAAACAGAAGAATTTTCCTAAAGCATAAGCTAAGGAAGTTTTACCTGTACCAGAGATACCTTCTAAGATAATTAACTTAGAAGTAGCAATACCGGCAAATAGTTGTCTAACAACATCAATTGTGTAATAGAATCCGAGTTTACTAGCGCAGTAGTTTCTAAAGGAATTACATAATTCTTCAAGTGACAAACCTTCTTTAAACATGATGGATGTATCACGTTCTTTGTAGTTATTATCAACGTAAGTAAGTTTTGGAAATCTTGCAGTGATTTCCATCACTTCTTCTTCGACAGCAGCTTCATCCGCTGGTTTTAAGCCCATGTAGGCTGTTTTAAGATTAAGAATCTTATTCTTTTCTTGGGTGGCAACATATAATTCGTAGTTGAGTCTTTCAACTTGTCTTCTTAATTCATCTTTATCAATTTCTTTCTTTACGAAACGAATATATTTTCTAAGCAAGATATATAGGCCGAAGCAAATCGCGCCTATTAATCCGATAAAGAATATTAAGAAAAATACCCAGAAGAACCATCCCCAAAAACCGAATTCGCCTTGGAATTTATTAAAAATGGAATTGTAATTAGAAAAGTTATTACCGACATCGGTCCAAGGTGATACAAACCACTTCCAAAGGAAGATTCCTAAATCTTGGAAAAAGGCAACTAACATCTGCCTCAAATATTCAAAATACGCACTCATAAATTACATTTCCCTTTCAATAATAAATCCGAGATTGCTATCAAATGTGGCTCCCATTGTGTAGTTGATGCTGTCTAAATCCCATCCTTCAATGTAAATTGATAAAACAATTTCTGTAGGATGGTCTCTATAGACTGGGAATCTGAACGGCTTATTATCGTCTTCAAATTCTTCAATTGTATGTGAGTCTTCTTTTTTGATTTCGAATCCGTTTTCTCTACTTTTTTCCAAATTAAATAGTTTGACATTCTTTCTATGTTTAGCGTTGAAGGCATTTGGTTCTTCTTCTGGTTGTTTATAATCTGAGTCTTCCGCTAAAGGTTCATCATAAACTATTAAATTCTTGTCGTTATATTCGCCATACACTCTTTCGTATTGTAAGCCATCTACACTTCTAGTGTAGTAATCGTAGTAACGATCTACGTTGTTGTCTAATATTCCGCCATAATAAGTGTCTTCACTTTTATTAGGGTCAAGAATAATGTAGTTATAATCATCTTCATCAGTCACTAATACTGAGAAACGCATAGCGTTTACCAAGCCATTTAATCTTTCTTCATAAATATCTTTGGTAAGCCATTCATCTTCAGGAATGTCATTATTTGGATCGGAATCATGATTAACACGATCCACCATCGCCATATACTCATCAAATAATTTTTGAGCATTTAACGAATTAAACTCTTTATTAGCTTTGATATAAGTTTGTTCAGGATCAATTGTCACATAAACATCATCATCACTTTTAAGATATAACTTTTGTGAAAAATAACCTGCACTGACTAATAAAGTCGAGCTAGCTTCCTCTACTTCAGTATAAAGGGTGTCATCATAGAAAAGTGGAGTATCACTTTTAGTAGCAGTCCACTCATTATGTGCAGCTGTTACTGGTGAAAATAAACCGCATTCTTTAAGATCATCGTTTGACAAGCTTCTTTTATATCCTTCATCAGGCTTTGTTGATATCGCTAACTGACGGTCGGCATCAATAGTAATTATGATGCTCTCAATTCTTAGCTGCGTAGATGTCGCATACCAAGCAAGAGACATAGACAAAGTTGCGACGCTTAAAGCAATCGCACCCACAAAAAAGGAAATGATTAATCTGTCTTTTCTCATTAATATATAAAAGAATTAATTATTTATTTACTTCAAACTTTAGTCCTAAGTTGAAGGAATAGTTTGCGGCTCTATCGACCACTACGTGGTCCCAGCCTTCGATATAAATTGTAAAGGTGACGTATCCAACGCCATCTGTACTGTTGGTAGTAGTAATCTTTTTGCCCGTTGCACCTTCGTAGTAGTCACCATTTGCATTAATACTTGGTTTTACAGAAGCAAATGTCTCATATTCTGCAACAAATGGAGTGACATTAGTTAAGTCTGCAACTTTTGCATGTTCAGCGTGTTTACTATAGAAAGTTGATTGTCTTTCATCTTCAACATCGTTGACATTATCATACGGAGCATGTTCTTTGTCTATTCCATATTCATCAGCAGCATGAGTAAGGGTGCCACTATATTGGCCATAATATAATTCTTTACCATTACCTAAATTGTAGTCATAGGTGCCATCACCATCTAAATCGAGGACACCTCCTACTTTCGTTGAGCCCGATAAAACTGTTTTTTCTGCTGGTTTCATGAGGAACTTACGTTGGCTATTTTCCACAAAAACACGAAGTGCTTGATCTATTTTTTCACCAGATGCTTTAACGCTTACATCAGTAAGCCAAACATCGATATCATGTAAACTTCCACCATTACCATCATCCATGCGGAAGGCAAGAGGTATTTGAACATAATGTTGAATATCAGCTTCTGTCGATAACGTTGTTGATCCATAAACTGGTGATTCAAATAAATACAATTGACTTTGATCAGAAATAACACGAGCTTGCGTGGTTAAAGGGAAGAGCAAGCTAGACGCATATCCACTATTAAATAAGTATTCTGAAATAACATGATAATCTAAACCATCCGTAGCGTGCGTGAAAACAATAGAGTGGCCATCATATTCTTCTCTTTCTAGATTGTATCTAGCGATAAATTCATCAGACAAAGCTGGTGTTCCAGCATCATCGACGATACCAACATTTAATAATGCGGACTTAGCCACAGAAGTTCCGATGAAGGAAAATTTTGTGGATCTAGAATATGCATACCACGCTAAAGAACCTGCTGTTGCGCCAATAATGCCAACAGTTGTTAACGCAGCGCCAAGTAAAAGGCCGAATGTTATTTGATTTTGTCTTTTCACAATTGCTCTTCCCTATTAATTTTCAATTAACCAATAAGGTTACGACCAGCATCAAACACAATACCAGCATGGACTTTCATGCCAGAATTCATTGCTGGGTTCCAAACAGCACTTAAATCATCGCTATCCGCTTTGTTTTTAAGTAATGCCCAACCTTCAAGCCAAACTGTAACGGTGATTTTAACCATTTCAGCGCCTGTCTTTGTTGTGCAAATCTTTTTGGCTGTTGCAGTTGATGGATATAATCCGGTTGTTGGATCTGGTGTTTCAACAACATCGCTAATTGCTTTGGTTGTTTGTGTTTCACCAGTAATACCGTACATAACTGGATCGCCATACCCTGATTCCCAAGGCATGACATCATAAGTATCAACTAATCCGTTACCGTCTAAGTCTAATTGTCCGCTAAGCGCGAGATTAGTGACGGCTTTGTTTGAAACGAGTGTTTTTGTTCCATCTTTTACATCAAGATGTAATCTCATTGCATTTGTAATAAGAGTGCCGTTTGTGTTATCATCAACACCTTCTAACACTAAGTTAGAAATGTAAACATCCTTTTCTACTAATTTGTAGCCAGGATTGATTTGTTGAGAGGCATCTCCAGTGGCTTGTGAATCTGCCTTAAGCGCTCTTAAATAGATATCATATTGATAGAAACCTTTTCCTTGTTGAATTGGTGTCCAACCAGATGTATAGTCACTACCACTTTGTTTACCAGCTTCTGGATAACCATAAGCTGTAGAACGTAATGAACCATCTGTATTAAGTTGTCCGAATGTAACAGGAATTAAGTTTGTATCTGCAAGAACATACTCTTTGCCCCAATGCATATCGCTACTGGAATCCATGTAACCGATTTGGAGTAAACCTGTATCTGCTACGGATTGACCAATAAATGCAGTTGTGACAGTACTATTGAATTGATACCACGCAAATGCTCCACCTAATCCACCGGCTATTGACAAGCCGATAATTGTGGAAAGAAATGGAACGATTAGTTTTTTATTCATTTTCATAAGCGTTTATTTCAACTCCTAATTTTACTGTTGCACCTCTAGGTGCGAATTCTTCGTTGCTCGACCTGAAACCTTCAAGCCAAGTAACAATTGTGTACCTTTTCGTTTCTCCTATGTCTATTTTTTGACCACGAGCTGCCGTGATCGTTGTTGAAGAACTGAATTTCTCTGCGTATCCCATAAATGGGAATTCAACAGTTGCTTTGTCTTCGTCGATTGATACAGGGGCACGATAATCTGGTTCCCCGTGTTCGTCATAATGTGGTTCAGAAAGAGCCTTACCATAAACGGTTTTGACCCCATCATCATAAATTACAACTCTCAATGTATCGAGCAATGATCTTCCATCACTTGTTTTCACATTCTCGATAATGTTGACAGACCAATCATATTTTGCTGCTCTAGTTCCAATGTTCTTCACGTAATAAGTGTATTTAAAGAAATTGAAGGATTTCATGTTTCCGGCTTCATCTAGGTTTGCACCATATTTGATTCCGTTAGCTTCATTATCAATTTCTTCGTCTCCACCATAATCAGCAAAATAGCTGTAAGTGAATTCTTGGAAGGGCACCAATGAGTTGACCCTTAAAAAAGAACTATAATCCGTAGAGTCTTTCTTCTCCAATAACGTTAATTCGACATCTCGGGCTTCTAGCGATACCGTAAATGTCCCAACGAATCGGCCTAAGAAAGCGACAATGGCAAAAGTCGCGACGACTACAGTCGAAATACCTCCGACTAACGCCACCATTCTTCTTCTTTTCCGTTTTCTCACGTATTCTAGTCTGTACATAGTTTTTACCTTTCGAAAAGGTGAGTGTCCCAATGAAGATACAAAAATGCCAATTGCCTATCATCCTAACAACGAACATCATTGTTCTTCTAAGGCAACTGGCTATCTAATAACGTTTAGACCCTATAGCTTTGCGTCACTGGATCACTCCAGTTTTGCCTTTAAACTTGATTATAGTTTACACGATTATTTGAACTAGTCAATACTTTTATTTATATATTTATATAATAAAGAGCCCTCCGGTGAGGGAAGGCTCAGTATTTTGTTTACTAAAGTAACGATTATGCAGCTTTTAGATCGACAGCATCGAAGACTAAAGAGGCAGCAACTGTTTGATATTCATTAACATCATTACGGTTAACGATGTTTTCATCAGTACCTTCAAACCAGCAAACAACTGTGTAGGAAACAGAAACATTTCCACCAGCAGAAGGTGCGGCGATTGTACCTAAGAAATCAGGTCTAGCAATAGCGGTAGCACGTTCTGTGCTTGAATCTGGTAAAGCTTCGGTATAGTTAATGTCGATTAAATCCTTATCGGAAGCAACGTATTCTGTACCAGCATAGTTATCTGTACCAGCAACGTATTTACATTTTCCTGATTCCTGTAAATCAGCAAACACTTTCGCTTTTTCTGCAGAAGCATCAGGAACTATTGCCATTCTAAAACCTTTTGCAGTAATAGGTGTGCCGGCTGTAGTAAATTGTGATTTACTAGCAGTGTTATTTAGGAATAAACCTAAATCTAATTGGTCAGCACCAAAGTTAACAGTGAAAGTGATTCTGAAGGTGGCAGCGGTATAAACCTTAAGGCCACCAACTGTTCCTCTTTCCATAGCAGTGGTCAATGTGGCTAATTGTTCAGCAGTTGGATTAGTAGGTAAAGCTGTCTCTTTTGCAATTGATAAACCATCTGAAGCAGGTGTGTAGATGTTCTTTGTTTTGTGATTAAATGAACCATCAGTTAATTTACCATTGAAAGTAACAGTTTTACCAGTAAATGTAGTACCGACGCCAGCGGCAAGTGTACAGTCTAAGTTAGAAGTTAACTTAACGACTGTATAATTGCCAGCAGAGATTGTGACTTGTCTACTCGCAGTAAACCATGCCACAGATCCGGCAATTGACGCAGCTGTTGAAAATGCAATCATCGCTAAAGCAGGAACAATAATTTTAGATTTTTTCATGTTTTTCTCCTTATAAACGACAAAAATCATTCAACTTGTCATTTTTTTAAATTGAATGGATGATAGTTAAGTTACATCGCTTGTCGTTGTATAAGGATTGGGACTTCCTTAGATAACACATTTGTGATGCACTATTATTTTATTATCGTTTTGATTTTTTTAGCAATATTTTTTTATTAAATATTTATATTTAGCAAGAAAGAAGATCATAAGAATTATAGAAAAATATCGTTTCTACTATCTCAAATGGCGATTTTCCCTATTTGTGTTGTAAGAAAAATTAAGATCATTTTTTAAAAGAAGCATGAGTAAAAGAGGCACCACTTCTTTGATCAAAAATAAAAACATGTGATTGCCACATGTGATTATTCATCAAATACGATGATTATTTTAAATCTTTAGAAATAACAAACTTGCCTTCTGCAATTCCATTATTCAAATCTTCGTAGGTTATTGGTTTAGAAATGAGATAACCTTGGAGTTTTTCACAGCCAACGCTTTTAAGGAATTCAGCTTGTTCATCGGTCTCCACACCTTCTGCTAAAGTGTGCATATCGATTTGTTTTGCCATTTCAATAACGGCTTTGATTAATGGGCGAGATTTCTTATTGGTTTCAAAACCTTTTAAGAATTCCATATCAAGTTTAAGCATGTCAAAGTTATAGTCTTTTAAGGTATTGAAAGAAGAATATCCACTACCGAAGTCATCAAGCCAAACTTCAAATCCGTTTTCTTTGATTCTTCTAATAGCTTCTTTTAAGTCGAAATGCTCTTCAAGCAACGCACTTTCAGTGATTTCAATATGGAGATAGTGAGTTGGAATATTATATTTATTGGTAATATTAACAATTTCTTGAGGAACATCGACGATGGAGAAGTCGGCTCTAGAGAAGTTAATTGATGTAGGAACAACAGTCTCATTAGCATCTAATACTCTTCTCATGTTGCGACACACATTCTCTAACATTGCTAAATCGAGTTTATACGCTAGTTGGGCGTCTTCCAAGGCACCAACGAACACACCTGGATTAAGGAATCCATTTTCTGGGTCAATCCATCTAGCAAGGGCTTCTACACCGCAAAGTTTTCGATCTTTAGCGAACACGACTGGTTGATAGTAAGCGACAATCCATCCTTTTTCCACTGCTTCATCAATATGAGAGACAATGTATTGAACTAAAGCATATCTCTTGCTCATTTCATGGTTGTATTTTAAGTAGTTATTATGGCCTGCTTGAGATTTTAAAGCCGAGAAAGCGTATCTCGCTTTTTCTACTGATGAGTGAGGATCTAATCTCGTTGAAGTGAATGTATAGCCACCAACTTTAACACCTGGTCTTACATCAGCGTCTAAGCTTCTTATCTTTTCCTCGACCGAGTTAATCTTTTCTTCGATATTTTCGTTTTTAACGAAAACCACAAAGTGGTCGTCGCCTTGTCTAGTTAATAATTCGTTTGGCCATTCTTCTTTTAAGATATCACCAACTTTTCTTAAGAAAGCATTACCGTATTCAAATCCTTTTTGATCGTTAAGTACTTTGAATGATGTGATATCAAAGAATAGGTAAATGTATTCTTTATCTTGAATGTTTTCTTCTTTAATTTTTTCGCTACAAAGTTTGCAGAAATATTCAAAAGAATATAAATCAGATAACTTATCTTTGGTCGCTAAAATTTCCAGTTCTTCATCTTTATGAGCCTCTAAGTTTCTTTGTTGGAAGATAGAAACTGACACCATAGCAAGGGAGATAAAGAATGTTAAATAGTTAACTTCATCACCTTCAGAAAAATATCTAGTTGATGGATTTAAGTATTTGAGCATGAAATAGAAGCCCAAGAATACAGATCCTAAGATGGCAACAGAAATATAAGGTCTCCAAATAAGTAGGCAACCGACATAAAGCACCATCATTAAGAAGCATATAATCTGTTTATAGTCAGGATTTGGCGCTCCGCTTTTTAAACTTGTGAAATCGCCATACGAGACCTTGACTCCAAAAATAAGCAATGTCACAGCGAATAAAGTAATGATTAAGATGCAATGCAGCCATTCAATCTTCTTGCCTTTATGTAAAAGCAAAGTAGCTGCTCCAACAAAAGCGTGATAAATAAAAGCGCTAGAATATAAGATAATCAACAATATCGTATCAATAAGACGCTTAGGGTTATAGTTCTTAATTCTATTTTCTAAAGGAAGTAAGCAGCATAAGGTAATTCCAATCGCGGAAATTACCAAAATAGTGATAAATAATGCTTTACTTCTTTTTTTAGATAAGAAAAATAAGGAATAGAAGAACATCGAAAATCCGAGGACCATCATGATCCAGAAAAGCGATGTATTGTTAAATAAAGTTTCAAAGTAAGGGGCTCCACCTTGAACAGAAGGGATAATATATTTTTGGTGTTGTCTAATGATGAGCCAAATTTCCAATATCGCTACTACACCCGCCATATAAATAGCAGAACGAATGTTGGTCCTATGGATATACTCGTTCACGTACTGGGAATTTCTCTTAAAGCCGAGGAATTCCGCTACTTTGGAAAGTGCTAATTTAAACTTATTCATAGATTAGCCTCCTTATTTATGAAAGATGATCAAAATAATATCTAGCGTCAACGGCAGGTTGACTTCCGTCGAACAATAGATAGAATCCATCTCTTTTCACCCAATATTTATATTTAGATGTATCAGTAGAAGGAATATCGTTTTTGGTTTTAAGTTGATAGAAAACCGGGTTATTTCCAAAACTTGTTGATGGGTAATGTACTCCAGCATTATGTCCTGAGGAATTGTTGTTAGCAAAATCCCATGTTTCTTCAATCATGATTCTAATGCTGTTATTACTAACAATTGCGCCATCATATCCGGTAGCTTCTGGGTCTTTACCGATATAGATATTAGATTCAGTTGCACCAGCAGCTTTATTATCTGGTAAATGAATTACTCTAATATTTCCGCAGTCTTTAAATGCATCTTTAGCAATCGAATGTAATTTTGTACATTCACGTAAATCTAAAACCATTTGGTTATTTGCAGTTCTGTTATTAATATTAATAACCTTGTATGTGGCATCGGTCTTGGTTTTATCATATGATTTATATATATATTCATCATCACCAACCATGTACTTTAAGTTGCCACAGCCACTAAAAGCGCCCCAGCCAATCTTACGGATGTTTGTCATATTCTTAAAGTTGAGTGTTTTTAAATTGCTACAACCATAGAATGCACCATATAATGCTTGAATTTGTGGACGATATTGATAAGCGGAATCACGATAATCTGTATTATCAAAATATTCAGCAACAGTGTCGTCAAAGATTTCATCATAATCAGGATCATCCCAAGGGATGGTTGGAGATTTACCCATGAAACTTTCCATAGAGTTAATGTATCTAAGTGTACCAATGCCATCACCCTTAACTTCTTCAAGCGTGATGTTTTTAGCCATACCTTCACCATAGATAGTTAATAATCCGGTAGGTAAATCAAAGATTTTATATCTAGTATTAGCACATGCTTGGAAGCCAATTGCTTTTGTGCCACTAGCAATAGAAAGTGTTAATGAATCTCCTCCAGTAAGGTCTTGGACTTGATATAGAAGTGTCTTTTTGTTTGTGTTCCCAATGTAATATAAGCCATTATTGATAGTTTGGAAATTAGAGTTGCCACTGATACTAATAACTTGAGATGCTGTCTTGAGATAAGAATTGCTAGATTGATGGGCATAGAAAGCAGCGTGGCCAATAAATTTTAAGGCAGAACTAAGATAAATGTTTTTGAAAATATTATTGTAGAAAGCTAACTTTCCGATAGTTGTAACAGTATTTGGTAAAACACAATATCCACGTCTATCGCTATCACTAACTGTAGCTGTTCCATTCTTTTCGACATAATCAACAATATCTTGAATATTTGTAGTTGTAGATGTGCCATCAGCGAGATATATATTGCCATCATTATCTTTATAAGTTACGACTCTAACGCCAAATCTACCGTTTCCGTCGCCATTATCGCCTGTTTTTCTAAAGAAAGCACGCTCACTAATTTCAGTAATGGTGTTAGGCAAAATGAAATATAAACCAGGGGCTCTACTATCATTTGGATTATTGCCAGTTAAATTTTCACTCTTAGCAAAAGCTTCAGAGCCAATAACTTTTAATTTATGAATATCGCTTGTAGAAACGCCAGGTACACTTGTCAAATCAATAATTTTGGTTCCGGTGCCACCATCATCGCTAGTTCCGGCACTATAGAAATATCTAGCGGCAGTATATTCATCAGATGTGTTTTTAACAAATGAGACAATACCACTATCATATTCTTCAGGAGTTTTTGGAACAGAAACTGTATTTTTAGTTGATGGGTCCCAATAAACAACGTCATTACCAGATGCCACGTTATAGTAAGTTGGAACATGGCTTCTTTGATAAAGACTATCAGGAGCGAGGTTATTGCTATAGCTATACACTTTAGTGTTGCCTTCTTTGCCTTCAGTTTCAGCGTTCCATGCAACATCCATTTGCACAGAGCCGGTTTCTGAAGTAATGGAGTAATTCTCTAAGTTTTTAGGAGCTTTAGAACCACTTACATAAAGAACTAATTCTGGAGAAATACCTTGGAATAAGGTACCGCCATATTTGCCGGTATCTTCATCGATACACCATGGATAGTCTTCAGTTGCGCTTTCAGCTTTAGTGCTATCAAGGAAAACCTCCCTAAGTTTTGGACACTCTTTGAAGGCATCTTTACCTAGATATTTGAGGTTGGCATTAGATTGGAAACGCAATAAATTAGGCATGGTCTTAAATGCGTTAGAATATACAGATGTCGTATAAGTTGAATCACCAACGTGAGAGGTATCTTCTTCCATGGTAATAGAACGAATGCTATTACAATAAACGAAAGCATACTTACCAATGGCATACCAACGTGTATAGTCTTTATGTTGAAATGATTTATTATCTTCAGTATGAATGTTTTGATGTTCAAAATATGCATTCTTAGCAGCAGCGTCATTTAATGATTTTGGTAAAATCAAATCGATTGCTGGATCATCAGTGATACTTCTTCCAAGTCTAAAGAAACATAAGTCCGCCATTGCTTGTAAGTTGTTTGGTAAAACTAATTTGTTAACTTTTACAAAGTTAGCGAATGAGTGGTCGCCTAAATATTGTAAGCAATTAGGAAGAATTATTCTGGTAACATATTTATTTTCGATTGTGTAATCTTGGAAGCAAGTCATACTAACTTCAACAAGCTTTGTGCAGGCACTAAAATCAAGTGCAGGAGCTGCATCTGTGTCACCATTTTTGCCAATGTTAACACAGTTAAAGAATGCTTTTCTACAAATCTGCACTAAATCAGTGTTGAATTTTACTCTGGTAATTTCAGGAACTTGAGCAAAAGCAGATTCTTTAATAACTTTTAATGTTTTACCACCCAATGTATTAGGTAATGTTAACTCGCCAGTATCTTTATCATAAATCTTAATAGAAGGATCAACTTTGCTATAAATTGTTTCACCAGGAACATCAAATTTATAGATACATGCGTATTGTGAGGTAGCTTCACTAGAAGGAATTGCATACACTGTACACTTCGAAGAATATTTACCTGATGAATCTAGTTTTACTGCTTTGTTTTCAATCGCATAACGGAAACATGGATAGTCTTCATCAGGAACGATTCTTGAATGTTTTGTTGCAAAGCTATATTTATAAGAGCTATCTGTTGAGTGGTCAATGTTCTTATTTCTCCAATAAGACTGTGTAACGCCATCGCGTTTAAAGGTTGGCTCACTGTTACCAGTATATTTGATCACCATATCAGTGTTACATTGAGCAAATGCATGGTCATCAATTTCTTTCATATTTTCTTCAAAGTAGACCATGGATAAAGAAGAACAATCTGCAAAAGCGTATGGTCTAACGGTTATATAGTTTTGAATAGCACTGTTCAATAATATTCTTGAAGGGAAGAAGAAGTTAACCATCTTTGAACATTTTTGGAAACAACTTGAACCAAAATAAGTTACGTTTTTAGGAACATAAAATGTTCTTAAACTGATGCAAGAATCAAATGCATGATCACCGATGCTTGTGATAGTTTCGTTACCGACGTAGACGTCATTATCCAAAGCATCAGAATATTTCACTGATTCAAGTGCGCGACAATCTAAGAATGTTGATGGTTTGATTTCATCCACCAAATGTGGAATCTTGAATGTCTCAAGTTTTTGACAATAAGCAAAAGCTTCTTCACCAATCATCTCAATTGTTTGAGGTAAAGTAATGGATTTAAAACCGCAATATCTAAATCCAGCTTTAGCAACTGCTCTAATTGTGTAGGGATTTCCTTCATGTGTTACTGAAGAAGGAATTACAATTTCATTAGGAACAGTAGCAGAAGTTTCTCCCCAAGCAATAGCAACACCTGGAGTAGGATCGCCGTGTTCGTCCTCAAGTGAATAGCATTTATAAACATGTCCATTAATTGTTATTGGGAAGAACGTTGTAGTTGGCACAACAATCACTCTTGCGATTGCCGTGCTTATTGTGGAAACCGTAACAAAAACAGCTAAGCAACTAAGCAAAGTAAATAACGCAATCGGTAATATAATTCTTTTAAAACGCTTCATTTTACTTAACTCCTTTCATTATGGATATGTCCAGTTTGTTGTGTCATGAGCGACACCGTTTATATAGTAGGTATGTTCCGTATGCCTTGAATAAGCGAGTAGGTATGTCAGGAACACCGTAGAATTATCGAATGTAACTCGCATATATTTCTTTTCACCGACGGTGATAGTGTCAACAAATACTTCACCTAATTCGGTATTGAATACAGCTTTGAAAGAGAACAATGCTTTATTTAAACCGGATGGGTAAGTAGATAATGATGGTTCATCCAGCAAGAAGTCAACATCGGCAACAGTGCCATCAACAGAAACGACTTCATCATGACCAATCGAACCTTCTGTTTGACCTTGAACCGCTAAGAAGTAGACTTTTGCAGTTCCGCTTTGAGAACCTAAGACATAATCGCCTTGAGGGAGATTGAAGATGTGGCCGTATAATGCTCCACCATCACCATTTGCGATTGGACATACTGTTTCAGTTCCGGTATTGTCTACATCTGTAGAAACATCATATGTGAAATAACGATGCTCGTTATATACATCATTAGCAATGTTTTTAGAATACATCGTATAAAGTGCAGTTTTTGAACCTGTAGATTTTTTTGGGTCGTAGCTATAAACAGTAATATTTTCTCCGTTACCAACAACAGAAACGTTCGCGCCGTTAGGGTTTTCAATTCTAAAGACGATTGAGTTGGTTGGATAATAGAATGTTTCGCCAGTATCAGGATCAGTAAATGGTTTTTTATCGCCAGGGACTTTTACAGGCATATAAGAAGATAATTGACTTAAAAGTTCGTTTTCTGAAGAACGGAACATAAAGCCGAATCTATCAGTGCCTGGAGTGACAGGTGCGCCATATTTATCGATTAATTTACTACTTAAATAGTTAGTAAGGAATTGACTTGTAGTGTTATACATGTAGTCTCTTCCACCAGCTTGGTTCATTTGCGACAAATCAAGCTCAAAGACATAGTTGTAGTCTCTAGAGAAAGGCCACTTGAAGGAACTAACATCAGAGTATGATGGAAGAGTTGTTGCTCTTAATGGTTCAATTTTGCCATCACCAGTTCCCCAAGTAGGTCCGCTTTGATTATGGTCATATTCAGCGGTTGAGAAATAAACTTTGGTTTTAGGGGTATCATTTTTGATGATACAATCGCCAATATTAGAAAGCATATAAGTTCCATAAGACTCTTCGTTTGCGTATTGATTGTATGAGGAAACAACTTTGAAAACACCTAATCCACGATCAGTGTTATCATCATCTTGAACAACTCTATTCCAAAGGAATTCAACTGTATTGAAATCAAGCGGGATAGACGAAGTTAAATCATAATTATGCCACTGCTTAGGTGAAATCTTACTCATGTCAGAAGATGTTGGAATAATAAATTCTTGTTCTTCTTTTTTACCGTCATAGTATCTGAGATAATCTTTGAAATTAGCAATAGATTCTTGATTCAAGAATTCTTTATAAGAAACATAGTGAGTAGTTACACCTTGGGTGGTATCACTACCAGCCTTAATGGTCTTTGGATAAGACATATCGCTTCTAATCATTGAATAAATCTTAGAGAAGTTCATAACACCAATATCACCGTGAACCACTAAACCAAGTTCAGGATTAATGTTGCTAGAAACGTTTTCACCAATTTCACCGATTAAAGCGGTATCGCTTTCAGCAGCAACTGGATGATATGTAGAATCGTTAAACTTAATTTTACCATTATAAACATAGCAGTTTTGGACAGTGCCATCGACGTGGCCGGCAATTAAACCAACGTTAATTCCGTGGTGATATCCAGTTTGCATATCGCCTGTTGAGGCTGTATCAAGATAATCACAATAGATTGAGATTTTTGTTTGTCCATCAGCGTAAAGATGTCCACCATTATGGAATTCAACTTTGTAAGTTTGGATTACACGCGAGAAAGTATAGCCATCAACAACACAAGAAGCTTTGAGATATAATCTAGCGTTCACTTGAGTGTTTGATGTTGAGTTATATAGAGACGACTCTTTCAAAGCTGACATATCAATAATGAGGTCATCTTCGCTACAACTACCAATTATAGTGTCGCCTGCTCTTCTAATTACTGGAGAGGAGGATGACAACGTGTAAGTGAATCTATCGCCTTCCACACTAGGGAAAGTGGCCTTGAAATAACCATTAAATAAATCAGTATCTGCGACAATGTGGTTAGCATCGTTAGCGTTATTTACATAAGTACCGCCAACAGGATTATGTCTCTTAAGATTTGTGACATCATACTCATTAGTAGTCGCATTGAATTCGTAGAAGTCTAAATTCATACCAGTTGTGAGGTATGAGGCAGTTCCGCTGGTGTCAAAGATATCATCGATATTTTCAGAGAACAGTAAGTTGTCGGAAGAAGTTGAGTCATTGCTATAGCCTAGGGAAACAACTTCTAAGTCTTCAAAGACCATTCCTTCAACTTTTCCTTCGGAAGCAACATAACCAAAGACACCAATATCTTCTGGATTGCCGCGAACAGTTAAATTCTTAATTGGGATTCCGTTACCATTAATTGTGCCGACAAAAGGAACACCTTCTCCACCGATTGGTAAAAGCTTTGTGCCTTCCATATTGATATAATCACAGTAAATAGGATTACCATCTGAATCGTAGTGATCGATACACTTTAGAGTTGGAACGCCTTCAATATCGAAAAGGTGACCAACTTGGAAATATGTCTTACCAGAGAAAATACCTAAGTTTTGTAATCTTTCTAAGTTATAAAGATGGAGAGGGGTAACAATTTCATATGGGCTATCTTCGGTTCCTTTTCCAGCGAAGAAGTATTCTCTTAAACCGACAATACCATCAAGATATCCATCATCGACTTGAACATTTGGTCCGTTGAACCAAGAAATAGAAATTGTCAGCATCGTTATCGCTGAGGCTGTAAATGCAAGTATTGAACCAAAAAGTAAACGTGCAGAGGTCTTCTTAGTCATAATTAGTCCTCCACCCTAAAGAAATAGAATCTAAACCCAAAGTCATAAATGAGTCTAATGTTGTTTGAATAGATTTTTGTTTTGTATTCGTCTAATTGTGACACTGAATAGTTAACATTCACATAGAAACTAACCACTTTCTCATCAAGTGTGGAGTCATATGTGAATGTTCTTCTTAAGCCACTTGCTAAAGCAATTTCATCATCGCTGCCGCTATAGAAATTAGTGTGGCTAGATTCAAGAGAAGATAAATATGAGATTTTGTAATAAATTTCTTCTAATTCGGATATATCTTCAGGCTCATCAATGTAACTTGGACAATATGGTTTTTCGCCTGGGGTTGCTGGAGTAAAAGCTGGATTGTCATCCGCTAAATCAGCATCCCAGTAAATATCAAAGTCGCAACAATCAGATAATAATAATTCATGATTTCCTGGAATAATACCAGTTGCCTTTTTAATCATTGCATCAAAATCAACATTGATTAAATCAGGGGAAGAAACAGTGAATTTATATATAGCGTTACAGTTGAGATCTTTTAAATCACGATTGAAAATAAGCAAATCAACTGGGTCGTATGTATTCATCGCAGAAACAGGAACCCAAGTTGAGCCATCCATTTTACCAAATTGATGTCTGGTGGAATCGTAATCATACTTATTTACCTTGCCAGTTTCTGGGGTGAGGTAATCAATAACCACAAATTCATCATCACCAGATGGATAAACGGTGGTTTTAAAATCGAACTTAATTAATTCACAAGAATACAAATCACAGTTACCCATGTTGATAACTGCAAATTCATCAACGGTGGCAGATTGAGAAAGTGCTGTAGTGAACCAAGCAAAGACACCACCACAAACGGCTAACAACGAAAAAATTGCCACAGAACACGCAGCAATGATTTTTAATCTACTCTTTCCGTTAGTTCTCATCTTCATCGCTCTAAAAATAAATCTTTTGAGGCAACTGACGATCCTAGTAGGACTCTGAAGTTTTGCGTCGCTGGATTACTCCAGTTTTGCTTTTGACTAAATAGATTTTATTTTATTCTTCGATGCGATGTCAATATTTTTAAATAAAAATAAGAAGAAAATGTTTATTAGATAAGATATCAATCTTACAAATATGTTGACTATTTGTATCTTTTTTTAACCAATCAATTAAAGTTAAACTTTAATTATTTTGAAAGTTTACCAATAACAAAAGCGACCCTCGCCAATAAGTTGAGAGTCGCGTGCAGAATTATTTAATAATCAGCGTATACTATGTAGATTACGATTATTTCTCTTTCTTTCTTTTTGCAATCATTAGTGTCGCAAGTGTAATTGTAATAACACCAGTAGCAACAACAAGAGTGATAGCAATAGTTGAATCAAAATAGGCTGATGAACTTCTATATAATTCGTTTGGAACGACGATTGGAACGCCATATTCTCCGCTGAGCGTTTCTAATGCTTGCTTATAAGTGTATAAAGCTTTTTGACTTGGATTAGTGTGATCGGTTGTTAACAACTTAGATGTGTCGACATAGACTTCTTTAACAGTCGAACTTAAAGCGTTATATTCCTCAATAAGTGCAGTAGCATCACCTTTGGAAATATTACAAACAGAGCCATTATTTCTAATTTGTTCAAAATGGACAATGTAGTTAATTGCTGCAGATGCATCTAAGTTAGCGCCACCAGTGAACCAATAAGCAGCTTGTGGGACTAAATCAAAATCAGCAGATTGTCTAGTATTATCTCCACCATTAAATTGAATGTATAAGTCACCCTCTGGATCAGAATAAGGATAACCAAGATTTATTGTAATGCTGTAAATATTAACGCTCTTTCCTTGGAAATAAACTGAAGTATAGTCGAACACTTCTCTAGCTCTAGGGGTTTCTTCATCTACCAATAAAGCAATTTCGCTTCCTGGCCATGAATCAAATTGTTGAGAACCACCCCAAGAATAAATGAAATCAGTTGTTTCAGCAGCGTTTTCAGTAACATAGTAAATGTTAGTTTCTCTTGTTACACGATCTTTAATCTCAAAGATACCGCCATCAGAATTGTTGTTTTTTAATATAACAAGAATGTCTCCAGATTTCTTTGTAAGAAAACCGGTTTCTTTAGTGTAAGAATCAGTGTCAAAATAAGTAGCTAGCGATGACGTAGTAAGTAATTCCTCGGTATTTGTGGAATCACCAAGATAGGAAATTTTAAATCTATCCGTTGATTCCGCATCAAATGTCACTTCATCTTGGAGAATTAGATTGCTTTCAGGATTAACAGACATATCAAATTGTGTTGCACCATATGTGACAGAAACAAATGGAATTTGATACCCGTCAAATGTAGCATTAAAATTATCACCTGAATCCCAAGAATCATAGGTTAATTTATATGCATCACTATGTGTGTATTCATCTCCACTTGCTTCTTGAGGATTAGACCATTTTTCTTTTCCATTTTGAATATATTTAACTTGCACTCTGTCAAATTCAAAATACTCGTTGAAACACATGTTTGCACAGTAAATTGTGCCAATCCCAGAATAGAAAAGAGAAGTATTTTTCCAGGTCGATTCATCGTAGCCGTCTCTTCCACAGCGGAATACAAAACTGCTAAAATCTACTCCATCCCAAGTTGATATCTCACCAATGTCAAATGCAGCGTGAATTCCCCAAGTATCGTATTCACCAGCCTTTGCTTGTTTAACAGCAGGTGCTTTCACTAATGCTGCGGCAGACATTGCTGCAATAGATAAACCAAGCACACCAAATATGTTTCTTGTTTTCATATGATTATCCTCCCTTTCGGAGATTTGAATTATGTTTATATTATAAACTAAGAAATAAAAAAGTCGTTCATTATTTGAACAACTCTTTTAACTTTTTTAATTCCTCTGGATTTTTCTTTGGTTCCTTAAGGAAGATAATTTTAGCGTTAGGATATTCTTTGTTTATCCTTTTGAGTGCTTTCTTTCCTTCTCCACTACCAGCGTAGAAAACAAACGATAATTCCTTTTCTTTTAAGTCAAGTTTAGACAGCACTGTATTGATTGGAGAAGAGACTCTAGCGTTCCAAATTGGTGAGCCGATGATGATTTCATCATACTCTTCAATGTTTTCATCAAATCCCTCAAGTTTATCTTTGTGTTTGGTGCCTGCTAAAAAGCCACCCGCCATTATCCCCCAGAAGAAGGATTTTGGGAGTTTCTTTTTACGAATTACTTGTCTAATTTCCACTCCATTTTCTTTTAAAAAAGTAGCAACAACATTTCCATTACCAGTATAACTATAGTAAATAAATAGTTTTTTCATTATTGATACCTCGTTTACTATAGTAATTGTATAAGAAAAAGCCACTTGTTTCAATTAATGAAATAGTGGCTAATTAACTATTATGCAATAGTGAAATGATGTGGGTCTAAGCTGCCGCAACTTGGATCAACATTTTTATGACCGTTGTTATCGCTAGCTTCAATATAATATTTGATATCATCACCACTATTTAAGTTAGCGAATGTATAAGTGAAGTTTGTGGTGTCTTCGTATTGAGACATGTTTACCTTTTGATATGGTTGATTATTAAGTGAATAATATAACCAAACATTATTCTCGGTTATTGTACTTTTAGCATAGCTAACAATATTGGCTTTAACTAAGTATTCGTCTTGTTTTTCCACTTCCCCATTTAGCACTTCTCTACTATCAATAAAGAGCATATCTTTATCAGGAACTTCGTGGGTTCGACAGTGGAGAGCGTCAGTATTTAAGAAAGCATTGTAGTTAGGTGATTCAAAACCTTGAATTCCCACTACATCATAGCCTGGGAGTGCTTCTTGATAAACTTCTAATGCTTTTTGATTATAATTTGCATTATCTCCTAGTGGCATATATACATGTCCGTTGGCAATAAGACTGTTAGTGTATGGTGCGACAGTGCTCCCACCAGGTTCATCAACACGATATATACGATAGTTATATCCATAAGCGCATTTAAGATTTCCTAATTGTTCTGCGACTTGTTCGTAGTATGTATAGCGAGAATTATTTTTAGGAAGTCTAGCAACAATGATTTTATCTGGCGCTACAATCTTAGCCCAGCAATCAATGTGGGCAATATAATCGCCTTGTGGATCAATAGTGATAACATAGTTATCTGTTCCAGTATATTGTTCCATTTGGTTTTTTACACGTTGCTCATTATTATTATTTTCGCTAACGACCAAGTCATCGGAGAATGCTGTGCCTCTACCATCTTGCATTAAATTGCCGCCAGTATGGGTAAGGCTCATTTTGCTATACGAGATATCAAAATAAGTAGCAAGCTTTGAAGGCACACTATTTTGCTCATAACGTGGCCTATTGTATGTGAAATCCACTATCGATAAGTCTTGATTATCAAAGACATAAAACGGAGAGAAATCTCTAACCCAATATGCATAATCATCGTCGATATTCATGTCTAAGAAAGTGACATTATCAAGATTGACTCCAGCTCCATTTAGGGCGGTCTTTGCAGCGTTAATGCGTGATTTGTTTGAATTATCAGGGTTAACTAAAAGGAGGATTTTGTTATCTTCAGCGATAGTTTTATAAGCGCTTAATGGCATGTTATTTGGATAACACATTTTCACCATGGATACAGGTTCAAATTCCGCCGGCATCCTTTTTGTTGGTGTTTCTATTACTTCATATTCTTCTGGTTCAGGAGGAGGTGGGGCAGGTGTATTACCTCCACTTGTTTTGCCACATGAAGCAAATGTGAGTAAGGTTGTAAGCGATAAAATAAATAGTATTTTATTTTTCATACCTGTTATTCTACCTCATTTCAATAATGATGTCACTTGAGTTTAGATATGGACGTAACCAGTTTTTTCATCAAAAGAATATAAAAAAGATGCTTCCAGAAACATCGTAATAAATAATCTATTAATTTAAAATTAATCTTCGCTAAAGATAGCCCAAGAGTATTGAATCATATACTCGCCACGATACATTCTAATGGCGTCAGGGTTGCCTTTTTTATATTCGTAGGCATCGCAATCAACTTTGTTGATGTCGATGAAACATTCGTTGTGACGTTTAACAAACACTTCACTAGCGTCTATCTTTTTTAAAGTGGTTTTAATATCGGCAATAATGTTTCTTAAATAAGAAGGATGATCTTCTTCCCAAAGAATAGCGTTTAATTCGTTAATATTAATTGCACTACCTTCGCGGTCAATAAGATAAGCAAATGCTTCTTTGGATTTTTGATAGGAGAATCTTAAAGGCTCTCCGTTATGGAAAACATCAAAATTACCAAAGCATTTAACTTGCACTTTATTAACTTTTCTTAATTCAATCGCCTTACCTAATTCATTCACTTCTTCTCTGATTTTGGCTTCGTTCACTGGTTTAGTAATATAACCCGAAGCGTGAAGTTTGAATGCTTCAAAAGCGTAACTATCGTAAGCAGTGACGAAAATGATTTTGATTTGTGGGTTTACGCCTTTTAACTTTTTGGCGAGTTGAATGCCGTTCATTCCCGGCATCTCGATATCTAAAAACGCCAAATCGTATTTAATGCCTTCTTCTAAGGCTTTAATAGGATTTGTGGTCTTATAGTACTTATCAACTGGGAGCACTTTTTTACAAGCATTCTCTAATCTAATAAGTTGTAGCTCTTCGTCATCTACTAATAAAATCTTCATACCTTCTTATAAAACTTTATAACAACATGGGTGCCTTTATCAATCTCGGAGGTAAAAATTATATCTCCATTGCACATGTTTTTAATTCTATGTTTGATGTTATTCAAACCAAAATGCTTATTCTCATTAAAGTTGATAGCGTCCATGTCAAAACCTACTCCATCATCATTAACTTCCACAACATAAGCATCATCTGACTCATATGTCTTAATGATAACTGTGCCGCCTTCCATTCTTTTTAAAATGCCGTGTTTAATGGCATTTTCCACGAGTGGTTGAATGCTTAAAGGTGGAACTAAGAAATCTCTTACTTTGATATCATAAATAACACTGATACGAGTATTAAATCTCACTTTCTCTAAAGAGACATATGTTTGTACATGTTTAAACTCTTCTTCAAATGGAATGAGATTAGTTTGTGTTAGAGCCGCTAAATTGTGTCTAAGATATTCAGTGAAATTATCTAATGCTTTTTGCGCTTTATCAGGATCAATGGTAACCAAAGTAGAAATAGAAGATAAGGAGTTATAAATAAAGTGAGGTTGAATTTGTGACATCATAATCTTTATTTGTGCTTCTTTATTCATCTTTTGCTGCTCTGCTAGCTCGATGTTTTTTTGAACATTGAGGAAGAAGAACAAGATTTCAATTGTCAGAATAATTGATAAATAAGCGATAGCAAAACCTGCAAATCTATTTTGTAAAATAATAGCCACTAAAGGTAGCAAACAATAACAGGCAAACGCTATTTTTTCTCTAATCACTAGGTGCTTATTAGACATAGTGACAATAAAGACAACCACAAAGATAACAAATTGGTATCCTTGAGATAATATCATTAGCTTACTTCTTGTGTATTCTCCTCCACTAGCGGTAAAGAAAATGCCGGTGAAGATATTAACAATATCCAAAACCACAAATGTCATAAAAAGTGCAGCATTAGTGATAAAAAGCGATTTTCTAGTTTTATCCATTAGTTCTAAATAACTAAGCATATAATAGAAAAGTAAGAACACTTCAATATTGTTGAAGATATAGAATGTTGTATAGAACCCAATGATATAAGCATCGCTTTGTACGCTACTTTTAAGAAGGGTGAACGTAAGATATGTTGCAAAGTGAATTGCTGTGAAAATTAAAAAGATGAAAAGACGATTTTCATCTCTTCTTCGATTCTTTTTAAATAGCATGCTCACTACATGTATCAAAAGAATGGCAATGCCAATGATACATACAGTAGCGTTAAATACAACATTAGGTTTCATTGATTTTAGATTTTAACTACCTTATAAATGTAACGACCAAAATACATTTCGTTTAATGGAGCGCCTAAATCCGCCAAGACATCGATGTAGGCTTGTTTACCAACATGTTTATAGGTAGCGTCTATTACTTCAGGAGAAACACCACCTTCAGAAGCAAATTGCTCCTTAATTCTTTTCACTTCTTCAGTTCGGATAAAATCCAAAGCTTCTTTTTCGCTATTGAAATTAGTTGGATGCATTTTGAGCTCCACTGCTCCATCTAAAAATAAATCAGGTCCGATTTCTTTGTCTAAGAAGGTTGCAATAATTTTAAACATAATCTTTTCTCCTATTATTCTTCGCTTAACGCAAATTGTAAAAGCTCTGGATCCACTTCTGTAGCTTTGTCACTCAATAAAATGCGATATGGAGTACCAATTTCTTTTCCGAGTTGGTCTGCCATTTTTAAAGCCATAAGTGGCGTGCAATTTTCGGAAATCCAAAATGTTTCATGAGCCTCTGACGAACTATCTGTTTGTCTAAACATAAGATAGTAACAACTGCTCTCGTAGTGCTTATCAAAACGTGATTTCCCCATGATAGAGGATAATGTGCTTTCTAAATTAGCAAGATTAGATTTTCCTTTTAGGAAAAGCTTGTTCATAGCGATTTCTGTAGAATCAAAGAAATCAACGTCATCACCTTTATTGAATCGCTCCATCAAAACATTAAAGAATCTCTCTAGTTCTTCTTTGTTGAGCAAAAAGTTAATTAGAGTAGAGGACATTAGACGACCATTCAAATAGCAATCAATAAAGTAATAGGAATGACCGAAGCCTTTTCTTTCATATTGCTTAAGCAAATAAGTATATGTTCTTTTCAATTCTTCCATAAAGTTTTTCCTTTCTATTATCCCGCTTCGGAATCAAAGTCAGTAATGCGCATAAAGTTTTCTCTAATTGTAATATCAATAACTTCAAGTTCAGCGTAATCTGATTCACGACACACAGAGCAAGTGTTTGGTAGTCCCCTTGGGTTTTTCTTTCTTATGGCAATAAAGGCATCATAATCTTTTTCTTCCAAAGCTTTTCTAATTGCCTCTTTTTCTTCTTGAGTGTAGAACCCATGATACCAATAATATGTTACTTTTACTTCGCCGTTTAATCCAAAGGCCTCGCGGATATCTTCGTCTTGTTTTAATTCTTCTGGTAGAGAAGCAAAAACATCGGAATAAGATAATTTCAGCATATGTTCTTTGCTGTGCTGGATCCTATCAGAAAACCAATCGACGCCAAATAGAGCGGTTTGGCTTTCCACCAAAGCATCAAATATATCGTCATCATCATTGAACAATTGAGGAATGAATTTAATATCGACTGAATATGTCGACTTGATACAAATCAAAACATATTCCTTGTTATTTCTAACTGAATCAGGAGCGACACCAAGCAAATTGCCATTATATTTAAAGCAAGCTTTAATAATATCATTATCTCGTTTTAATTCTTCAGGAAGGAAACTATATATGCAAGATGAATTGTGATTCACTATTAAAGGAAGAACAAAATCTTTTGTTAATATTTCTTTAAATTGGTAGTCTTTCAAGAAACTACAACAAGATTTATCGCATTTCATAGCTAGCGCAAATAATTCTTTGTCTTTTTGTAATTCAGGAGTTAAGAATGCGAAATTGAAAGAATTAGCCTTAATAGCTAAATCAGCAACTTCACGATTAGATCTTAATTCTTCATTAAGTGGTTTAATTGATAAAGCGTTGTTATATTTTCGAACATCAGATCTATCTATACTTAAAGCATATTTAACATAGCTAATATTGTTTCTAATTTCTTCACTTACATCTTCAAAACTAAACTCACATGAATGCTTCACCGATAGCTCCGCCAATTCTAAATCGCCTCTAAGTTTTTTTGTGCAATATTTAATAGCGGCTCCTAAAAGAATTGCTTGTTTTGAAAAATCTCTATCATTTTTAAGTCTTAAAGAAACACATCTAAATAAATGACAGCTTCTTTTGATAAGGAGAATAGCGACGTCCTGATCATCTAGCAATTCAGGAGGAACTAAAGAAGTTGTTTCATAGTAAATAACCAAATTGTATTTAGCGAACTCGCGGTCATCGCTTAAAATACTTATCATTTTTTGTTTATCAGTTATTTTCTTCATGTTTATTTGTCCCACTATTATTATCCATGTTTTTTAGCGTTAACGTTATATTTAGTTATTCTTTTTCCTTTGGAACGTTTCAAACCTTCTTCAATTATAAGTTTGAATTCATCGTCACATTCGTTCAGGAAATAAAAATATAAGCCATATAGCTTATGCTCTTTAGCGCCTCGACACGCTTTACGAATTGAATTTCTCACATTTTCAATATTAGATTCATTGCTTTTTACAGAGGGTTGCAAATCCTTAAAACACAACGCAGCCCCTGTCAAATTATCAAATATCCAAAATAGATTGTTGTTTTTATCATTCACGATAACCGGACCATTAATCGCGTCAAATTTGTTTTCTCTATTTAAAGCCGCTACTGCTCTAGAAGCTTTTGGTGGTCTAACATAACCCGCTTTAACGTTAATAGTTCTAATTGTGTCTTTGGTTAAACCAGTCATCTTGATAATGTCGGCGATTGATAATTCAGAGCGTTTTAAAAGCTTAATCACATTTTTTGCTTCTTCTTTAGTGTAGTGATGATATCTTCTTTTTTCTTTTTTGGTTTCAGACATATATTAATTTTCTACGCAACAAGAATATCACATTATTAAGCTCTTATCATCACCATTGAGTTACAAGCAGAGACTTTAAGCTAAAAATAATGGTTTCTCCTTAATTTATCTACATTATATTTATATAAGCGCACAAAAGTGCCACAGTTTAAAAAATCACAATTTATTGATGTCACTATTCTCGCCTTGATAGAATCCATCAAGCCATTCAATACGGCCATTTAACCAATTAACAAGAAATTCCACTTGTCCATCAAAAGATTTAATAGCCAAGATGTTAGATGGTTCGCGGTTAATCTTTTTATTAAAGATTTTCCATCTTTCAAAGTTCTTCTCAAAATCATCGTGATAATCATGGGCCATATCTTGAATATGCGTTACTGTTTCAATGGCAAATTCTTTGACTTCAAACCAGCGGTCTTTAATTAAATCATTAAACCAACTTTGTTTTCTTAGATTTAAATACCAAGAGTGTTGTTGCATATAGTTTGAATAATAAGAATTACCAACGTAAGTATATTTATAATCTCTAAAAGATTTGGTTGTACGTGAATCATCACTATCAGCGTTTCCTGCGCATAAATCAAAATCCCATACTGGACCAAATTTTAGCTTTTCTCCAGCAGGTTTATTATAATAAAACGAACCCCATCCCACATCGAGATTTTTAAATAATTCTTCTACCAAATAGGCATCGACTGCGCTTCCTATATCAATCAGGTTAGAAATAGTTACTTGATCGCCACCTTTAATCGCATCCTCACAATCTTGCATATAGTTTGTGATATATTCCATTTGCGATTCATTTTGATGATCAGATTTAAGTTCAAAAGTTTCTCCACTATTAAGATATATGACGTCCTCGCTAGCGTTTTTATCAAGTTCTAATAGATAACCGATATCTGTGTCAGTACCAGTATCATCGATATCGACACGATATTTATTTACTTGCATTTGCTCACAAAATTCATAAACACCATCATATTGCCCGTTTAAATATAATTGGACAAAAGAAGATGATGAGGTGAATAATAGATTCTCTAATTTATTAGCAAAATAAAATGCAGCGTCAGTTCTTAATAACGATTTGTCACAGTGTACAGCCAGTAAAGTCCAACTTTTTGCCGGTCCTTTTCCTTGGCCAAGAGGTTGATATTTTTTATCAAACTTGATGCGATATGATTTCTTTTCAGTCCCACTCCAAGAATAGTTGCCTCTGCCTCTAATTCCTAAAGTTAAATCACCAGCGTCATGCTTATCTGTATTGGAAATAGATAAAGTTGCTTGGACATACTCTTCTTTAGAAGTTATAGGTGTAGCGTTTTCTGTATCGATATGGAAAACAGGCATCTCTTTTAAAGTGTCAACTGGTTTTTCCTCACTACTAGAAGAGTTACACCCACTCAAAGCTAGAGAGCAAACAGCAATCAAAAGGAGAGATTCTTTTATTTTCATATCAACATAATAATGCAGTTCGCTAAATAGCGAAACAAAAAAGCAAGAAAAAGTGCCCGCAAAGTGAGCACTTGATTATCAAGTGCTTCATCATTTTGATTTTTTGACACATTTTTAGGTTTTCACTAATAATGGTTTTAAATTATAAGCGGTTCCACTTCTTTCCGCATCCTTTGCAGCGAGCCCAACCATCTTTTACTACAACGTCGTTACAACCGCAGAATGGGCAATCGTTAGGATTGATTGCATCACCAATATTTGAAACAACGGAACACGCGCCACCACCACTAATCGCAGTTAATTGTTCATCAGTTAATTCAATGCCTTCTTCTTTTGCTAACGCTAATAGCTCTTCATGATTTTTACATGCTTTAATTTTAGCAATTTGTTCTTCAGTTAAACCTTTTAATAAATCTTGTTTCATTGTTAAAGTTCTCCTTTGCCGATTTCATAGTAACATAAACGTTGTCACAAAAGTGCCACATTTTTTAAAAGATAAAAAGGCACAAGATTAAGTCTACTATCATGGCTAGACGCTAAGGAAATAATACAATTTCCACCCTTTGTTTAACTATTTTCCACCCATGAAAAAATTAGCTAATTTATTAATAAATTAAATTGATATTGTGTGCTCGGCATTATACAATGATTATGTATCTATTAGCAGACTATCGGCGCTATGAACTAGCATTAGCAAAGTCGACCATACGCAGGTACACGATAGGGCACCCTAATAGAGACTGCAAGATTGGATGTGTTAGGATCTTGCATTGTGGAAAGCATCGCCCAGAAGGTAAAGGCGGTACATAAATAAAGGGCGACCATTAGGACACGGTTTATGTAGCAGTATTACCCACGCTCCACACAAATAGTTTATATTTGAATCAGAGGCCATCCAACGGAGGATGAAACACCAGTAACTATGGTTGATAGGGATATCAGCAGTTAGTTACAAAAGGTGTTTTTGAGTTGGATGGCTTTCATTTCCTTCTAGAAACACCTAGTCGCTAGAAATATAGGAGGAAAAGAAAATGATAGTCGACACAAATTTTCAAAAATGGGTAGAGAGCCTTTCCCAAAATTACAAAAAGGCACAAATTAAAGCTGCTATTCACGTTAATGGCGAGCTTATCAAATTTTATTATGAATTAGGCAAAGAGATTGCTAAAACATCATTCAAGGCGAGTTATGGTAATCAATTCTATAAAACACTAAGCAACGAATTGATTAAAAGGAACCCTAATGTTAAAGGTCTATCTCAAATAAACATAAGATATTCTGAAAGATTTTATACTTTGTATAAAAAGATTTTTCCACAAGTTGTGGAACAATTGCTGTTGGTGCCATGGGGTCACCATAGAATTATCATTGATAAATGTAAAACGATCGAAAAATGTTTATTTTATATCAAAACGACAATCGAGAATAATTTATCGAGATATGATTTGGAAAGTCGGATTTTGTCGAATGTATTTGAAAGACATCAAAACAATATAAATAATTTCGCAAAAGAACTACCTTCTTTAAATGATGAAATAGTTAATCAAATAATGAAGGATCCTTACGAATTTGATTTCCTAACAATTAGAGAAGATTGTGATGAAAAAGAGTTAAAAGATGAACTAACAAAGCATATAGAATCTTTTCTTTTAGAACTAGGAAATGGGTTCGCATATGTCGGAAAGGAAGTTCGTTTATTTTTAGGTTATACTGAGATGTATTGCGATTTATTGTTCTACAATATCAAAGCTCATTGTTATGTCGTAATAGAAATAAAAACTGGGCCATTTAAACCAGAACACATGGGGCAACTAATTGGTTACACTGCCACTATTGATGCCACGCTTAAAGGCAAAGAAGATAATAAAACCGTTGGGATATTGGTTTGTAAGAATAAAGATAACACCTTAGCCAAACATATAATTAACGGAATGGGGTTACCAGTAGGAATTTCTGAATATCAATTGTCAAATTTAATTCCTGAGAAATGCAAGAGTGCTCTTCCCACTATTGATGAATTGGAAAAACAAGAGAAAAAGTAATATGAAAAGATTTGTTTTAAAATGGGGCAAAGGAAGTGTTCTTGGCATAAAAACAATATATAAAACAATGATTATTGAAAAAGAAAGCATTGATGATATTAATCCAATTGATATCTTACCGGACACCATCAAAAAAAGAGTGTGCTATGTAAGGAAGTTTTTTACTTCTGAAACAAAAAGAAACTACGACTATGGTAGTTGGTCTGAATTTATTGAAGCAGAAGAAATAAAAAACTTTGACACAATTTAAAAGGGTTCAGTTAAGAACCCTTATTTTATAAATAATTAATACATTAATTATCTAATGCTTTTTCTTTTCTTAATCACTAATAAAGTGGTAAAGGCTGCTAAAGTAACTGCGACCACAATAATTGCTAACATTGAAGTATTGTCTTCACTATTGGTAATTATTAATGCCCCTGATTGATATGGTGAGAAATGTTGAGAATCACATCTACCGATATAATCTGTAAAGCCTTCAAAATATTCTACTAAGAAATCATATCTTTGCATTGCTTTAGCAATATAGCCTTCAACTACAGCATCATGAGCAACATGAGGAACAGAACATAAATACTGCTCTGCGCCTTCATAGCCATATATGCTTGCTTCATATTCGCCTTTACTTGAATTCCAGTTGCTTTTTGTTGCTGTACAATCAGCACCCAAGAACAATTGACACCATTCATCTAATTTTGCCATGAGTTCAGTGGTTATATATAAACTACGGGAATCGGTATCAAAGTATAAAGCGTAATTACCACCTTCTACAACTTCAATTTTGCTATTACCATTAAGTTTGAAGTTACTAGTAAGGGTGTCATATGTTGAATAGGTGTTATAGGTTGTTGAATCAAAGGAAACAACAAATTCATCACCTTCAGCTAAAGAAACAAATTGGTTAAAGTTTTCTGAATGTTCAGCTGTGTTACGTTTTAAGTGGTCTAATGTAACAATATTATCTTCACCGAACTTGATTCCCGCCATTTCGTATGACCAATATTGAACTTTCTTATCTTTATACTCGACTCCAGAAACACCATATTCATAAAAGCTTTCATCAGAACTTTGGCCCCAAACATAGTCTTCGCCATCATAAGCATTCCATCTTAAGGTATCAGCGTTATTATTGAAACGAACAGCAATCATTTTCTTAGGTACGAAATCAAGGCTATATTGAGCTTGATAAATATGTGCATGCTCGGAAATAGTAGCAAATCCTTCGGACCACGCTTCTTTTTTAGGATCAACTGTATCATCAAAATAATAAAAACCAAATTTAGCACCAGCGTCTTCCCAATTTGTATGTTTACTTAAGTCAAGGTAGGTCTGTCCATCTACACCATGAAGAAGAGATTTTTTCCTTCCAACGTAATAGTCACAGTTTTCCCAAATAAAATCTTTTCCTTCACCAATATTGTCTCCTTTTGCCCATAAGGTTTCTCTATGTCTAGGTCCAATAACAATATGGTAGTCATTAGCATCGCTCATATATTTAGCTAAATTCTCTGTTTCGCTAGTCGAGCCTTCTTCATTCCAAAGATTTTCATCTTTTTGATCAGCAGCATTTGCGGCCCAGGTAATAGACATTTTTCCTTCTCTTTGCGTACATGCCACAAAGAAATAATGGGCACAATTAGTGTATCCAAATGGATGAAGATTATTAGAATTATCTAATTTACGGGTATCTAAATCGTATTCAGGTTTATCAGTCAATAAACAAAGTAGCCAACCTTCCATTTCAAGATTACTATCAGAAACAGTAAAAGTAGCACTGACAGAATTATCACTAGTGTTTAATTTAAAATCCTTAGCACTAGTAGAATAATCAGCAGCTTCAACTACACTAGCGCTTTTAGAAAAAGCAACTAATCCACCAACAGCAACCCCTAATAAAGGTAAGGTAAGCAATAATGATTTTTTAATATTCATAAATATTTTGATTCCTCCTAGGAAAATTAATTTTCATACATTATACACATTTGCGCGAGAAGTTGTTAAACCTTTTAATAATACTCGTTTCATGTTCAAAGTTCTCCTTTATCGATTCTACTTTATCACAAGTCTTGCCACAAAAGTGTCACAGTAATTAATAAAATAAAAAAGGATTGTTTGAATCCTTATTATTGCGCCAAATTGCAATACTTATTACGCCATTATTACGCCATTTTGTTATAATTTTATGTCTAAAATAACAAAAAATCCTTGAAATTATATCAAGGATTGTAAATAATCTGTCTCCATTTACCCATTTTGATACAATTGCACCCAATCACTATGTGAAGTTGCACCCAATTTTTGCACCCAATTTTGAAGGGCGGGTATGGAGTTTCGAACCCTAAGTTGATGGAAATTCTAATATCAACTTTTGGATTTTTTTATATCATAGCCACTGCCGATGTCAAGAAAAAAGACACACTAATAAGTGAGCCTCGTTCGATTTTGTCTTAATACTAGTATTAGTCCTTTCCCAAGACACATAACAAGAATTATTTCTTATTGAAATGTCAATTAAAAACCGACTAAGCATTAGCCTAATCGGTCTTAGTTTTTGACATTTTTTCTTTATTAGAGTGAACTAATATAATGTGTGGCAATTCAGCGGGTTTGCCTTTAAAAAGATGATTTTACAAATGTCATTCCTTCAAACGTCAAAACATCTTCTTTAGCGTTGTATATAAAGGTGAGCACATCGCCTTCGTTATATTTTGGAGTATAGATATTATAATTTTCGATTTTAGATATAGTAAAAGAAAGTTCTTTTGTATCATCATCATAATTAAAGTCATCATAACGATAATTAATTTTGGCGCTAGAATCATAATATGTTGTATAGTTGTCTAAATAAAGGGTATATTTCAAACCATTTCCATTCCAACGCGTTCCAACAAAATAGCTCTTATCGGTTCCTAATGCTGGAATGATTACGGATTGGGCATCTATTTCGTTTGTCCCTTCAGCATCAGAATAGAATTTGCCGCATCTTTCGCAGTTCCAATATTCGATGTTGCCATCTTCAAGGCGAGTTGCGGCTTTTGCTCCGTGATGAGTTAAATCATGGCCAATGGCTTCTAATGTAACGTCTTTTGTTTGATCTAAAAATGCTTCGTTGGTTTTGAAATCAGCAGTATATCTCTTCAAACCATCTTCTTCACATTTTGCTTCCGTAACTACAACACTAGTTGTGTTTACAGTTTCAGTTTCGACGTGACTCTTATTGCCTTTGCAGACTCTTGTCGCGGTACATGTCGAATTATCTTCAGCCCATGTATAGGAAACGTCACCCCATTCATGAGAGTGTTTACTTCCACAACCCGCTAAAAGACCAATAGCCATAAGAGCAGACGTCATTAAGACTAATTTCTTTTTCATATAAATTTCCTTTCCTTTAATGACGTGAATAAAATTCATTCACAATTAAAATTAATCATTTTAACGAAATATAATCAAGAAGAACAAGCCTTAACTATACTTTCGAATATTCAAAGTAAAGTTTCTAATGTATAATAAGTAAAAAAATAAGGGCAAATATAGATATGAGAAATATTGATAAAACTAAAAAAGAATTTGAGAAATCATTATTCAAACTATTATTGAAAAAGAACTATCATGATATCACTGTTAACGAGATATGTTCTTTAGCTAATAAGACAAAGATGACCTTCTATCATTACTATAAGGATAAAGACAATTTGCTCGCTGCCGCATCCATAAATTTAATCAACGAAGAATATAACGAAGCATACAGAAAAATATTAAGAAAAGAAACCGATCAGGAAGAAATCGAATACCAATCGATATTGGCTACCTATGATTGGGTAGCGAAGCATTATAAACAAATCCAAAACCTCATTCATGAAGGCGATACTTTTCCGATGGAGATATTTAAAAACGCTTTATCTAATAACTATAGTAAATATATGACTGAGACGATTAAATCTGTTGGTTATGATGTTCCTAGTGATTACTTATCGATATTCTTCTTTGAAGGATTATATGGCTCGTGCCTATATTACGCTGAGCAACTAAAAAACAACAGGGACAAGAAAAAAGTTAAAGAAGATGTTAAAAAACTTAGCCGTTTCTGGGCTAAGCTTATAATGTCCGCCACAAAGGAAAACTAAGTTGCAATCATAAGCAAGCATGCCTGCTCGCAGGTATTTAGACTAAGCCATTAACCCAAGAAACATAACTATATTGTACTTGAGCAAAAGAAAAACCCTATATTTAGGGTAAAAAAGGCCGACGCAACATTGGCATCGGCCCTTATTAGTGGTTAATTGCTGCCTCTAGCAAGAATGAGAACCCGGGTCGTCGTCCACCACCACTTCCAAATGTAAAAAACGGGGCCGCCTTCGCTTTTGGCAAACCCCGTTACTTGACTATGTGCAGTCCGCGCCGTGCGCGATGTCAGCACTCCCAAGTAAGGCTCAGGCTCTCAACGTACAAACTGGCGTCCGCCAGGTCTTCTACGTCAAAGTAGAGTTCTATTAAGACTTCAACCACGGTATATGTTGCGGTGCTATCCTCTTTTTTGTCCCATACGATGTGCTTGGTTCCGTCCCCATCCCCGTCGGTTCCGAAATCGTAGTACCAATGCTTGCGGTTGTCGCCGTTTTTGTCATGCAGCTCGATATTGTAGACGTCCTCGTACCCATAGCCGCCCCCGTCGTTGATGACGCCCATATGGATCGCAAACTTGGTGAGATTGTTTATTCCGATTGTCAGGGAGTAGTACGCATCTTCGCTCTTGTTCGGATGCGCCTCCACGAACCTTTCGCCACCAAAGGTGACCGAGCTGATGTCCGACGGTGTAAACCTTGTTGTGATGGGAGAGGATACGCCGGTCGTCACGTCGATCGTTTGCTCGACCGCCTGGTTTATGAAACCGGCGTCGGTGTCGGCGTTGAAGGTGAAGCTGTGCCCAGTTGGCTCAGCCTTTACTGGAAATATATCTAATTGATTTGCTCCGCCAACAGCTAAAGCGGTAACGCCAACTGTACAAGCTAATGCTCCCATTGAAGCTAATAAAAATGCTTTTTTCTTCATATTTTCATCAAACTCCTTTGAATAAAAAATCAATTAATTACTTTTATTATATAGGGGAGGGGAGGACGGAGAAAGCACTTAGTGCTATAGAATGCCATTTTTCATGTTTTATACTTAACTCTATACATTGCATGAGTTTTTGATTGAAATGTTTACAAGTTTCGCGATATTTTCGATTTTATCCTTCTATATGATAAAAGGATATACTTAATAGCATATCCTTAACCTACATTTTGGTGCCTCCTGCCAGAATCGAACTAGCAATAGATCCTTACCATGGATCCGTTATACCACTTAACTAAGGAGGCATCCTTAATTTGCTCATAAATTATATACAAATATGTAGTTTATTTACAAGCATAAAAAGAATTTTATTTGCTATTAATCAATTGATATACAATTGCAGCATTATTTTCTAAATCTTCTCTAGTGATTTCACCATTATTTAAAGCAAGTTTAATATCTTTTATATCATCTTTACTTCCTGGCATGATGAGATTGACTCCTCTAGTGAGGCATTTAGACGCTCTAGCGGCAGGATGCTTGCTGCTTTTATCATTGATTTGACCAGTTTTAATCCAATCAGTCATGACCAAGCCTTTAAAACCAAGCTCACACCTTAATACATTAATCAGCAAATCTTTGCTTTCGGATGTGTGCTCACCGTTAACTAAGTTATAACTTGCCATCACACCAACAGGGTTGGACTTTTTGATTACTCTAGAAAAACTAGAAAGATATAATTCTCTTAATGCTCTTTCGGAGACGTTAGAACTACTATTAAATCTATTTGTCTCTTGGTTATTGCAAAGATAATGTTTTACAACGCACATCTTGTTATTTTGTGATTGCACTCCATTAATTAGAGCAGAAGCCATTTCGCTTGTGAGATATGGATCTTCAGAATAGTACTCAAAATTACGGCCACATCTAATGTTACGGTGGAGGTTGATTCCTGGGGCTAGCCACATATCGACATTATAGATTGTCATCTCTTTATTAACTAACCTACCACATTCATAAAGTAAACCAGGATTATATGACTGAGCTAGTGCAGTAGCGATTGGAAGAGCACTACAATATTGGAACACTTTTTTACCTTGCTTTTTGTGGTTTCTTTTAATGTCTAAAAGTTTAACAAGGAAGCCTGGTAAATAAGGCTTAATTCCTTTCCAGATTGAGTCTTCTTGTAATTGATATGTTCCTTTATCGGTTTGCACATATTCGCTGATAAGTCTAAGACCAGCAGGACCATCCGCCATTGATAAATATTTCTTTAATGATTCAACTCGTAAGGTTGTCTCTCCAGCACATCCTAAAACCACTGATCCGGCTTGACCAATAATACCGGCAAGTCCAAGTTTATAATCACCCATATTAAGGAGAATTAATTCCTCGGTGGTTAATGACTTAATATAGTCAGGGATTTCTACTTGATAATTTTTATAATTAACATATTCAGTTTCTATGATTGGTGTGTGATATGTTACTTGAGGAATATCAAAATGTTTGTATCTCTTGTTAATTAGGGTAAAGTAGTCATTAAATGGTTCGTTTTGTTTAAGTCTATTTACTTTTTTAACAATGTAATATTTATCAATTGCATATTTGAAAATTGGGGTAACATTAAATGAGTCTTCACCTAGGCCTACAACACATATTGATTGCGGTAAAACATAACCAGCAACAAGGGTATCATAGAAAGTGAAATCTTTAATAACATATTCGACTTTTAACACTTCGCTTTGATGTGGCTGAATCAAATCGCTCTTCTTAAACGCCACCAAATTCCATTTAGGGCTAACAATATCACTATCAAAGCTTAAAAAGATTTGAACAACATCTTTTCCGGCGTATTCAGATTCATTAGTGGTTTTAACCTCAATCGACACAACGCCGTCTTGAATTTTATATGATAAAACTTCCCGTTTAAATGTTGAATAAGATAAACCATATCCAAATGGAAAAAGTGGCTTAATATTTTTTGAGGAGAAATACCTATAACCAACGTATACGCCTTCTAAATAATTGGTGTCATCTTTATCACCGAATTCATCAAGGAATGGATAGTCTGATATTTTTGCCCATGTTGTTGATAGTTTTCCGCTTGGGTTGACTTTGCCTAAAAGAATATCCCCTAAAACTTGAGAGGTGGCTACTCCTAATTGGGAAAGCAATAATATATTATTTACCTCCATAACTGGAGACAGATCAACTGGTCCAGGTACATTTAAAACAAGAATGAATTTTTTAAACTTTTTATTTAAATAAAGAATGTCTTTGATTTCAGTGTCAGTAAGATATAAATCGCCTTTAACTTTTCTTCTATCGGCGCCTTCGCCACTAGTTCTACTTAAAACATAGATAGCAATATCACCTTCATATTCCTCTAAAGACAGATCGTATTCCGCCTCAGGCATACATTGACCAACAGAATAAGCAGGACCATTAAGCCCTTTTTCTTTGGCTTCCTTTTTGACTTGCTTAACGAATTCTTTAAAGGCGTTTTCTCTTATAACGTCATAGCTATGTAGCCACTTTTTAGTGGTGATTTCAAAGCCATTATTTTCTAATTCGTTTTCGATATTGGTGAAGAAATGGGAATTAACATCTCCACTACCTGTTCCACCTTTAACGGTATGTCTTGCTCCACTACCAAATAAGGCTGCTCTGCATGGTTTTTTAATAGGAAATGCATCGTTTTCCCGTTTCAAAAACAAGGTACATTCATTTGCGGAATTAACTAGCTTATGATAATGAGTTAGCTCGTGCGGCAAATAATTCAAATTAATCGGTAACATATTCTTCTCCCATTAAATCGTATACAAAAGCGGATGATATTTTTACTTTAACAATATCCCCTTGATTTAGTTTCTTTTCACTAGTGAAATATATCTTTCCATCAACATCATCAGGAGCGTTCCAATATGATCTAAGCAAATAGTTATCATTATCTTTTCCAATAACAATTCCTTCCATTACTTCTCCGATATGTTTTTTATTTTGTTGATAGGATATTTTTTGTTGAGCCTTCATTACTCTATCTAATCGTTTTTTCTTATCTTCTTCTTTCACTTGATTTGGGAAGTTATAGGACGGGGTTCCTTCTTCTCTTGAATAAGAGAAAGAGCCTAGATGGTCAAACTTAACTTCTTGCATAAATTCGATTAATTTATCAACGTCTTCTTCGCTTTCGCCTGGGAAACCAACCATAACTGTAGTTCTTATTATAGCGTTAGGAACTTTTGATCTAATTTTAGTGAATAGACTTCTCAAGAATTCTTTATCCCCTCTACGATACATATCTTTTAAAATATGTGATTCACTATGTTGAATAGGGACATCAAAATAAGGAGTAAGTTTCTTTTCTTTACCCATTAATTCAATTAACTCATCACTAATTTCATCAGGATAGAGATAAAGTAAACGGATATATTCTAATCCTTCAATTTTTAATAACTCTTTAAGCAAGGCAACAATGTTGACATTAGGATCTTTGATATCAATACCGTATTTAGTGGTGTCTTGTTCTAAGACTACGATTTCTTTAATTCCATTAGCGGCTAAATCTTTTGCTTCTTTGATAATGGAATCTTTGTCTCTAGAAACAAATCCACCTCTAATTAGAGGAATTGCGCAGTAGCTACAACGATTATCACAGCCTTCACCTATTTTTAAATAAGCGGAGAAAGGACCAGTAGAGACTATGCGATATTCATCATCCACTCCTAATGATGAATCAACAGATTCATCTAAAGGATGTAAATATTTATTAAAATTCTTATAATCTCTAATTGGTATATAGGCATCAACTTCTGGAATTTCTTTTCTTAAGTCTTCTAAGTAGCGTTCTGCTAAACAGCCAGTCACCACTACTTTTTTGCCGTATTTAATCATCTCTAAGATGTTTTCAATTGACTCTCTTTTGCTAGATTCGATAAAACCACAAGTGTTGACCACAATGATATCAGCCTCGCTTGGATCATTAGTGATTTCATATCCATTACGGTCAAACAAACCTAAAATGTTCTCGCTATCAACGAGATTCTTGTGACACCCTAAAGAGACTAAACCAACTTTTTTCATATTATTCTGTTCTTAACGCCACTACTGGATCTTGCTTAGATGCACTTAATGATGGAATAAGTCCTGAAATGACACTTAACGCAATTGATAAGACAATCATCAGAATTGCGTATAGGAATGGTAAAGCAGCGATATTACTCACACCAAATGGAGCGACAATCGCATTAATAATGATTTGTAAGATATAGGTAATCAATATACCAATCGCACCGCTAGCAAATCCGGTAATTAAATTTTCTGAAATAAATAGCGTTGATACATCACGTTTTCTACCACCTAATGAACGGATAACGCCAATTTCTTTAATACGTTCCATAACTGAGATATAGGTGATAACCGCAATCATAAAGCATGAAACAACTAAAGATAACGAAGTGAAAGCAATTAAGGCTGCACTGACTGTGGTAACTAAAGTGGAAATAACAGTGACAATCATACTGATTGTGTCGGAATAGGTGATATCTTCACGTTCTTCCTTGGTGATTGGATCAGTATATCCTTCAATAACGATATCTCCGTCTTTATTCCATTTATCTAGGTATCTAGTGACATTATTTTTACGGTCGAAGTCTTTTGGATAAATAGATATCGATTTAGGGAGTAGCTCAGTTGAATAAGTGTATTTCAAAGTATTCATCGGATCATCTTCATCTACTGTTTCTACAATCTTTAATCCGCCTACTGCTCTAATATGTTCTTTTTCAACATTTAGGTTATCTCCACCGCCCATAAACGAGAAGAATAGGGATGATAAAGTTGAACTCATGCCACCATTTAACGCTGAGGCAAAGCCTTCACTTTCTTCTGGCTGCCATCCTTCAGTTCCTGGATCATTGGTGTAATCATCATAGACAAATGTTGTATAGGCATTAAAAGTATAACTTTGGAATCTCTTTGACTCGATGTGGTCTATATATTCATTTAAAATTTTACTACCATCTGCATCACTTAGATATTTCTCGGCAAACGCAGTTGAATAATAAACACCACGAGATAAAGTGCCAAAGTTTGTGGTTTCTTTTGGCTTTAAAATACCAGCAACTTTAATCTTTCTTGCTCCTGCTGCTTCTAATTCCGCCCAAGTCATATCCTCGATATTTTTATTATTTTTGGCGTAAGCATCGTAATAGAAATCAGGAGTTTCTGGGGTTTCTTCTGTGACTTTTCCAGTAGTAAAAGTAATTGGAGATAATTGATTTTTTAAATCATCAGGTAAATCAATATCAATATGAAATTGTTCCTTGATTACCGCTTTCATCATTAACTCTAAAGCATTAGTCTCTAGTTCAGCGTGTTCTATATTATAAGAAACAGTTCTATCTTTGCCGATTATTGGTTGCGGATTATAATCGGTCTTAATGTTGAGACTGAAATGATAATCTTTATAATCAAATTTCCATTTACCATCGACAACAGACTTTTTAGGTTCATCAATCTTAACTGATTTATCTCTAATAAACATTAAAGATTGATTAAGCACTAGTTGCATAGAATTATCATTATCTAAAGCAATCAAAGTACCTCTTAAAGCATCATCAGCAGGGACATATTCTAATCCACCTAAAACCACTGTGTAGTCTAAGTGAATTGGATAACCCATAAAGTTATAATCAACCACTAATTGACCAGACATACTTCCACTAATCTCTTTATGAGAGACAAATGAAGGAGTGCCTTTTTCTGGGTCAGCAGGATCGTAATAAAGTAAATCATGAGGATAGTAGACAAATTCATGATTAAGAATGTCTTCCATACTGAAAGAAGTTTCATAAGGATATTTTTCTGCGATTTCTTTTAGCCTTTGTTCATATTCTTCTTTGGTGATTTTGCCGTCCAAATAATCTTTTTGGGCTTCATTAGATTTAATGATACGTTTGGCAATCATTAAGAATTCATCTTGTGGATAATATCCCATTTGCGCAAAGATTAAGTCGGTTAAAGTTTGATTGTTATCAACCACAAACATGATTTCATCTTCTGCGTTAGCGAAGTGGTCTCCGGCAATCATGTCATATTGCGAAAGAATATATTTTTCTTCTTTTGGCATTTCTTTCATGAATGCGGTGAATAAGTCGACAAAGCTCGCATATTCGCTAAATCCTTCAACGGTCATCAAAGTCTTAATATATCTTTGGGTTAAACCATTGATAGAGATTAAATCACTATTGGTTGGTTCATCTTTTTTAGGAGTAAATCTTGTAAAGATGTTATTAGTTGGGTCAATCGCATAGTCATATTGAATCGCAGAATAATAACTCTTTGGCATTTGATTGATATAATCCATCAATACTTGAGTGATATCGTTAGTCTTGATGTTTGTTAAATCAGTGTACTTAGTCATCAAGTAATTAATCATGCTGTCCATGCCTATTCTAGTTTTGGTATCAAATTTGGCTAAGTCAGCTTTTTCTTGGGTAGTTAAACCCATAACTAAGGAATTAAGGTCGACACTTTCTTCCGCTATTCCAATTGGATATGAAGATAACATATCATCTTGCATGTTATCGATATAGTTATTAACGCCACAGGAAACACCTAAAATAGTAGAAACACCAATGATGCCAATAGATCCCGCTAAAGCCACAAGGATAGTTCTTCTTAATTTAGAGATTAAGTTGGATAAGGATAAACTAAAAGCAGTAAAGAATCCCATTGAGGAATGTTTCTTTTTGCCTTTATTAACTTCCACTGGTTGTTCTGTTTTAACTTCTTCTTTACCGTCGAATGGATTGCTGTCAGAAGTGATTAAACCATCTTTCATCCTTACAATACGAGAAGCATATTTTTCTGCAAGTTCAGGATTATGGGTAACCATAATTACTAAGTGATTATTAGCGACCTCTTTAAGTAAATCCATGATTTGCACGGAGGTTTCACTATCAAGAGCGCCAGTAGGTTCATCCGCTAAAACAATTTCTGGGTTATTGACTAACGCTCGAGCAATAGACACTCTTTGCATTTGTCCGCCAGAGAGTTGATTTGGTTTCTTTTTATATAGTCCGTGTAAGCCTACTTTATCCAAAGCTTCTTTAGCTCTTCTAATTCTTTCTTCTTTAGAAATGCCAGAGATAGTTAAAGCAAGCTCAACATTTTTTAAAATAGATTGGTGAGGAATTAAATTATAAGATTGGAAAACAAAGCCGATTGAATGGTTACGATAAGTATCCCAATCCGCGTCTTTAAATTGTTTTGTACTTTTGCCTTCGATGATTAAATCACCATCGTCGTAATGATCTAAGCCACCAATAATGTTTAATAAAGTTGTCTTTCCACATCCAGAATGTCCTAAGATAGCGACAAACTCTGTTGAGCGGAAATTTAAAGAAATTCCTCTTAAAGCATGTACTGGTTCTTGATCTTTAAGCTTATAGTCTTTTTTTATGTTAATGAGTTCAAGCATAAAGAAAACCCCCAATCTATATGTGATAATAATAGACCAGGGTTACTTAAAAAGTAAATTTATATGATTATTTTTTTCTAATCTCTTCGACAATAATGTCGAGATTTTTGATTAATTCAGGGGTTTCTTGGATGAGTTTTTTATTAACAGAGAAATATAAAATTGTATATCCAACAGCGCACGCTAGAGAGATAAAAGCAGGTAGCAAATAACTTAAGGCATTAGAGGTTAAATCAAAACCATCTTTGCCCTTAGCCAAAATAATGACAAAAACTGATAGGAGAACAAAAGACAAAGCTATAAAAATCATCACCGGGAAGAAAGGAGGACCTTTTCTAAAAATTCTTCTTTCCACTTTCATGAGCTCTGGATAATGTTTATCGGTTTCATCAATCTCTAAAGTGATAAAGGCTTTATAGTCATTTGTTTCTACATTAAGTTCTTTATATCCTAAAAGTTCGTAAAGTCTTTTACGTTCACGATATTCAGGAATAGTCATTTTCTTTTTTACTGTAATCATAAAATATATCCTTGATGTATTTTATTTCTTTTCTTCGTCGTTTTCAATCTTGATGTATTTGATATATTCATATTGAGGGACACTTTCTGCGCATTTTTTCATCACTCTTAGAGTTTCTTCGTATAAATACTCTTTGTTTTCCGCAGTAGTTTTTTCTGGGTCAGGGAATATCGGTTCTAAGATATATAAAGTTTGTTTTGGTTTCTTACATAATTTAGATTTTCTCCAGGTTGTGACCACTGGTAAAACTGGAGCTTCTAATCTAGCTGGATAATTAAATGATCCCGAATGGAAATTTCTAATTTTAGTGTAATAAGGCCAAATATGCGCTTCCGGATAAATGAGGATAAATTGTTTCTTCTCAATATAGAACTTCATCGCGTCCATTAAGTTAATCATATTCTTCACATCACCTTGCAAAGGAAGAGGGAGATAGCCTAATGCGCGAGCGAGATTTCTCACAATTGGCATGCTTAAAGTATCAGGATAGCCAATAATATTCACTCTTCTTCTCCAAAAGAAGACACGGGCTTGGAATTTAAAGACATCAGTAATCGCTGTGTGGTTGCAGTAGATAAACGCACCTTTGCCGTGCAATTTCTTTAAATTCTCTTTGCCCTTAATTTTGATACCTTTGCATAAACAATATAGACCGAGAAATGGTTTAGCAATGCCGTGATAAAGAATACCAGAAACAAAGGTATTAAACGGATTGGTTCTTTTATATTTATATCCTTCTGGAACTGAAGGACGCTTTAAACCGACTTCGTCGAAGTCATCATTTATCTCATCTTTCCAATAGATGGTTTTACTCTTTTTCCAATCTTTTTTTGAAGCCATACTATTTCAAGTCCTTAGTGTCTCCAGTATGTTTAGTTTCTTTCCAAGTTTTTGCTTTATTTGGATGGAAAACCAAGTCTAAATAAGCAGGAACAAATAGATAGAAGAAGAAAATATAGGTAAGCATTCCAATCACAGTGTTTTTTGGAGTTAAATGGAGATATTCACGGTTACGTAAAATGGATAACATCGCCGCCACAAAGAAACTCATATAGAGCACTGAGAGTTGGAATCCACCAACAGTGAAGATAATTCCAGTTTGATAATCTTGTCCGTGTAGTGCAGAAAAAACTCCAAAGACAATCGCTGCAATTGCTAAAAGAACGCTTACAACATTAAAGATAATAAATGGAATAATGCCAGCTTTAAACTCATAGTTCATTGCTTGTTGCATACTCTTGGTGTGGTAATCTCTTTGTACGCCTTTACCCTTTAAGAATTTACGAGATTGGAAATAACCCGCTAACCAACGCACTTGTTGATTGTGAACAGTTTTCCATTCTGGAGATTGTTCATCGTAGAAGCAAACAAGTGGGTAATATGACATATAAATGTCATGATAATAACAATATGATGTTAATTGGATATCTTCAGTCATACCAGTGAATATCCATCCACCGGCTTCTTTAATGATATCCACATCAACATAGTAGCCAGTTCCCATTAAGGTTGCTTTATGGAATAAGGCACTTCTACCTTTAGAGGTGATTTGATTCATGTAAGAGAACATGATGGCGCTTCCCACTGTTAACCAGTTAGTGTTCGCGTTGGTGAAGTTACGATAGCCAATACCGACTTGGACACCGGTTTGTCTTAAGTCATTCATCACTTCAATGAAATTAGGGTCAACAACGTTATCCGCATCAAAAATCATATAAGCATCGTAGTTAAGATTATTTCGCCATAAATAGTCGATACATTCTTGAAGAGCAAAACCTTTTGTTCTTCTACCATCTTCTAGTCTATCTCTAACAAAATATTTAAATCCCTTACTAGTAGCGATGCCTATTGTTGGATCATCTTCGCTTTCTACAATGACATAAACGTCATAATATTTTTTTGGATAGGTTTGGAATAATAAGCTATCTAATAAATGAGAAATGACTTTTGATTCATTTCTTGCCGCCACTAAAATAGCAAATTTTGTCTTTTTATTACTATGAGGTACTTCTGGGGTAGGTTTAGCAGAGATGCTCCAGAAGATGAGATAGTAAATAGAAGTGAAGATCAAAAAGACAATGGATACACCACAAATAGCTACCAAAATATAAAATACTAAATCAAAATCAATATTCATTATTTTTCTTCTTCAACTAATTCAACTGGTTTAACAAATTCTCTTTTTAACGATACGAATAAGGAAATAATTATTCCGCTTAATAATAAAGAGCCAATGACATCAGATAAATAATGTTCGCCACTATAAAGTCTAGATAAAGCAAACACCAAACATAATAGACCAGTTAATATATAAGTGACAATTATCAATATTTTATTTGCCTTAAAATAATGGAATAAAGCGATGACTCCAGTAGTAAGGAAAACCGAGAACGCCAAGATGTGGCTTGAAGGATAAGAAGCCTTAAGTTCATCAGGGGTGCTAAATGGAGAATAATTTATTTTCGCGATCTCAAAAATGAGATAAAACGCAACGGAAATCACGTATGTTGCAAGTAATACATAAATGATAGGGTCAACCTTTTTAAACGATTTTCTTTTGATGAGTTGTACTAAGCCCACTACTGCGAAGGCTAAAACAATCGCGATAGATAGATATAGTCCAACGTCAGTGACCTTATCTAAAACACCAGTTCTACCAAATTCTAAAACATGATTAAAAACATTCATGTTGGCGGTGTAGAAACCTAAATATCCGACTTTGTAAATATAATGAACATCAACAGTCTTCACTAAGATAGTGAAAATGATGAATATTATTGCAAGGATAATTGGAGTCAAATAATCCAATATTTTTTTCATAATCATTATCTTACTTTCCTCCAAATTGGTTTATGTTCTTCATAAAATAAGCTAGATGCTGGCCAATAGTCAATGCTGATACTGAGCCTGTTAATATTAATAACTTGTTTTTAATCATATAATGATTATTACACATTTATACAAATAACAAAACGAAATTTAGTAAACAAGTATCAAAGTTTATAAAAAAGGATTCGGTAAATCCGAACTCTTATAATCATAAATGATTATTTTTTACTTTTTTTGTTTCTTAACTTCTTCAATTAATTCTTCAGCAGTTTTTGGTTTATTAAGATTATAAGAGGATGATGGATATCTCATCCCTTCTTGCTTTGCAATCTTTCTAAATCTTTGGAAGATTGGCTCATTTACCGGAGCGGGATATTTATACATCACAAGAGGAATACCTCTTCTATTGATTTCATCCATAAACATCGGAAGGATTTCATATAAGTCATCATAATCAAATCCTCTCCTATGGCCGGTCACTTCATAGACTAAAGAATCTAAATCAGTGAATTCGTCTTCAGGCATGCTTTCATATGCATCAACGCATAATAAAGCGATTTCTTTATAAGAGACATCTTTTAATTCAAATTTCTTTATTAAAGAAAGATTAACATGACAATAACCATCTGGATTCTTTTTTAAGTAGTCTTGATGATATTCTTCAGCTTCATAGAAATTCTTTAATCTTTTAACTTCAATCTTGTAGTTTTCTTTTAAGTTCTTAGAGAAGAATTCCTTAATGATATCTTTATCTTCGTTAGTTTGATAATAAACACCACTTCGATATTGGATGCCTTCATCTTCTCCTTGCTTATTAACTGAATAAGGATCTACAAATCTAAGGAAGTGACCTAATATTTCACTTAAATAGATGACATAGGCGTTATATTCAATTTTTACAGTCTCCACAAATTGATATACACCACTTTTCACTTCTTCATAAGTTGGATTTTCTTTAGTTCCATTCGCGTAACCGGCAGTCACTGATTCAACACCGTGCAAGCGAGAAAAATATTCCTGGACTCCCCAGAAGCATCCTCCTGCTAAATAAATAGTTCTTATTACTTTGCCCATAAGCTATTCTTCTTAGATATTTTTAAGAGCGATGTTTTGCACATAACGGCAAACTTCACGGCACTTATCAGACACTGTTTCCATTAAAGCATATAGAGTTTCTTGGATATATAAAGTTTTGGCGTCCTTTTCTTTTTGATATAAGAAATGGACACTTTCAATATAGATTTTGTCTGATTCTTCTTCTAACACTACTACTTTGTTGACTAAAGGTTTAAACGCTGATTCATCTAAATAATCGTAGATATGAGATAAACAATTTTCTGTTTCTTTCATACAGTTAACTGTTACCTCTGTCAGCTCAATAAATTTTGCAGGAAGAACTTCCACATTATATAAATATAATCTTAATGATATTTCTTCAATTGCGTCAGTGACTTCATCAATAAGTCTTAATAGTTCATAGATGTCTTCTCTATCAATTGGAGTCATGAATTCTTTTAAAAGTTTAGCGGTCACTTCATGTTTTAAATCATCGGCTTGATGCTCTAATAAGTGAACTGCATCTTTTGTCTTTTCTAACTCTTTCGGATTGTAGTTTTTTAAAAACTCTAAAATCAGTTCTCCACATTTAACGGAATAATGCGCTAAAACAGGGAATGAGTCGAAATAATAATTCGTTTTCTTCTTCTTTTTAAACATAGACAAGACCTCCTATTTCACTGTCCAAACAAAAATTAAAGCGAAAATAAAAGCAATAAGCATAGAGATTGGGAACGCTAAAAAGTTCCACAAGATAATTTCTCCTGCTTTCTTCCATTTCACTCTTCTTACACTTCTAGTTGCAGCGGTACCCATAATCGCTGTGTTTTTAATTGTTCCTGTTGATAGAGGTAAACCAAATAAAGTTGCCACTAATAAGCCAACAGAGGAAGCAATATCTGTGGCAAATGCTTGATAACGATTGATATTTGCCATTCCTCTTCCTAATGAATTTAAAATACGTCTATTTCCTAATAAACAGGCGATAAATAAAACCACACATACAGGGAGATAAAGCCACCATGTGCCATTAATCGAATTAACCGCACTATCTAAAGATAGAGATGTATCTTTATTCGTTAATAATATCGCTGCAATTAAAATAGATATACCAATGAATTTTCCACCATCTTGAACGCCATGAACAAAACTCATAAGAGAGCAAGATGCAATTTGTCCGTTGTTGAAAAAGCGATTAGTTTTTCCTTTATTCATTTTTCGACAAATAAGTTCAATCAGTTTAGTTAATCCAAAGCCAAGTAAAAATCCAACAATTAAAGATCCAACAAAGCCAGCAATAACTTTAATCCATGGCCCTGCTCCAATTGATCCGTTAAAACCAAGAACAATTAAGGCAATTCCACCACCAGTTAATCCTCCGATAAGACAGTTAGATTGACTAGATGGTAAACCAAGACGGGTACAGATTTGACTAGTAGCGATAATAGCAATTAATCCGCATGCAATAGCACACAAGACTTTATCGGTAGATGCATCACCATAATTAACTAAGTTTGATATAGTGTTAATAATGTCTCCGCCAAAAACTTGGCTTAGATAGATAGAAAAAGCGCCAATTGCTAGAGCACCTAATAAATTAAATGTTGCACATAATAGAAAAGCTACTCTAGGGCGAATACTCCTAGTATGTACCGCTGTAGCAATAGTTGCTGGCCCATCAGTGTAGCCATTAACAAAGACAACGCCAAGATTAATAATAATGGCGATATACGCCCAAGGATGTAAATTGCATAAACTAAAGAATTCTGCAATGCTCATAATTAACATTATAGAAAACTATATAAGAAAAGTCCTGTTTTTCAGGACTAATTCATCAGTAACATCGGTATTATTAACAAAAATTAGATAAGCAAAATCAAGCAAAAAATTCATTTCACGACAAAAACAACTATCAAATTATGAAAAAAACAAAAAATGATTTATAATCTAAAT
>CADCNT010000007.1 GCA_902802905.1 uncultured Erysipelotrichaceae bacterium | reverse complement strand
ACCAGCATATGCGTTGCAATATAAAACCCCACATCAATATAAAGTTGACATGGGGTATTAGGCTTTTTTTGAACTGTCTATTTTCGCTTGACTAGTTCACTACAGACTCCCTATTTTTAAAATTTAGATTCATCAAATCCTTTAAGTACTTTAAGTAAAGGATTAATGTTTTTCTTGACGTTTCCATCTTCAAATGGATTTCTTAAATGTACTTTTTCAAGTAATCCAGTGAACGGCATCTTACCACCTAACTTACAAAGTTTGACATATTTCTTCCAGGCTTTTTGATGGTCTTTAAGATCTTCTGCTAAGAATTGGAAGGCCACTACTTGAGCTAAGGTATAGTCAATGTAATAGAATGGGGTACCAAAGACATGGGATTGTCTAATCCACCACTTGCCTTTTGCTAAGGCTGGGCAATAATCATATTTCTTATGTGGAAGATTAGCTTTTTCGATTTCTAAGTATTTCGCACATCTTTCTTCATGCGTTGCATTTGGATGTTCATAAACCCAGTGTTGGAATTCATCAATAGTAATACCATATGGTAAGAATTCAATTGCATCCGCTAAATGAGCGTATTTATATTTTTCTGCATCTTTAGCGAAGAATTTTTCCATATATGGCCAGGAGAAGAATTCCATGCTCATAGAGTGAATTTCACAGCTCTCAAGAGTTGGATTTTGATATTCAGGAATCTTAATGCCAGAGCTTAAGTATGCTTGGAAAGCATGTCCGCCTTCATGACATAAGACATTAACATCTCCGTCAGTGCCATTAAAATTAGAGAAGATAAATGGAGCTTTGTATACTGGGAAGTAAGTACAATATCCACCTGGTGCCTTTCCTGGTCTAGCGTCTAAATCTAATAAGTGATTATCAATCATAAAGTTAATAAATTCAGAAGATTCTTTAGACATATCTTCATACATTTCTTTAGCAACTTTAGTTAAGACTTTAGAATCACCAATTGGCATTGGATTACCAGTCTTAAATTTGAGATTATAGTCAAATGCTTGTGGGTCTTTAATTCCTAGTTCTTTCATTTGTTTCTTATATAGTTTTTGAGCGACTGGAACGACCACTTCTTTAATTTGTTCACGATAGCCTTTGACCATCTTGGCGTTATAGTCAGTTCTTCCCAAACGGATATAACCTAATTCAATAAAGTTCTTATAACCAAGTTTTTTAGCCATCCCATCTCTTAGATGGACGAGCTTATCATAGATTTCACCAATTTCTTGATCATGTTCGCCAAGCCATTTATCCATAGCGATGCTGGCTTCTTTTCTAGTTTCACGGTCACTATCGGTGGTAAATTTGCCCATTTGTGAAAGATTATAGGTTCCACCTCTAAATTCGATTTGCGCTCCACCCATGATTTCATCATATTTACTTGTGAGTTTGTTCTCTTCAATTAAATCTGGGATGATTTTTGGATCAAATGCTTTTTGATTGTTCTCATACATCTTGAAAAGATATTTACCGTATAACTTTTCTAAATCTTTACGGTACTTTGCCTTTAGCAAAATCTTTTCAAAATCATTGGAGTATTTAGAGAAGATTGGGCTGAGTTCATCAACTTTATCTTGAGCATTTTTATAAACTTTATTTGTTGTGTCTAAAGTATAACGAACTTGAATCACACTGACGTCTGTTGCTAATTCAGACATATATTTATTCCAGTGTTTAACAGCTAGTTTTGCAGTATTAGCACTACCGCATTCTTCTAACTCTTTGATAAGAGCTTCCAACTTATTGATAGTTCTCTTTTCAGTTGGGATGCGTAATGGATATTGTTCAAATTTTAAGGATTTTTCTTTCATAATACCTCCTTATTTTTCAATGAGTGACTCGCCAGTCATTTCCGTTGGTTTTTCTAAACCTAATAATTCAAGCATAGTAGGAGCAATGTCGGCGAGTTTACCTTCTTTTTGTCTTAACTTGAGACCAACTCTATTGATACAGAATGGTACTAAGTTTGTAGTGTGTGCTGTCATTGGTTTGCCGTTAGCGTCTAAGATTTCTTCAGCGTTACCATGGTCAGCAGTCACTAAAAGTGTTGCACCATTTTCTTCACACCATTCAATAATCTTACCAACACAAGTATCAACGGTTTCAACTGCTTTAACGCAAGCATCATGAACAGCAGTATGACCAACCATGTCACAGTTAGCGAAGTTAAGAATGACAACATCTAAGTCATGTTTATTGAGTTCTTTCATTAAAGCATCCAAGACAAGATAGGCACTCATTTCTGGTTGCATATCATAGGTTGGAACTTTTGGTGAGTTGATTAAGACTCTTCTGCATCCCTTAAGTTCAGGACGTTCCACTCCATCAAAGTTCATAGTGCCATCAAAGAAGAATGTAACATGAGCGTACTTTTCAGTTTCCGCAATTCTTAATTGAGTTAAGCCTTGATCTGCAAGATATTGGCCTAAAATATTTGTTAATTTTTGAGGTTCAAAAGCGATAACGCCTTTCACACTATCAGCGTATTTCATTGTGCAAACATAGAAAATGTTTTTAAGTGAGTGTGCTGGTTTATATGCTTTCCACGCTGGAGAACCATCTTCTTTTAAAGCAGGTTTCTCATAGAAGTTTGGATTAGTGAATAAAGTAGAGATTTGGATCGCTCTATCTGGACGATAATTCATAAAGATAATCGCATCATTATCACCGATTCTTCCATCGACATTCGCGTTATATGTTGGGATTAAGAATTCATCACTTGGGGCTTTACCAAGTTTTGGAAGTTCTTCATATTGTTTTTTGAAATATTCATGGTAGTCATCAAAGCTTGGTCCATCATGATCCACCATTAAGCGGTAATGGATGTCAACACGGTCCATGTTTTTATCTCTATCCATACCCCAATATCTACCACCGATATCAGCAATATGACCAAAATGTAATTCATCCATTTTCTTTTGAATCATATCAACATAGTGAACACCAGCTTGTGGATCGACGTCTCTACCATCCATGAAGCAGTGCATATAGACATCATCTAAACCACTTTTAGCCGCTAGTTCGATAATGGCCAAAATGTGATTAATATGAGAGTGAACACCACCATCACTAGTTAAGCCAAAGATGTGAAGCTTAGAATGATTCTTCTTAGCATGTTCAATTGCAGCTAAGTATTTCTCATTATCAAAGAAATCACCATCTTTAATTGCTTTGTTGATTAAGGTTAGGGATTGATAGACAATTCTACCCGCTCCCATATTCATATGACCAACTTCAGAGTTGCCCATTTGTCCATCTGGCAAACCAACATATTCACCAGAAGCATTGATTTCTGTATAAGAATATTTTTTAAAATAAGCATCAAGATTTGGTTTCTTAGCGTCATATACTGCATTACCATATGGGTTATGTCTAATTCCGAATCCATCCATGATGCATAAAATTACAGGTCTTTTGTTTTCCATAAAATGCCTTCCTTTCAAGGCCTATATTATTCTAAAAGAAAATTAATTTTCTCTCAAGCGATATGCTCAAGAAAAATAATATTTATTAATCTTTAATATAATATATGTTAGTCATAACTAACTATTATTGATGATTTTCAAATATAAGTAGGGTAAAATAGCTTATTTTTTCATGATTTGACCTATATTATCTTTTTGTGATAATATACTTGCGAGGTAAAAATATGAGCAAACCAATCTTAGCAATCATGTATGATTTCGATAAAACGTTATCCACCACTGATATGCAGAATTATTCCTTTATTCCAATGGTGGGCATGACACCTGCAGAATTCTGGGGAGCAACTGGAGAGTTCTCACAAAAATCTGGATGTGAAAGAATACTTTCCTATATGTTTATGATGATTGCAAAAGCAAAAGAAAAAGGCATTAAATTAACACGTGAAGTATTAAGAGAATGCGGTAAAAATATCAAGTACCATCCAGGTGTCACAACTTGGTTCCAAAGAATTAATGAATACGGAGCTACAAAAGGGGTTAAAGTTGAACACTATTTAGTCAGTTCCGGAACAAAAGAAATTCTTGAAGGCTGTGCTATCTACGACTGCTTTACAAAAGTGTATGGATGCGAATACTACTATGAGAACGGCGAACCAGTTTGGCCAAAACTCGCTATCAACTATACACAAAAAACTCAATTCTTCTTTAGAATTGCCAAAGGCGTTACTGATGTACAAGATGATGATTCTGTTAACGAAAAGGCGCGTGATGGATTAAGAATCCCATACACAAATATCGCCTATATTGGGGATGGAATGACTGACGTGGCTTGTATGACTCTTGTCAACAAGAACAAAGGCTACTCCATTGGCGTTTACACTGATGATAACAAAGACAAGGTAACTCAAATCTTAAAAGATAACCGTTGCCGTTTCATTGTTAAAGCAGATTATTCTAAAGACGCCGATATGGAAAAAGTCTTCAAAATCATTATTGATGACATCTCTAATAGAGCCATCCTTGAAGCTAAAGAGAAAGCGTTAGCAGCAAAATAAATCAAACTCAAATAATAGACCATGAAATTTCGTGGTCTATTTTTTATATATTTTTAAAAACAAGAGTGATACATTATTATGTATGGAATATAAAGTCGGAGACATTATCATCGGTGTTGTTAACCAAGTAAGACCATATGCTTTGTTCTTAACTTTTGAGAACGGACAAAATGGTTTGCTTCATATTTCCGAACTCACCGATAGTTATGTAAGAGACATCGAAAAATACGGCACGATAGGTGACCAACTTAAAGTTAAAGTTCTTTCCATCGATCCATCCAATGGATTTTTAAGAGTGTCATATAAAGCTGTCCCTGACTCTGAAAAATTTAATTCCCATAATGATTCTATTCATCATGACGCTCAATTCGATCAGGCAGATTTTAAAGATCTTGAAGCCAAGCTCCCAGAATGGATAGAACAAACTTTACAATTAGCAAAGGAAGATAAAGATAATGATTAAAGTTGATGTTAGCAACGTAATTAGTGAAAAAGAGATTCAAAAATACCAAGCCGATGTTACAAGAATCAATAAAATGATTGATGAAAAAACCGGTCCTGGTAGTGACTTTTTAGGTTGGTCCACTTGGCCAAGTGATTATAACAAAGAAGAACTTGAAAGATTATTTAAAGAAGCAAAATATGTTAGAGATAATTTTGATGTTCTTGTAGTAGCTGGTATTGGAGGAAGCTATTTAGGCGCAAAATGTGCTTTAGATGCTCTTAAAGGACTTAAAGGTCAAGACAAACCAGAAATTATTTTCATGGGTCAAACATTCTCTCCTAACTATACAGCCCAAGTTTTAGAGTATTTAAAAGACAAGAACTTTGCGATTAACGTCATTTCAAAAAGTGGCACCACTACTGAAACCTCAATCGCATTTAGATTATTAAAAGACTTACTCGAAAGAAAAGTTGGTAAGGAAAAATCAAAAAAAGCCATCTATGCAGTCACTGATAAAGCTCGTGGTGCTTTAAAAACATTATGTAACCAAGAAGGCTATAGCACCTATGTTTTACCAGATGATATCGGTGGTAGATATAGTGTTCTCACTCCAGTTGGTTTATTCCCACTTGCAGTAGCAGGTGTAGACGTCAAAGCTATGCTTGAAGGCGCTGCTAAAGCTCAAAAAGAATTTGATAATGATAATCTTCAAGAAAACAAAGCCTATCGCTACGCTGTTAGTAGAGATTATATGTTAAGACATAATAGACCAGTAGAAATGTTTGTGACTTATGAACCACAAATGTCTCAATTATCCGAATGGTTAAAGCAATTATTCGGTGAGAGTGAGGGAAAAGAAAAGAAGGGTTTATTACCAACTAGTGCAACCTTCTCTACTGATTTACACAGTTTAGGTCAATTTATTCAAGATGGTACACCACTCTTATTCGAAACTATCGTTAATGTTTTAAACCCACAATTAGATGTTGAAATTCCTTCTGACAAAGATGATCTTGATGGCTTAAATTATTTAGCCGGCAAGAAATTATCTTATGTCAATCAAATGGCATATCAAGGAACACTTAAAGCCCACGAAGAAGATGGCGGAGTTCCATGTAACATCATTACCATTGAAAAATTAGATGCCAAAACACTCGGATATTTGTTCTATTTCTTCATGAGAACATGCGCTATGAGTGCTTACTTATTAGACATCAATCCATTCAATCAACCAGGCGTGGAAATTTATAAGAAAAACATGTTCCACCTCTTAGGTAAAAAAGGATACTAACTATATTATAATATAGTTGTCTTAAACAAAAAGTCGCCTGTGAAAAAGGCGATTTTTTTATTGATTTATGATACTCATAATGGTATATTATGTCTTGCGTATCTGCAAAAGCGGATGCTTAGCTCAGCTGGGAGAGCATCGCCTTTACACGGCGGAGGTCGGGGGTTCGAGCCCCTCAGCATCCACCATCAATGCGCGAGCTATACCAGAAAATGGAGGGGTAGCGAAGAGGCTAAACGCGGCTGACTGTAAATCAGCTCCTTAGGGTTCGGCGGTTCGAATCTGCCCCCCTCCACCACGAAAGTTGGGGTGTAGCCAAGAGGTAAGGCAACAGACTTTGACTCTGTCATCTCGGTGGTTCGATCCCACCCACCCCAGCCAAAGTTGACTCGCTAGCTCAGTCGGTAGAGCACTTGACTTTTAATCAAGGGGTCCGGAGTTCGAATCTCCGGCGAGTCACCACTTAATATTGCCCAGGTGGCGGAACAGGTAGACGCACAAGACTTAAAATCTTGCGGTTGTATAAACCGTACCGGTTCGATTCCGGTCCCGGGCACCATTAAGAAAAAAATCCTCGATTCAATCGAGGTTTTTTATTTGTTTTTTCTATGTTTTTTAAATATTAGGAAGGTAACTAGGTAACTAAGCCCCATAAATAGGACATAGCCACCAAAGTCAATTAATACATCAGTGAACGCTCCATATCTATCAGGAGTAAAATATTGGATGAGTTCGCTAATAAAAGCAATAGTAAGTCCAAATCCAGCAGAGAACAAAATAATTTTCCATTTGAACTTGTCATAAAGTTTATCATGCATCATGAGAGTTAAAGTGGTAAACAAACCCGAACCACCAAAGAGTAAGAAATGTCCCACCACTTTTCTAAATACAGCGTGGAATGCTTCTCTATCTGGAATTAAAACCGTGCTAGGGTCAAAACTTTCGATCCAATTGATGAATGCTTCGCTAAATGAGAAAGATTGAGAAGCACTACCATCTCCTCCGATTGCGGACTCAACGATAATTAAAACATTTATTGCGATTACAATAACCATGAAGATATAAAACAAAATACGACGTGCTTTCATCTGAATAATAATTTTATAGGAAAATTATAAATAAGTGCTATATAATATTTTGCATGGAAAAAACAGAAATCATTGATTTAATAAACAAAGTACTTGGTGAAGGAAGCGACATTGTATCCCCTTTAGTCGGTGGAATGATGAACATGTCCTATATTGTTAAAGACAAACAAGGAAAGAAATATGTTTTATATATTTCCACAGAACAAGCCAATGAAATGGTTAATCGTCCTTTAGAAAAAGAACATCAAAGAATTGTCTATTCTCTTGGCATTACAAGTAAGAATGTATATTTTGATGAAGAAAAAGGAATAAAAATCAACGAATATATTGAAGGAAATTCAATCGATAAAGTAAGCTCCTTTGATTATAAAAAAGTTGCAAAAATGTTTAAAACTCTGCATAGCTCCCCTGTTTTATCTAGAGAAGACTACGCTCCATTCGACAGATTTGAAAACATTTACGAAAAAGAATCTTTTATGTATCAAAGTGAAATCAATCCATTGTATGAAGAATTAAGAAGATATTTATTCTTACATAAAGATTATTTGCAAAGACAAAGAAAAACGCTTTGCCATAATGACGCTCAAAGAAGCAACATTGTTCAAACACCAGAAGGCGATTACTACTTTATAGATTTTGAGTTTATGGGTAACAACGATCCAATCTATGATATTGCCTGTTTTGGTAACGGATTAGTTTCAGAAGGAAGAAATTTACTAAATGAATATTGTGATGGAAATCCAAGTAATGAGGAAATCAAAAGATTCTACTTATGGAGAATGTATATCTCACTTCAATGGTATAACGTCGCCATCACCAAACACTATCGCGGCGAAGGCAAAAAACATGGCTTTAACTTCCTTGATGTTGCCAGCCATTTCTTAAACAATGCAAAAACTGCATGTGATGGATACGAAATGGAAGTACATGAAGACGATGAGCAACGAGATACAATTAAATTAATTATTTCTACATTAGATAAGATTAGACATTTTTTAAGAAAAGATGGAGGAGACTGTGAATTTGTTTCCTTTAGAGATGGCGTTGTCTATGTCAAAATGATTGGTGCATGCGAAGGTTGTTCCTACGCCTACAGTGATATCAAAGAACTAGTAGAAGTAATCTTGCAGGAAGAAGTTCCTGGAGTTGTAGAAGTCAGACTTGCTGAATAATTGGGGTATAGCCAAGCGGTAAGGCATCGGCCTCTGACTCCGACATTCCTTGGTTCGATCCCAAGTACCCCAGCCACATAAAAAAAATCACACATCATAAGATGTGTGTTTTATTTTGCTTGGGGAACTTATTTAAGCAAGTTTTCTTTACGATTAACAACGATATATCCGTTTCTATTATATACATCTTCACGATTATATCTAATAGGTGAACCATCAGGTTGAACGAATAATCCACCTGCTTCTTCCACCACTAATTGGCATGCTGCTGTATCCCACTCTTTTGTATTAGGAGAACTACGGAATGTAATTTCAGCTAAACCATGGGCAATGGCACAAGGCTTTAATGAACTACCACGTTTCATTACATGTTTGATTTTATCTCCGTGGCGATTGATAAATTGTTGTTCATCCTCTGTAAAATGGAAGACACTGGTAAGCATTGTTAAGTCATCTAATTTGTCATTAACATGAATTTTAACGGGGCTGCTGGAGCCTTTTTGATAAAATGAACCATTTCCTTTACTAGCAAAATAGATCTCATCTAGAGCAGGAGCAAGAACAACACCAACTACTAATTCATGCTTATAAGCAAGAGCAATATTGGTTGTGAATTGATCATCTCTGGCCACAAAATCTTTTGTGCCATCAACAGGATCAACAATCCAAACAAAATCATTTTTAAGTCTTGCTAAATCATCGGTGCTTTCTTCGGTTAGAAAGGCATGCGTTGGGAATTGTTTGGATAAGTATTTACGAATAATTTCATCAGCACTCTTATCAGCAATTGTGACTGGGGAATTATCGCTTTTAATCTCAACATCAAATTTTTGATGATAAATCTCTAAGATTTTCTTCTTAGCTAATAAACCGGCTTCAATAGCAGCTTGTAATTCTTTCTCCCACATAATTATTTGCCTCTCCATTCAAGAATAGTTTCGTCTAATTTATGGATAATATCATCGATAATGTCTTGCTTGAGTTCGGGTAATGTTGCACCACTTGCATGAGCGTGTCCACCACCACCTACGCTAACAGCGACTGGTTGAATTATTGGACCATTGCTTCTAATTTCCATTCTCACTTTACCGTTTGTATATTCAGCAAATGTACACCAAACTGGATAACCATCGATATTGCTTAAAAGATTAACTAATCCACTAGCGTGATTTGCAGAAATAGAAAGTTTCTGTAGTGTTTTCTTGTTAAAAGCAATGTAGATTACACCATGTTTAGATTTCTTATAATGTGACAAAACATAGCCTTTTGCAGCTAAAGCAATCACATCTGTACGATTAAGCACATCGTTTATTTCTGCTGGATCTGCTCCATTCTCACATAAGAATTTGACACGTCCAAAAGTCTGTGGATAATCAGTCACAAATTGGAATCTTGCAGTATCAGTTAAAATGCCTAGATATAATGCAGTGGCAGCAAGTTTGGTAATTTTTAAATTGTAATCAATAACAAAACCAGTAATGATGTCACAAGTACTATTTGCTCCAACATCAACCACCTGCGGTCCTTGGGTAAATGAACCTGTATCAATGTGGTGATCAATTTTCGCCCAAGCAGCGCACTTGGTCACACGAGAGTCTTCCATTCTTCCAAAATCATTACCATCAACAAGAATGCCTAATGATCTTTCAATAACTTCATCACTTACGTCGTCAGTTTTACAAATTACATTGTAAAATCTAGGAATGCCAGTACCGGAAATATAGACTTCTTTTTCCGGGAAATTGGCAAGAATAACCTCTTTTAATCCGACTTGAGAACCATAGCAATCCCCATCTGGATTAATATGACCAAAAATAACAATCGATTGATACTTTTTAATCAGTTCAAAAATTTGGTCGAACATATAAATTAATCTTCGTCTTCAGCAGATTCTTCTTTTTCTTCGTTTTCTTCAGCGGATGAATCAATAGCGGAATCTTCTTCGAAGACTTTGTTGTATTCCACTTCTTCTTCGTCTTCTACATCAATGTCGCTTGTTTGAACATCACTATAGACATCTCTCATGTCGATATGAACTTTATCAAAGACATGTCTTTCTCTTAAATCCCATTCATTTTCTCCAAGAGTAATGAATCTGCCATCAAGCATCATGTTCGTAAAGAATTGTCCAACTTTCTTATTGGCTTCTTCTTCGCTTAAACCGGCTTCTTTTTTCACGTACTCCCAGATATCTTTAAAGTTAACTGAGTTTTTATGCTTAGATACAAAATCATAAGCATGGTCGATTAATGATTTAGACATTTTATGTCTCCTTTCTTACATCTTATTTGGAGCAGACACTCCAACAAGATTTAGTGCGTTTTTAAGAATTATTTTGCTCGCTAGGCATAAGCCTAATCGAGATGAGGTAACATCTAGGTTATCTCGATCTATAACTCGACATTCAGTGTAGAAAGCATGCACTCTTTCTGCTACATCATGAATGTAGTTAGTAATTTTATATGGGGCTCTTTCTTTAGAAGCGGCCTTAATAACATTTGGAAAATTCGCTAATGCTTTAGCTAAATCTAGCTCACTAGCTTTAGAAAGAACAGGCGATACATTAACCTTGATATCACTTGCTTGTTCCAAAATAGAGCAAAGTCTAGCATGAGCATATTGGGCATAATAGACTGGATTATCACTGCTTTGTTTAACCGCTAAGTCTAAATCAAAGTCTAAATGACTACTTGCGTTTCTCATGACAAAGAAATATCTAGCAGCGTCTACTCCGGCGTCTAAACAAAGTTCTCTTAATGTGTAGCCATTACCTGTACGTTTAGAAAGTTTGAATTCTTCGCCGTCTTTCATCATTCTTACCATTTGAATGAGTTCAACTTCTAAGGCGTCTTGAGCATATCCATGCATCATGAGCGCGCTCTTCATACGATTAATATATCCATGATGGTCAGCTCCTAAAACATCGATGAGTTGATCAAAACCACGGCTAAGCTTATTAATATGATAGACGATATCTGGCATGAAATATGTGTATTCACCGTTGCTCTTTCTAATAACTCTATCTTTATCATCAAGATAGTCAGTTGTCTTTAGAACAAGGGCGCCATCTTCTTCATATACATGGTCTTTTAAATACTCAATTTCTTTTTCAACTGCTCCACCAGCACGAATCTTCTTTTCGCTGGAGAAAATATCAAAAGTGACGTTATAGACTTTTAAGTCTTCTTTAATTTTATCAAGTTCGAATTCCATTCCTTTTTCTTTAAAGAATTCGAAGTAGTTATCTTTATTTAATAAGTCCGGGCCAAATTCATCATAAATGCGTTTTGCAACAAGCTTAACATCTTCCCCGTGATAGCCATCTTCAGGTAATGCAAATGGGAGACCAAGAATTTCTTTATAACGTTCCACTAAAGATTCACCGAGATGGTCAATCTGATTACCAGCGTCATTAATGTAATATTCACGAGTCACATCATAACCATCAAAATCCAAGATCCTTGCAATCGAATCTCCAATTGCAGCGCCACGAGCGTGGCCAACATGTAAATCACCAGTTGGGTTTGCAGAGACAAATTCAACATTGATTCTTTTATTCTTTTTTTCACTGCGACCAAAGTTTTCGTTTTCAGCAATAATCTTGCTAACAACATTACTTAGTGAGTCATTTTTCATAAAGAAATTAATGAATCCCGGACCAGCAATTTCTACTTTTTCAATTTCGTTTAAATCAAGTTTAGTCACAATTAATTCAGCAACATCTTTTGGAGCTTTGCCAAATAAACGACAGGATTTCATTGCAACATTAGTTGCATAGTCTCCGTGGCTAGGATCTTTACTATCTTCAATTACGATTTGGTCTAAGGCAAAATCAACATTAAGTTGCTTTAATGCATTTTGGATATTTAATTTAAGACTTTCTTTGATTTCCATAATTTAACGTTAAATTATACTTATTACTAATCTAAATTAGCAATAACTTTCTTTTTTAATAGAATAGCTGATGTGGCTTCGATAGCTTTTCCTTCTCCAACTGGACCAACACCTTCATTAGTGCCAGCTTTAATGGAGACAGCATCGATCTTAATCTGTAATAAGTTAGCGACATTTTGTCTTATTTGAGGAATATAGTCTTTAAGTTTTGGCTTCTCTAAAGAAACAAATATATCAACATTATTAACTTCATAACCTTTTTCAAACATCATGGTCACGACTTTATAAACAATGTCGGCGCTATTCATGTCTAATGTTTCTTCTGAATTATCTGGGAAATGAGTTCCTAAATCACCTAAGGCTAATGCGCCCAAAATAGATTCTGCCAAAGCATGATATAAAACATCACCATCACTGTGAGCCAATTCACCTAAATGATAAGGTATAATCACCCCACCAATAATGAGTTTTCTATTTTCCACTAAACGATGTATATCTTTGCTAAAACCTATACGGAAGTCCATTATTTTTTACCTGACACATTAAATTTAAAGAACATGATATCTCCATCTTTAGGGAAATAATTACGTCCTTCAGTTCTAATCTTTCCAGCTTCTTTTACAGCAGCTTCACTACCTAATTCATGTATAGCATCATATGTATACACTTCAGCGCAAATAAAGCCTCTTTCAAAATCAGTGTGAATAATACCAGCACACTTAGGAGCGCTATAACCATTTGTAAATGTCCAAGCACGACATTCGTCAGCACCGACTGTGAAGAATGTGGATAAATTCAGTAATTTATAAGTTGCTTTAATGAGTTGTGATAAACCGGCGCTTTCAATTCCTAGGTCTTGAAGGAAAGCAACTTTTTCTTCTTTAGATAATTCAGAAAGTTGAGATTCAATTTCACAGCTAACTGGTATAACACCATTGCCTTCTTTATCTGCATAATCTTTTACTTTTAGGTAATTAGCGCAGTTATCAATATCTAATAAATCTTCATCACCAACATTGGCAACATAGATAATTGGTTTTTTAGTTAATAGGTGGTAGTTATAAACAACTTCTTCTTGCTCTTGAGTTAGTTTAACATTTCTAGCTGCTATACCTTGCTCTAGTGCTTCTTTTAAAGGGGTGAGCGCTGACATTTCCATTACAGATTCTTTATCTTTTAAGATACGAGCTTTATTCTCAATCTTTTCTATACGACGAGTTACAGTTTCTAAATCTGCCATAACAAGTTCTAAGTTAATAACCTCAATATCTCTAATTGGATCAACATCGCCTTCTACGTGAATGATATCAGCATTAGAAAAACAACGAACCACTTCAACAATCGCGTCGCACTCTCTAATATGTGAAAGAAATTGATTTCCTAAGCCTTCGCCTTTAGAGGCACCTCTAACAAGTCCAGCAATATCATAAAATTCAATTGTTGCTGGAATTGTTCTTTCAGGCTTAAAAATATTAACAAGAAAATCTAATCTCTCATCAGGGACATCGACAATACGAGTGTTTGGATTGATTGTGGCAAAAGGATAGTTGGCGGCTTCGACGTGTGAATTTGTAATCGCGTTAAATAAGGTAGATTTACCAACATTTGGTAAACCGACAATTCCTGCTTTTAATCCCATTTATTATTTCTTCTTTCAATTGAATATTATATTCAAATCATTGTTTAAAACAAACAATTTATAGAATAAATTACGATAAACATTCTAAAGGTGTAATTTTATTAATCTCCCTTGCGATGAAAAATGCACTAATTAACGATATAAAAACATCGGTTAGAATCATATAAACAAACGACATTGGATTTAAGATAAATGAAGATTGTATGTGCAGGGAACTCGCCATCGTTTTTGAAAGAATTAGCGAAATAAAAAATAATTCAAAAGAAGATAAAAGCAGTGAAAAGCCTGTCATCATAAACGAATGGAAGTAGACAAACTTTTTACTTTCGCTTTTTTTACAGCCCAAGCATCTAACTAAACCAATATCTTTTTTGGCCTCAAGAAAATGAAGGTGATTACAGATTATTAATATTAATGAAGCAATAACGATACTAGATATAGACACAATTAGCAAAATTAATTCAATGTAGCTACAGATTTTATCAATGCTCTTTCTCACATCTTTCAGTGGTGAATAGACTTCATATTGAGGAAATGATCTATTTAACTTTACAGTTATGTCTTGTTCATAAACTTTATCTATCTGAATCGAAAGATTTTCTACATTAAGTTGTAATGTCGATATACCAAGCATGGTTTGAAAGAATAAAATCGACCAGTTTTCTCCATGATGAAGAGCGAGTTTTCCAGAATCAGAAACGCCAACCACTTTAAGGGAGACAGATTTGAAATCACGAGAGATATAGCCAGAAGGTAAAGAGTTTTCAATAACTGGATAAGTGAAAAACAAAGTTTTATTGATTGGTTCAATGAAATTTAGTCTATCGGCTAGGGTTTGGGAAATAACAATCTCTTGATAATTCATTGGTTTTCTTCCAGATACAAGTTTGTAATTAGGTTCAAAGACAAATCCATCAAGATTACTTTTAGAAAAATGGCCTTCTAAAGTTCCATTAGGCAAAACTATATTTTGAGAATCCTCGTATTTGACATAACTTAATAAATCAATAACATCCTCAATATTTACTTCATCCTTGGAAATAAAACTACTTTTAGCAAAGCCTGCCATTAAACTTTTGTCATAAATAGCGTATGCATTTGAACTTCCATAGATAACACTTTTGATATGTTTAGATAAATCTTTGCAATATGTTCCTATAAAAGAAGGCAGGTAATCTTTTTTAGTTCTTTTTATTACAAGGAGTCGATTGCATTCAAATGGATCAAAACCACTAAATAAGTTTGGATAATATTTATCATCGAGGATTTCAAAATCATAATCTTTAAACGAAAAGTCAAATCTATGTTCTTCAATAAAAGAATCCCTATTCTTGTTAAAGCTAATGAAATATGCTCTCCTTAAATCCCAAGGATGATTACTAGCGACATTAAGATAATCTGTTGTTGGTAATGTTAGTTTGCTTTCTAAAATATATTCGTTCCATAAAAAATTAGTGTGGTATATACGAGTTTGATTTGATAAAACAAAACCTTTCAATGCAAGAGTAAAGCTACCTTCATATTGCCAATTAGAATTGCTTATATAAAACGTAATTTCCACTGAATTACGCGACAGATACCGGCTAAATGAGTCTAAAGTCCTTTCAATTTGTAGTTGATAACATAGCTCGTTTACAATGGAAAATGGGCCAGACAAAACGAATTCGTTATTGCTTAATTCTTCAACTTTTTCAGGCAAAATTTGTAAGTCGTTTTCAAACAATGAAAACTCATTGATAAGGGAAATATTTATTCCGTTTATTGGCTTTATTGTCCCATCTTTTTCTAGCGTGGCAACGTTATAGTCAAACATTTGTGAAAAGTCATTTAAGTAATAAGTACCAATATAGGAAATATCAGCAGAATAAGGTTCGCAAATGGATAAAACTTCATCATAAGTTGCAGCAGTGATGATATCTCTAACGCTGGTTTCTTCTTTTGCGCTTAAAATCAAACGATCATCATCTAATATTGAAGAATAACTTCGATACAAATTGTTCGAAATGATATTAGACAAAGTACTAGCCAAGCCAACTCCAATTAAGCCTATAGAAGTAATTAATGTAGTGAAAAGCGTTCTCCACTTCTTTCTTTTGATAGAATTTAAGGTGTGTCTAAACAAGAAATCAAAAGGAAGAAATCTAGATTTAGTTTTATGCTTTAAAGAAACGACTGGAAGCGACTGTTGATGCTTCTTTTTATTTTGAAAAACAATCTTCTTAATAACTCCGTCTTCCATTTGCACGATTTCATCTGCATATTCTTTTGATAATTTCAGATCATGGCTAACCACAACCACTAAAGAAGATGCACTTATTTTTTGTAACAATTCCATGACAACTTTAGTGTTATACTCATCAAGATTTCCAGTAGGTTCATCCGCTAATAAAACACTAGGAGAATTTGCTAAAGCTCTAGCAATAGATACTCTTTGTTTTTCTCCTCCAGACAAATGAGCAACTAATTCGTTTTCTTTTCTTGTTAAATTAACTAAACGTAATAAATCTTTTATTCTTTTCGCCTTTTTGCTAGTAGATTCGCCACAAGCAATATCTAAAGATAAAGCTATATTTTGTTTTACTGTTTCGAACTCAAAAAGTTTGTAATCTTGATACACAAAACCAATTTTTCTGCTTCTTATATATTCCTTTTCATCCTCTAATAGCCTTGAATAGTTCTTTCCATCAAAGTTAATTTCCCCTTCAAAATCTAAAAGAGTAGATAGTATATTTAGAAGTGTTGATTTACCACATCCAGATGGTCCATTAATAATTACCAGTCCTGAATTAGGTAAGGATAGATTAACGTGTTTTAACACATAATCGTTTTTATATTTTTTGGAAACGTTATTAATTTCAATCATTCGCCATCAACTCCTGTTTTAAAGAATTAATTTGGGAAAACTTAATCGGAATAATAGAAGCAAAAACAACAATTACAACTAACCCAATTAGTAAAATAAGAGGGTACAAAAAAGGAATATTAAATAATTTAAGAATTGGTATATTTATTACTTCTTTGATTGAAACAAATTTAAAAATTAAGCTATTAGCCAAAGTAGAAAGCGGGAATGATAAAGCCAAAGAAATAAGCAATGCACTAAATCCTGATATCAAAGATTCATTTAAGTAAATATCTTCGACATCACTACTTTTCGCTCCAACAATAGATAAAATCGCTGTTGTTTTTTTATCTTCACAAAAATTGGTGAAGGAAATAATGCTTAAAATCAAGATGGCTCCAATCATCGTTATAGCTAGAAATAAAAACAATGCATATTCTGCAACTTGTAAAAAATCAGAAAGAGATTTAGCAATAATTAAAGAATTAGAAGTAAAAGTTAAGTCTTCACCAAAAGAATAATCATTGTTTAGCAGAGTTCTTTTTTGATAATCCTTCAAAAATAATTGATATGAATAAGCAGAAATATATGAATAATCTTCTGCATTAATCACACGGTCATACCATGTTATAGTTTCATCAAAGTAGGTTGATAAATTGAGCAAAACACTTTCTTGCATGTAGTTTTCTAAAGCAAGATATGAATAATAAATTTTGTTAGAGGAAAGATAACTTAATTCATCAACTACCGCAACGATTCTACAACTAATATCATAAGTCAAAGAATCTGTAATATATTCACCATTTTCGAGTACATAATTACTTTCGAATTTATGGGTAATAGATATCAATTCATTCAAAGGATCTTTTTGAATTTTAGACTTAATTGTTTCATAACATTTCTTATTTATAATTACCTGATTTAGGTCGTCGAAATTCGGAATTTGTCCCATACAAATTAGCGTTGAATCATAATAAGTTTTATCAAAAGAATAGATTGGAGTGTATGAAATATTATCCAAGACACTTAAGTCATACTCAACATGTGGATTTAAAGGTATAATTGTTGAAAAATTTGGGCAAATTTCGAATAAATTATTTAAATTTTCATTTTTATTAAGAGATTCCAGATCTGGCCTTACAGATTTTGTAAGTTTCAAAAGGCCTGTATTAGACACAGCTTCTTCATGTGAAATTGAACCATATCCATAATCTAATTGTCTATATGTAGCATTTGTTATTGCGTTGTCTTTTCCATAAACAAAGCCAAACACTAAATTTCCCATAATAAGTGACAGAGAAAGAGAAGTAATTACAAACAGATTTCTTTTAATTCTTTTTTTAAAATTAGATAAAGAAAATGCGCTTGTCCAATTGGACATTCCTTTGATTTCTTTAACGGGTTCTTTTATTTCTATAATGTTTTTATTTAATTGAATATCACCAGCAATTCTTCCATCGTTCAATTCTATTTTTCTGTCACAATATTTGTCAATTAGTTGTAGGTTGTGCGAAACAATAATTACTAGCCTTGTTTTACTTATTGTTTTTAATAACTCCATTACCACTTTGGAATTTTTGGTATCTAACGCTCCTGTTGGTTCATCACAAAGAATAACTGACTGGTTATTTATTATTGCTCTTGCTATAGCCACACGTTGTTTTTCGCCACCAGATAACTGGTTACAAACTTGATTATGTAAAGATGTTTTAATGTTAACGTAATCCAACATTAGCCTTGCTTTATTAAACGCTTTCTTTTTATTGCATCCACAGGTTAGCAAAGGCAAGGCTACATTATATAAGCAAGTTTTATCTTCGATTAATTGGTAATTCTGAAAAACAATTCCTACTTCATTTCTATAAAACCGATATTTGTTCTTTTTCTTCTTATCGTATTTCTTGCCATTTAGAAAGATTTCTCCCTTTGTTGGTTCATCAATTCGAGCAATCATGTTTAAAAGTGTCGATTTACCGCTACCACTTTTGCCTATTATTCCAACTAAGCCTGTTTCTTCAAATGCAAGATTAATATTTGTTAAAGCATGAAAAAATTTATTCTTATCTAACTGATATGATTTCGATAGTTTAGAGATAACTAATTTGTGCATTTTGATCACCTCCAAAAATTAAAAAAACAAAAAAGTCCCCTTATATATAAAAGAGGGCGTTTTTTTAAAAATTTGCTAAATTATTTTTATTTTTTTATCAGACAAAAGAAAGACCTGCTAAAGCAGGTCTATAAATTATTCATCTTCCATTTTGACGGCAGCAGGAACTTTAGGTAAGCCCGGCATTGTCATGATAGATCCGGTAAGAGCAACAACGAACCCTGCACCAGAAGATAATCTAACTTCTCTAATTGTAATTGCGAAATCATCAGGAGCGTTTAACACTTTAGGATTATCAGTAAACGATAAAGGTGTCTTTGCGATGCAAACAGGAAGTTTGTCATAACCTTGTTTTTCATAATCAGCAATTTGTTTAAGCGCATCTTCGGTGTAAACAACACTCTTGGCTCTATAAATCTCTTTGCAAACGATGTCAATCTTATCTTTCAAAGGATTATTTAATTCGTATAGAGGGTGATAGTTACTTTCTTTTGTCGCTAAAGTTTCTAAAACCTTTTGTGCTAATTCAACAGCCCCAAAGCCGCCTTCCATAAAGGCATTGCAGAATGCGACTTCATAATTGTTTTCGTTACAGAATTTAATAAGTTCTTCGGTTTCTCTATCAGTGTCGGAAGCAAAGTGATTAACGCAAATAACGACTGGAATATCATATTTGGCAATATTTTCCATATGACGTTTTAAGTTAGCGGTACCAACTCTTAAGGCATCAACGTTTTCTTGATCTAATTCCTCATACTTAACTCCTCCATGGAGTTTTAAAGCTCTAATTGTCGCTACCATCACCACTGCGTCTGGTTTTAAATTTCCAACACGGCATTTAATGTCTAAGAATTTCTCTGCACCTAAGTCAGCACCGAAGCCTGCCTCAGTAACAACAATAGGAGCAAGTTTTAAAGCCATCTTAGTAGCGATTAAGGAATTACATCCATGAGCGATATTTGCAAATGGTCCACCATGAATTAAACATGGGTTGCCTTCTAATGTTTGAACGATATTAGGATTGAAGGCATTTTTCATTAATTTATAAATGGCGTTGCTGATTCTAAGCGCCTCTAATTTAACTGGTTCACCATCGAAGTTATAAGCAACGACTATTTGCTTGATTCTTTGAATGAAATCTTCAGGATCACGAGCCAAACAAAGAACCGCCATAAGCTCAGAAGCAACGGTAATTACGAATTCATCATGTCTTGGTTCACTCTTCTTTTCATCAAGGTTAACGGTTACACTTCTAAGCGCACGATCGTTCATATCAAGTGCACGTTTCCAAAGGATTCTACTTGGATCAATTCTTAATTCGTTGCCTTGGAAAATATGATTATCAATAACAGCGGAAATTAAGTTAATAGAACTCGTTAAGGCATGCATATCCCCAGTAAAATGAAGATTTATGTCTTCAGAAGGAATAACACTTGCTCTTCCTCCACCAGTAGCACCACCCTTTAATCCAAACACTGGTCCAAGAGATGGTTCTCTTAAACAAAGAAGTGAATTAACACCAATCTTGTGTAAGCCATCAGTTAAGGCGATTGAAGTTGTAGTTTTTCCTTCTCCGGCTTTGGTTGGAGTAATTGCAGTAACCAAAACCAACTTTCCGTTAGATTTATCTTTCAATTCTTCATTGATGCGTAAATCAACTTTCCCTTTATCTAAACCATATGGAATAACATATTCTTTTTTAATTCCGGCTTTTTCAGCAACATCATAGATATTTAGCATAATATATCCTCCCCTAAAGATGTTTCTTTGCGTCTTCTATAGACGTATATAGTTCATATTTGAATTGATTTTTAAAGAATGTAACTTGTCTTTTAGCGTAGTTCCTTGTTCTTTTTTGTATTAAAGAGACACACTCTTCATACGTAATTTCTTTATCAAGGTATTGGATTACTTCTTTGTAACCAATTCCTTGTTTTGCAGTTAAAGACAAATCATATTTATTTAAAAGGTTTTTTACTTCTTCTACAAGTCCAAATTCCATCATTTTAATCACTCTATCATCGATATTCTTATAGAGTTGTTCTCTATCGGGTGAAATAAAGATGAATTTTACATTCTTATAAATAAGTTCATGCTTTTGTTCATTAATGATATCGCTTTTCTTTTTATTTGAGTGGCGAATCAATGAAATAGCACGTAATAATCTTTTACGATTGTTTACATGAATTTTTTCACACGCTTTAGGGTCTAACTCATTAAGCATATCAAATAGTTGCTCATTGTTTAATAAATCTAAATCTTCATCGTAAACATTATCTTCCTTTTCAAAAGCATAATCGTACAAAGTAGCGCGAATATATAAGCCAGTACCGCCAACAAAAACAACATCCTTATCTTTTTTTAGAAGTTCATCTAATTCTTTTCTAGCAAGTGTTTGATATTCCATCACCGAGAATGATTGTTCAGGTGAAACAATATCTAATAAGTGATATCTAGAATAATGAGGGTCATCATGTTCTAATTTAGCAGTGCCAATATTCATGTCTTTATAAATTTGGAAAGCATCAAAATTAATTGCGTCACAATTATGCTTATCGATTAAATAATTTGCTAGTTCAGTCTTTCCTGAACATGTTGGACCCATGACAACGTAAATCATGAAAATTATTATAAAGAAAAAAGAAGTGAATTTCATCACTTCTTATTAACTATTTCACTAATTTGTTTTAAATAGCTGGCTAGCTCAATTTCTAAACTATTTAAATTTACAATTAACGGATGATTATTGTATTTAGCTAAGAGTTCACTATGTAATGTTTCATTATGAGTCGCTTTAGCTTTTGCGATACTAGCTTTTAACTCTTTTATTTCTAGATTAGACTCAGCCAAACTTTTAACCCTTTTGTATTCTATAAATAGAGGTAGCTGATCAAGCTCTTTCTTTAATTCTTTAGCAATTTCTATAGAATTATTCATCCGCTAATTCTCCAATTAAGGAATAAGTATGGCTTTCTAAAATTTTGACATTAACGATTTTTCCAATCAGCGATTCATCGCCTTTGAAATGAACAAGTTTATTACTTTCAGTGTAACCTGAGAGCATATTATCATCAGTCTTACTAGTGCCATCAACAAGTACCTTATATGTGCCACCTATATAACGTTTTGAATCGGCTTCAATGTTAACCTCTAAATGTTTAACAAGTTCTTTGAATCTTCTACTCTTATCAGCATAGCTAACATTGTCATTTATCTTAGCGGCAGGAGTGCCTCTTCTTGGGGAATAAATAAAGGTAAAGGCAGACTCGTATTTTACCTCATCAACAAGGGTTAAAGTTTCATTAAATTGTTCTTCAGTTTCATTTGGGAAGCCAACAATGATATCAGTTGATAAGGATAGACCAGGAATCTTGTCTCTCATTTCCTTAACTAAAGCAAGGTAATGCTCCCTTGTATATCTTCTTCCCATGAGGCGTAAAACCTCACTACTTCCAGACTGCACAGGAAGGTGAATACACTTCATGATATTTTCATATTTCGCAATAATTTCTATCATTTTGCTGGAGAAATCCCAAGGATGAGAGGTTGTGAACCTAATTCTTGGGATGCCCATTTTTGCCGCTTCTTCAAGAACATCAGCGAAACCATGTCCTTCATCTAAATCCTTGCCATAAGCATTGACATTTTGACCAAGGAAAGTAATCTCTTGATAACCTTGTTTTTTAAGTTCTCTAACTTCATCCATGATGTCAGAAAAATGACGACTTCTTTCTTTTCCACGTGTATAAGGAACAATGCAATAAGTGCAGAATTTATTACAGCCATAAATAATGTTTACATAAGCCTTATAATTATTAGATCTGACGACCTTTTCATTTTCAATTACTTCGCCTTGTTTACTCTTAATTGAAATTAACCTAATATCATTTATGTAGACTTCATAAATTAAATCTAACAACTGATTAATTTCATGAGTGCCAAAATATAGATTAACTTCAGGGAATTTAGCTTGCAAAATCTCTAAAATTTCCGGTTGTTCCACCATACATCCACAGATACCTAAAACTAACTTTTTATTAATCTTGCGAAGTCTTTTTAAATTACCAATTTCACCATAAACTTTATCTTCGGCGTTCTCTCTAACCGCGCATGTATTAATGATGATAACGTCTGCTTCATCTGGATTATTAGTCTTAATATAATTTACAGATTCAAGCATACCTCTCATTGTTTCTTCATCGCGGATGTTAGCCTGGCAACCAAATGTGTGAATATAATATTTCTTGCCCCTACCAATTTCTTCCATTTCTTTTAAATGAGAAACAGAAGCATGATAAAACTGAGTATCGCTTTTTTGACGATTCTGAGCTTCTACTAAGTTTGGATAATTTACAATTTTCGTTTTCATTTTTGTTCTTCTACAAAATAAATTGGGAATATTTCTTTACACTTACCGCTAAATTCATCAATATCAAGCACTACTGCTGAGAAGATGCCTCTACCTTCATTAGGTAAATCAAATCTGGATTGTTCGCCATACATTAGCTTATTAACAACAGTGTCTTTATCAAATCCAAGTGCGCCATCAGCAAAGCCGGTCATGCCAACATCAGAGATATAGGCGGTTCCGTTTTCTAAGATTTTATAGTCTCTAGTCTGTACGTGCGTATGCGTGCCAAGAATTGCAGATACTTTGCCGTCTAAAGCATATGCTAAGCAAAGCTTTTCTCCTGTTGCTTCCGCATGGAAATCAACTATATGAATATTTGTCTCTTCCTCATTATTAATTAAATCAATTAAGGAATAATAAGGATTGTTGACCTCTTCGTGCATGAAAGCGGAGCCTAATACATTAGTGACTCTAATAGTGACACCATTTAAATCATAGACAATGCTACCTTCTCCAGGATACTCATGTAATAAGTTAAGAGGTCTAATTAAACGATCTGTAGAATCTATGTATCGGCGAATATCGTTTTTGTTATCGTAATGATTACCTAAAGAAACGACATCAATTCCATCATCAATTAACTCAAGATAATGATGCCTTAATATACCTTTACCATGGGTTACATTCTCCCCGTTGGCAATAACAAAATCAATGTGATATTTATCAACATAATTTTGTAGATAATCTTTAATCATTCGGCGACCAATTTTTCCAACGATATCGCCAATAAATAAAATTCTCAAATAACGCTCTTTCTAGAAGTAATTATTTAGCGATTTCAGAGGCACGTACTTCACGTATCACTGAAACTTTGATTTGGCCTGGGTAGGTCATTTCATTTTCAATTCTTTCACGAATCTCTCTAACGAGATTATAGGCTCCAATATCATCAATCTTGTCAGGAGCAACCATAACTCTTAATTCACGGCCAGATTGCATTGCATAGGCTTGATTGACGCATTCATAGGTCTTACAAATCTCTTCAAGTTTTTCAATTCTCTGAATATAGTTTTCAAGCATTTCACTTCTAGCACCTGGTCTTGCAGCGCTTAATGTATCAGCAGCTTGGACTAAGTGAGAGATGATGTATTTTGCTGGAACATCGTCGTGATGAGATTCAATCGCGTTAATAACGACATCGCTTTCGCCATATTTCTTAGCAAGACGTGCACCGATTTCAACGTGTGAGCCATCCATTTCGAAGTCCACTGCTTTACCAATATCGTGCAATAAGCCTGCTCTTTTGGCTAAGTTTTGATCTAAGCCAAGTTCCGCGGCCATAGTGCCTGCTAAATAAGCAACTTCGATTGAGTGTTCCAAAGCATTTTGGCCATAACTAGTACGATATTTTAATCTACCAACAAGGTCTAATAATTCCTTGCTGATACGAGTAATACCAAGTTTAAAGGCAACATCTTGACCAGTCTTATGAATCGTTTCTTCGATTTCTTGTTTACATTTTTCAACGATTTCTTCAATTCTGCCTGGTTGAATACGTCCGTCTTTAATTAAGTTTTCTAACGACATTCTAGCGATTTCTCTTCTTATAGGATTGAAACAGCTAACAGTAATAACTTCAGGAGTGTCATCAATAATGAGGTCAACGCCTAAAAGTGTTTCTAATGTACGAATGTTACGACCTTCTCTTCCGATAATTCTTCCTTTCATTTCATCGTTAGGAAGAGCCACAACAGAGACAGTCTTTTCAATTGTGGTGTCTTGAGCGTATTTCGCCATTGCTTGCGCTAATAACTCTTGAGATTTTGCCACAACTTGTTCTTTGGCTTCGTCTTCTTTGTTTTTAATATAAGAAGCGATTTCTCTAGAAACTTTAGATTCCACTCTTTTAAAGAGTTCATCTTTAGCTTCTTGGGTAGACATTTGCGCTACCTTTTCAAGTTCGACAATAATAGAGTCAATCTTCTCTTGTAAGATTTGTTCTTTTTTGTCGACATCTTTTAATCGACGATTAAGAGTTTCGTTCTTCTCATCCAAAGATGTTTCTTTAGCAATAAGAGCAGCGTCTCTTTTATCGATTGATTGTTCACGTTGGAATAATTTGTTTTCTTGGGCAGACAACTCCAACTTTCTTTCTTTGATTTCTTTGTCTGCTTCGTTTTTCATTTCGTTGATTGTTTGCTTACCATCAAGTTGAGCGTTCTTCACGATATGCTCAGCTTTAATTTCTGCATCACGAATAATCTTGCCAGCTTTGTTTTGATCTCTTTGTTTCTTAAAGAAAGGGATAAAGAAAATTACAGAAGCACCAACAAGTAATCCGGCTACAGCACAAATAATTGGTAAACCAACTTCGGTAAAACCGTTTAATACGAGCATGATGTATGTCCTTTCTAATGTAAATATATAGTCAAAAGACTATTTACCTAAAATCAACTTAAAATAAATGATAAGTATGACTTTTATATGTAACAGGGAAATCCCTGAAAAACTATTTCTCTATTGAGAATCTATAGGTAAGTACCTTACGAGGGTACGATGTAATTATAAATAAATAATTAAGTAGATAAAAGCATTTTATAAAAAAGACGCCCGCATGGACGTCTACGTATGTTTTTTTATAGTAATGGGAAGAATATTTTAAGGAATCCACAGAGAATTCTTCCAAAAATATTAAGTCTATAATTTTGTGGAACTTGTTTAGATTGGGACAACATTTCTTCAAAGTCATCGTGGATGTCTTTGATTACTGGGCTATCATAAATAATGGTTCCACATTCAAAGTGATGGACCAAACTTCTGAAGTCAAAATTGATAGTGCCAACAAAGGCTAATTCGTCATCGGAAAGCATAGACTTCATATGGTTAAATCCTGGAGTATAGATAAAGATTTTGACACCAGCTTTTAATAGAGGTCTAAAGTTAGCTTTTGCGATAAGATAAACCAACTTTTTATCTGGAATACCAGGAACAATTAAATTGACATCAACGCCTCTTAATGCAGCATTTCTAAGTGCGTCCATAAGTTGATAAGTAGGAATCAAATATGGAGTAGAAATATATACTTTCTTTTTTGCATATTTAAGAAGATTGATATAGTTTTGCTCGCCAATAAGTTCATTATCGATTCCACCAGGACCATCGCCAAATGGCATTACAAATCCTCCACCTTTGTAGGATTCATATTCATGTTTTAAGAATTTGTCGATATCGTTTTGGACGGTAATAGAAATCAAACCATCAGAAGCGATTTCCACTTTTTCTATCTCTGGCAATTTGATTGCAGAGACGATTAATTCAGCACATTCTTTTGGAGCTTTTCCAAAAATAGGGGAAGTCATGATTGCAATGTTGGTTTCATATTTTTTATCTGCAACTTTTCTGATGGATAAGCGTTTTTTATTAAATGCAATTTTATTGTTTTCAAAATAAGTAAGTATTTCTCTAGATAAATTCTTTTTGAATAACTTTTCAGAGCCTAATCTAGAAGCAATGCCATAGTTAGCTAAGAAAGTAGAAATGAGGTTTGAAATACCACTACCTTCGATTTTGACCATTGTATCTTTCCAATAACCGAATCTTTCAATCTTGTTAGCGTATTCATCCGCTAAGTTGATGCCACCAGTAAAGGCCATTTGATGATCAATAACTACAATCTTACGGTGGTCTCTATTATTAAAGACGCCTGACAAGATTGGTCTGAATGGATGGAATTTAAAGGCTTTGATTCCGTATTTTCTTAATCTTCTAGGAGTGAAGGATGAAATTGTACCACCACATCCCATATCATCGTAAATGATTCGAACATCAACGCCTTCTTGTGCTTTTTGCTTTAAAACTTCTTGAACAGCGGACCATTCTTCTCCATCGGTGATAATAAAGAATTCAATAAAGATAAATTCCTTAGCTTGTTTAAGTCCTTCAATAAAGGCAGGGAAGAAACCTTCGCCGTTTTTGAAATAAGTCAAACGATTATCTTTATGAATGCCAACTTTAGCGGTGTTTGCAATGTAATTGAATGCACCACAAGCTTCGCCTAATTCATCTACTAGTAGCTCATTTTTTTGTTTATCAAGTGCGAAATAAGGTTCAATACTTTCATAATATTCTTTCATAGTTTTCTTTTCTTTGTGAGGCAAGCCATGGTTTGCAAAGATTAAGAAGAAAACACAAGTTACCATTGGAATAACAAACAAGAATACCAGCCATGGAATTTTAAATTCTGGGTCTTCCCATTTATTGATGATTCTAAAGAATAAAATAATAGCTAAAACAGTGAATAAGAATCTTAAAATGATAAATGATAACGATACATAAAGAGCAATCGTTATGCTTTGATCAGAAGAAATTGTGCCATTTTTCACTAATACAGCAAGTATTTGGTCATCAAGGCTTAGATCAATTGCCACAACCACCAATACTTCAATGATTAAAAATAAGAAAACCAAAATTTGTCCCGAGACAATGAACCTTATAAACTTTTTCATAAAAATAACCTCATTATAATTTTAAATTATTACTAGAAATAATCAAAGAAAAAACCAACTTTAAACGTTGGTTTTGACTTATTAATCTTGAGCAGCTTCTTTAATTGCTTTGAGAAGTTCTTCTTTTACATCATCGTTAGACTTAATGTATTCTTTAGCAGTTTCTCTGCCCTGAGCAATCTTACTACCTTTGTATTCAAACCAGGCACCTGCTTTTTTAATAATGCCAAGTTCGACAGCGCGATCTAAGATTTCACTTTCTTTGGAAATGCCTTGGCCATAGATGATGTCAATTTCACATTGCTTGAATGGTGGGGCTACTTTATTTTTAACCACTTTCACTCTTACAGTGTTGCCAGTAACATCACTTCCGGTTTTAATGGCTTCGGTTCTTCTAATATCAATACGAATTGAAGCATAGAATTTTAAGGCTCTTCCTCCAGATGTGGTTTCAGGGTTTCCATACATCACACCAACCTTTTCTCTAAGTTGGTTGATAAAGATAATTGTACATTCGTTCTTATTAAGAACACCTGCTAATTTTCTCATTGCTTTAGACATGAGTCGTGCTTGCATACCAACTGAGTTATCAGACATTTCTCCATCTAGTTCTGCTTGTGGCACTAAAGCGGCAACACTATCAACAATAAGCAAGTCAATAGCGCCACTACTAGCAAGCATCTCGGCGATTTCAAGAGCTTGTTCACCACTATCAGGTTGAGAAAGAATGAGTTCATCAATATCAACGCCAAGATTCTTAGCGTAAACTGGGTCAATCGCGTGTTCAGCATCAATAAAGCCTGCTCTACCGCCTTGTTTTTGACATTCTGCAATCGCGTGCAAGGCTAATGTAGTCTTACCACTACTCTCAGGACCAAAGATTTCAATGATTCTGCCTTTAGGGTAGCCGCCCACTCCAAGGGCTTCATCTAAAAGCAATGAACCACTAGGAATGACATCAACTGCCACGGATGGTCTTTCGCCCAATTTCATAATTGAGCCTTTTCCAAATTCTTTTTGGATTTGTTTGAGAACTTCATCGAGTTCTACACTGTTTGTTTTTTTGTCTTTTTCCATAAGTACTCCTTATATATTAAAGAGGCGATTTTTTTCAAAATTTGCTAAAAAATTTTAATTATTTTCTAAAATTGCATTATTGAGAAGGTCGAAAGCAATATTAATTGCTTTTCCTTGAATCTCTTCTCTTGACCCTTCTAAGTTAAATGAGAAGACTTGAGCCTTATCTAAGAATGCGATTCCAATATGAATTTCACCTACTGGTTTGCCTTCCATTGCAGATGGTCCAGCGTTGCCAGTAAAGGAAATGCAGTAGTCAACATTAAGTAGCTTTTTACCATTACTCGCCATTTGCCCGGCAATCTCTTTTGAAACAACACCGAATTCGTCGATATCTTTATACGAGACACCAAGTAGACGATTTTTTTCTTCAGTTGCGTAAGTAACGAGTGCACCTTTAAAGAAATGAGACGCACCAGAGACTTCGGTAATAGCTTTAGCAAAACCACCACCAGTAAAAGACTCAACTGATCCAAGTGTTCTTCCTTTTTCTCTAAATAATTTATTCAATTCTTGAGATGTCATTATTTTTTCTCCAAGAAAGCATGTTTATTTTGAACAACATAAATAATGCCACTTAATAATGATGTTAATGTTGCAGCGTACACGATAAACGCTGTGACAGATAAATATTGTGGGTATGGATTATTTGGATACATATAGTGGAATGGGAAATCATTAAGTAAGACACAGGAAATTGCCACCATTTGTAGGACAGTTTTAAGCTTGCCAAAAATGTTAGCGGCAATAACTGTACCCTTTTGAGCAGCAATAAATCTTAAAGCATCAACAACTGTGTCTCTTGCAACCATGATAATGACACACCAAACTGGGATAAAAGAAACTTGTGGTTCTTGCCATGTATAAGGAGCAAAAACTTGAGGTGCGCATAAGAAGATCAACATTGAACTAACTAATAATTTATCAGCAACAGGATCAAGGAATTTTCCTAAGTCTGTAACTTGGTTATTTTTTCTAGCAAGCTTGCCATCTAAATGGTCTGTATAGCTAGCAATAACAAAGAAGACAAAAATCACTAAAAAGATTAAGTTTATTCTCGAATTCCCTAGCAGAGGTGTCTTTAAATCAGGAATTATAGATAAAACAAACAACGTAATGATGAGTATTACAGTGGCAATAATTCTTGAAAATGTAATCTTGGTTGGTAAGTTCATAATCTCTCTCCTTATTTAGTGAGTATTCGACCCTATAAGCCATGTTTTGTCTAGGATGATAATTTATCTAAGAATAATCTTACTTGAATCGATTCGTTTCTCTATCAAGTCTCCCCTACCAAATTTGGGTTTCTCGCTTGTGGGGTTTACCGCGTTCCACCTTACCCTTTCAAGTAAGCTACGTCACTGTGGCACTTTCAGGAATTTTACCATGGGTTACCCTTTAGGTTAATTCCGCCGTCATGTACTCCTACATGCCTAGCGTTATTTCTTCCGCTAGCGCAATCACTACAGCCATCACAGACTGTGCGAGCATGGACTTTCCTCTAGCTAACAAGTAGCCAGCAATCATCTAGGTCGAAGTTAATTATTTAATATCATCGGGATTCATGTTTAATTTTTCTTTAATAATTGCTTCCAACCTCCCGATACGGAGAAGCAATTCATAGTTATCAATATGGATGTCTTTTGAATCTTTCGGAAGATATTTAATCTTTTCTTGAGCTTTGTTCAGTTCTTCAGATAGTTTTGCGTTTTCTTTTTTAAGTTCAGCAAGTTGACTGAGAAGTTTAGGAACATCAACTGAAGAATTAGATTCAATCAAGCGATAATCTTCAATAATTAGATCTAAGACTTCATCAACTTCAAGTGGATCATATCCCATTTCAGCAGTCTTAAACTTCTTTTTATATAAAGATTTACTATTAAAATTTAACTCTTTCGCCATATCACCTAATATTATGTCTTATATCACATTATTTTTCTATGAAAAATTAGCAAATATAATAAAATCATATTATTTTCTGTTTCCTTTTTCTTGAAAACAGGACTATTGCCATATATCATATCAAGGAATGAAAAAAGTATTACGTATTCTTAAAGGTAGAAAAGCAATTTGTTTCTTAGATTTCGAAGGAACACAATTTTCTCATGAGATGATCGCCTATGGTGCTTACATGTGTTATCTCAATAAAGACGGAGAGATCGTAAAAGCCAAAAACCCTATCAGAGACTACGTCAAATGCAAAAATTCGATTGGAAAAATTGTTAAAGAATTAACATCAATTTCTGAAAAAGATCTAGAACAATATGGCATCAGTTTTGCCGAAGCCATGAGAAAGATTAAAAAGTATTGTGGCCTCAATTTCAAAAAATGTGCCTTTATGACATTTGGTAATCACGATATTCGTATATTAAACCAATCTTGCTCATATAACTTAGACGCTCCAAAGGAAATTTGTGACATCATCAAAAAAGGCTATATTGATTTCCAAGCTATCATTGGTGAATTTGTAAAAGACGATAATGGAAATCAACTATCGCTCACCCACTGCTTAGAAAAATTTGGTGTGGAATTTGATGGTACAGCCCATGATCCAATGTATGATGCTGTGAATTTGGCTAAGCTATACAACATCTTTACTAAGAGTAAAGATATCGTGCAAAAAGAATACTGCAAGATTTTAAAAAGAAGCAATATTGGTCCAGAGCCTGTAAATAAAACAATTCGAAAGCTTCTATCTGGAGAAACTGTTACTCCTGAAGAGTTCCAAGAATTCTTAAGAGACTATATTCAATGATTAAATATCCTGGTGGAAAAGAATATAAGGCAACTGCTGAACGCAAAAGAAAGAAATCATCTTCAGAGATTTCTATTTCTAGTGCGAATCGAGGCATGAGTTTTGAAAGCGATATCAATGCTTCAAACGAATATTACAAAGATCATGACATTTGCTTAATTACCAAAAGACCAACACCTATTAATGTTGTTAAAGTAGATTATTCAAAAGGTGCAAAAATTGTACATGCTTATTTTGAAGAACAATCCACTACCGACTATAACGGAGTATATAAATCTCGATATATTGATTTCGAAGCAAAAAACACCAAAAACAAAACAAGCTTCCCCTTAAATAACATTACAAAGCATCAGATTGAACACTTAAAAAAGGTTATCGCTCACGGTGGAATCGCCTTCTTTATTATTCAATTTGAATCACTTGATAAAGTTTATATTTTGGATGCCAGCTATGTAATTCACTTCTATGAAAAAGGAGAAAGAAAATCAATTCCACTATCTTGTTTTATAGAATCAGGAATTGAAGTTGAAAGAGCGTATAATCCACGCCTTAAATATATCGACGCTGTTGAAAAACTATATTTCTAATTCTTGCAATATTTTCTAATTTTACATTCAGAACATTTTGGAGATCTAGCAGTACAGAAATATCTTCCGAAATGAATTAATTGATGATGAGACTTAATCCATTTATCTTCAGGAATAAGTCTTTTTAATTTCATTTCAATATCGATTGGCTCATCAGATTTTTTAGCAATGCCTAATCGATTTGAGATGCGGATTATGTGCGTGTCAACAGGTAAATCAGGTATTTTAAATACTTCACAGCGAATTACTCCTGCAGATTTATTACCAATACCAGGTAATTTTTGAAGCAAATCTTTATCACTAGGAAGCACACCACTAAAGTCGTTTAATAAAGTATGAGCTATGCCTTTAATATTTTTAGCTTTGTTCTTATATAAGCCCAAAGATTTAATACATTTTTCAATGTCTTCAATAGGAGCATCATCAATACTTTTTAAAGTTGGATATTTTTTAAATAAAACCTTAGTGACATTATTAACAGACTTATCAGTTGTTTGTGCACTGAGCATTACCGCAATAACAAGTTCGTAGTCTTGAGAATAAAAAAGCTCACATTTCGCATTCGGAAAAAGTGAGTCTATAAATTCTGATACTTCTAAATATTGGAGTTTAGTCATTCTAATCTTTTTTTATCCACGGGATTTTAGCGATACGAATTGTTTCTTCTAAATTTTTGTCCCATTCTTCAGATAAAGGTGTATGACCTTCAGATTGCAAGTCTTCTCTTTGAGACCACGCAAGAAGAATCTTATCAACACTTCTTAAACTTTTTTTATTCTTCGCTAACGCTTCTTTAAGAGCGTCAATGATTAATGTGTCGCTATATCCATAAGAAATCCATTCATGGATTTTCGCTACTTCAACAGGTGATAATGTTCTGCCTAAAAGTTTTTCAAAGGTTGTGTAAACATTCTCGAATTCTTCTTTAATTCTAGTGGATGTTTTTTCTTCTTCCTCTTTCGATAAATATAATTGGAACTCGCGATATAACTTTTGTTTTAAAGGTTCGAGTGTAGCAATTGTATTTTTACCAACAGTTTTATATTCAAACATTCCTTTAGTAATAAGTTTAGCTAAGATTTTATCTATCTCTTTAACATCTAGAGTCATTTTTAAAGACAACAAATCCGCAGTAATAAATGGGTTACCTTGGCCAATTAAATGGTCGATAACAAAAATAGTCGCAATTTCATTTTCGTTAAGCTTGAGCTTGCGATAATTCTCGATTAGTAAGTATCTAAAATCAATAGCCTCGGTAATCATGTGTAATATACTCTAACACTTTTCTTTTAATATTTATATTATGTTTTCAAAAACTTAAAGATAAATGTCATGTTCGTTAAGGAATTTGACAAGTAAATCTTTATGAGAGCACTTTCTAATTTCTTCTTTAATTTTTTCGGTGTTTAGTTTTTTCAAAAGTAGATAATTTTCTTCAATAATCCCTACCAAGCCCCTGTCAATTTCAAAACCAAGGTCATACTTAAAGCGATATATTCGAACTATTCTAAGCGGGTCTTCTTGAATGCGTTTTAATGGATCGCCAATCATTTTAAGAATGTGATTATCTAAATCGGTTTGACCTCCAACATAATCAAGTACCTCTAAATCTTTGTTTAAGTATAAGGCATTAACGGTAAGGTCTCTTCTTAATACATCAATTTCCAATTCATTGGTGAATTCGATTTTGCTAGGGTGACGAGAATCAATATAGCTGTTTTCTTTTCTTAACGTGGTGATATCAAATTTCACCCCTTTATAAAACAACTTTATCGATCCAAATCTTTCAAAAGTGTAATCTGCGTTTACTAAGAATTGTTTTTCTTGAAGAGGAGTAGCGTCAGTTACTAAATCCATATCAGTAAGAGACATTTTTAAAAGATAGTCTCTAACTGAGCCTCCAACCATGTATAATTTGAAACCATTTTTATTAAATAAGTCCGCTAGTTCTTGAAATAGTGTGATTTTTAAATCCATATAAATATCATAAAGATATTTTCAATTAAAAAAAAGACCCAACTGGGTCATTTTTCAATGTCGTTATTTATTGAGTCTTGCTTTAAATTCTTTCGCTAAATGGACGGCAACTGTTTTCTTAGGTTGGATCTCAATCACTGTATGTTTTTTAGGATGAGTTCCTTTACGTCCAGATTTAGTCTTAGGTTCTAAGACGCAGAAGTTTTTGATGTTGACGGCTTCCCCTCTTAATAAAGCATCCATAATCAACTCAAATGTGGCATCAACGGCTGCTTTTGCGTCAACTTTTGACAAATAGACTTTTTCTGCGACAAGGTCAATAATCTCATTTTTGTTAAGCTTATTCATCTGTCTCTCCTTCGTTAGAGTTGTTTTAATTATAACCTAATTTTTAACTACTTTCTATGTTTTTTTAACGTTATCTTGATAGGCGTTCCTTCAAAATTGAACGTATCTCTAAGCCTGTTTTCTAGATATCTTTGGTAGGAAAAATGCATGAATTCAGGATCATTAACACTAAGGGCAATTGTTGGCGGAGCAGTCAAAACCTGCGTTGCAAAATATATTTTTAGGCGTCCTCCGTTGAAATCCGGAGCTTGATTCATAACTTGCGCTTCTTGTATAACATCATTAAGTAATGAGGTCTTAATTCGAGTGTGATAAGCTTCGTGCACTAACTTAAGAGCATCATAGAGTGTATTTACCCTTCTTTTAGTTAATGCAGAAAGGAAAATTATTGGGGCGTAATCAAGGAATTTGTATTCTTTTCGAATTGTTTTTTCAAAGCTCGACATGGTGTTAGTATCCTTGTCTACTAGGTCCCACTTATTCACAACAATGATGATCGCTTTATGCAGATCAGTAGCATATTGAACAACATGTTTGTCTTGTTCAGTAATGCCAACTGCGCCATCTAAAACAAGAAGAACAATTTCACTTCTTTCAATAGCTTTAAGAGCACGAATTGCAGAGTACTTATCTATCGCTTCGTAGATTTTTCCTTTTTTCTTTAATCCAGCAGTATCGATTACAATGTAATCAACTCCATCTTTAGTAAAAGGCGTATCTATAGAATCTCTAGTTGTGCCAGAAATGTCACTAACAATAACTCTTTCTTCAGATAAAATTGCATTTGTTAAAGAGGATTTGCCAACATTTGGCCTACCAATAAGGCAGAAAGTAATAGCGTCTTCTTGTTCTGTTTGTTCTTCATCATTAAGTAAGTCAATTACACGATCAAGAACATCACCAATACCAACACCGTGGCTTCCTGATACAGGAATCGGTTCTCCTAAACCTAATTTATAAAACTCAGCAGCATTGGACGCTTGTAAACCTTCATCGATTTTATTTACTAAAAGCAAAACTGGTTTTTTAACTTTATGGAGCATACGTGAAACCATTTGATCATCACTAGTAACCCCCACTTGTCCATCAGTAACAAAAAGAATAATATCCGCTTCTTCAATAGCAATATTAGCCTGCATCCTAATTTGTTCTTGGAAAGGTCGATTAGCTAATTCAATACCACCAGTATCTATAAGAGTAAAGCTCTTACCTCTCCAAGTCGCGGTGCCATATAGTCTATCTCTAGTTATACCGGCTTCATTATCAACAATCGCTCGACGATCGCCAAGGATACGATTAAAAATCGTTGATTTACCAACGTTAGGACTTCCAATTATTGCAACAACAGTCTTACTCATCCTTATTTTTTAGTGCGATTTTTTCGTTAATAATTTCAATGACTTTTAAGACAACTTCTTCGACAGTCATAAATGATGTATCTAAAGTTACTGCATCAGCAGCACATCTAAGTGGGGCAAAATCACGGTGAGAGTCAATATAGTCTCTTTTTCTCACATCGTTTTCAATTTCTTCTAAAGTACATTCAATGCCTTTAGAGATATTTTCGTCATATCTTCTCACCGCTCTAGTTTCCACAGAGGCAATTTGGAAGATTTTAACATCAGCGTCAGGAAGAACATATGTTCCAATATCTCTACCATCCATAATCACTGAATGCTTCTTAGCCATGTTTCTTTGTTGATCAACCAAGAATAAACGAATGTCTTTGTAAGAAGCAATGTAACTAACGTTGCCAGACACTCTTGGTTCTCTAATTTCTCTTGTGACATCAATATCGTTACATAGCACTATTCCGTTTGGTCTAAGTTTGATGGTAACTTCAGGTATTAACGCGCAGCAGGCCACCTCATTTTGGCAATCGACACCCTTTTCCATGCAGTACCAAGTAAAAGCACGATACATAGCGCCAGTATCGATATAAGTGTAGCCAAGTCTTTTTGCGACTTCCTTAGCAACAGTAGATTTGCCAGCAGCAGCTGGTCCATCAATAGCAACAGTAATCTTCATAAACAAACCCCTTTTTTAGAAAACTATAAATCCAAATACAATGAGTAAAGTTATAATTGCAACAATAATTAAGGCAATCAAGGAATCAACAATTCTTCTTTTAAGAACAAGTTTTTTAAAAAAACCCGCTTCAGATGCGAAAGACTCGCATTCAGAAGGGGATTTTAAAACTGGAATATTGTCACTTCTTTGAGCAATACTTTGACGATATTTACGATATTTCTCAACTCTTGACTCAGCCATAATATTTGTCGCTTAATGATTTTTATCTATCCTTCATCATTGGGAAGAGGATAACTTCGCGGATATTTTCTTGATCTGTGAGTAACATCACTAATCTATCGATACCCATTCCAATTCCTCCAGCAGGAGGCATTCCATATTCAAGCGCTTCGATGAAGTCATTATCCATTTCGTTAGCTTCTTCATCTCCAAGTTCTTTTGCTTTTAATTGAGCGAGGAATCTTTCTTTTTGATCAATAGGATCATTAAGTTCGGTATAAGCATTTGCAAGTTCTTTACCATTAACAAACAATTCAAATCTTTCAGTATAACGAGGATCTTTGCCTTTTTTGGTTAATGGAGAAACTTCAATTGGATAGGAATATACAAATGTTGGTTGAATGAGATCTGCTTCGCAGAATTCTTCAAAGAACTCATTCATAACGTGACCAACTGTGTTTTTATGTTTTTCAAGTTTGATGCCTTTTTCATCCGCTAATTTCTTAGCTTCTTCAAAGTCATAAATATTGCGGAAATCAATGCCAGTCTTTTCCAAAATCAAATCAGCCATAGAAATCCATCTAAATGGTTTATGGAAGTCAATGGTTTTGCCTTGGTAAGTTACGATATCACTACCAGTAACATCTTTGGCAGCTTTTCTAATCATGCCCTCAGCAAGTTTTCTCATTCCTTTTAAATCAGAATAAGCTTCATAAGCTTCAATTGTGGTAAATTCAGGATTATGTGTAGCATCCATTCCTTCATTTCTAAATAAGCGGCCAATTTCATATACTTTTTCCATGCCTCCGACAAGTAATCTTTTTAGATTAAGTTCGGTAGCAATTCTTAAGTAAAAGTCCTTATCTAGCGCATTCATGTGTGCGACGAAAGGACGGGCATTTGCACCCCCTAAAATTGGTGAAAGAACTGCAGTCTCAACTTCTACAAATCCTTGTTCATCTAAATATGATTGGATACTTCTAATTAATTTTGGACGCGCAAAAGCGACTTTACGGCTATCGTCGTTCATAATTAAATCTAAATATCTTCTTCTGCTTCTTTCTTCGACGTCAACTAAACCATGGAATTTTTCTGGAAGTGGGTGTAAGCATTTTGTTAAGTGAGTATATTTCTCCGCTCTAACAGTTAATTCTCCACTTCTGGTTTTCATAACGCGGCCATAAACACCGACGATATCTCCGATATCAGCAAGTTTAAATAATTCGTATGTTCTTTTGCCAACAACATCGATACCCATATAAACTTGAATGGTTCCGGTTTTATCTTGGATATTTAAGAAAGAGGCTTTGCCCATTTTTCTAAGAAATTTAATACGTCCAGCAACAGTAACGTATGGTTTATTTCTTTCTAATGAGTTTGCGCTTTTCTTTTCAAATTGATTTCTAACATCTTTAACTAAGTGAGTTACTTTAAAAGCATGACCAAAAGGATCAACCCTAAAAGAACTATACTTTTTAAGTTTTTCTCTTCTAGCTAATTCTTGATCATTTAAAGCTTGATTATTATCCATGGATAATCCCTCCAATTCGTTAAATAGTATATATGATTGTTTGACTTACTTGTAGTCAAAAATGAAATTATAATTCAAAAGACGAAAGATACTCGTCCAGTATTTTGTTTAAATCATCAATTGTATTAAGTTCAGTTGATAACCTACACTTTAAAGTTTTTGAATTAGGAAAGCCATCAAAGAACTTAGTAGCAATTCCTCGATACACTCGCATTGCTTTATTCTCGCCTTTTTCTTCAATTAAAAGTAACGCAAGTTGCTTACAATATTTTATTTGTTCAACAAGTGAAGGCTTATCTATCTCTTCATTATTTAAATATTTATTAATGTTGCTAATTAGCGTTGGATTTCCAACTCCACCACGTGCCACCATAACAGCGTCAGCGCCTGTAATTTCAAGAGCATTTTTAGCGTCATCTACTGTGTAAATATTACCGCTAACAACAAGAGGAACATTAACTTTATTTTTTAAATTTTTAATTAGTTCCCAATGCGGTTTTCCACCATACATTTCTTTAGCGCTTCTTGGGTGAATTGCAATAAGATCTGCGCCTGCTTTTTGAACTTCATTAATCACTTCTATAAACTTGTCTTTATCGCTTCCATTACCAAGTCGAATTTTTACAGTAACAGGCTTATGAGTCGCTTCTTTAATTGCCTTAACAATTTGCCCGCATAAAAGAGGATTAGCCATTAAAGCCGAACCAGCACCGGACTTGGTAACTTTAGGAACCGGGCAGCCCATATTTACATCATAAAAATCAATGTATGGATTTAAATTTTCACAAATTAATGCGGCTTTTGCCAAATTTTCTGGTGAATTACCAAATAATTGAACGCCAACAGGGATTTCGCTTTTTTCAAACATGGCATAGGTTTTTGTCTCTTCATTATCATAAATTAAGCCCATATCAGAAACCATTTCGGTAACCATAAATCCGGGCTTAAAAGAAGACATAAATTTACGATATCCGGATGATGTAATTCCTGCCATTGGAGCAAGAACTACTTTGTTATTAATTTCTAATTTTCCTAATTTAAACATAAGAAAAAGGGGAGTTTATTCTCCCTTATTTTCTCCTTCTTCAGGTTTGGCTTCAGGTTCATTTTCTGGAGCTTTTGCTTCTACTTTTTCATCTCTTTTTAAGTGACGATGTTCAAGTAAATAATCAATCTCTTCAGCAGTAATTTGTTCATACTCAAGAAGCGTTTGAGCAATGAGTTCAACATCATCTTTATATTTGAGAATGATGCTCTTTGCTTCTTCATGAGCTTCGTTAATTATCTTTTGAACTTCAGCATCAATTTTCTCAGCGGTTGCAAGCGAGAAATTCTTTTGAGATGAAGTATAATCACGTCCTAAGAAGACACTTCCGGTATCTCTTTCATATTGAATAGGGCCAAGTGAAGACATACCTAATTCGGTAACCATCATACGAGCAATTCTTGTTGCCATTTCAATATCATTTTGGGCGCCAGAAGACACATCTTCAAAGAAAATTTCTTCAGCTGAACGTCCACCAAGATAACCCACAATTCGAGCAATTAACTCTTTACGTGTGAGCAAGAATCTATCTTCTTCAGGTGTCATACGTACGTGTCCGCCAGTATTGCCACGTGGAATAATAGTAATCTTTTGAACTTTATCAGAATGCTCTAATTTAATGCCGATGATAGCATGTCCACTTTCATGATGAGCAATAACATTTCTTTCATGCTCGTTTAAAGAACGGGAGGATTTTGCAGGTCCAGCAATTCTTCTATCAATGGCTTCATCAATTTCTGCCATTGTTATTTCATTCTTCTTTCTTCTAACAGCCAAAATAGCAGCTTCATTCATGATATTTTCAATATCTGCGCCAGAGAATCCAACTGTTCTTTTAGAAAGAGCAGCGAAATCAACATCGGATGCAAGCTTCTTATTTCTAGAATGCACTTTAAAGATCGCTTCTCTACCTTCTCTATCAGGCAAGGAAACAGTAATCTTTCTATCAAAACGACCAGCTCTTAAAAGTGCAGGATCTAAAACATCATCTCTATTTGTTGCAGCCATAACAATGATGCCTGAATTATCAGAGAAGCCATCCATTTCAACTAATAATTGGTTAAGTGTTTGTTCTCTTTCGTCGTTGCCACCACCTAAGCCAGCGCCTCTTTGTCTACCGACAGCATCGATTTCATCGATGAAAACTAAACATGGAGCGTTTTGCTTAGCGGTTTTAAACATATCTCTAACTCTTCCAGCACCAACACCAACAAACATTTCAACAAAATCACTACCGGAAATAGAGAAGAATGGAACGCCAGCTTCACCAGCAACAGCTTTAGCTAATAATGTTTTACCAGTACCAGGTGCACCAACTAATAAAATACCTTTTGGTAATTTAGCACCGAACTTAGTGTACTTTTGTGGATCCTTTAAATATTCCACTATTTCTTCCATTTCGGCTTTTTCTTCGTCACATCCAGCGACATCTTTAAATCTAACTTTAGAATCTTGAATTCGACGTGCGCGTGATTTATTAAAATCCATAGCAGTTCTATTAGAACTACCGATAGAACTAGATAATCTAGAGAATAAGAAAATAACAATTATTGCAGAACCAAGAAGCATGATTACTGTTGGCCCCCAACTATCCCACCAAGTAGTTTGGTAAGCATCACCAACAGAAACGGTGCCAGTTGTATAAATGTTTAAAAGAGTATCCAAGTTATCCTCTTTTACGTTGATGGTGTCGCCAACATAATATTTAACTCCTTTATATTCCACACCATCATGTAGGACATCAACTGTATATTCGAAATTAGGGTTCTCATAAGTAGTTTTGCTTATTGTTAAGCGATAGTCAAAACCAAGGCCATTTTCTAAATTACTACCATGACCGGTAATTGTGACATAGTCACCTTCAAAGTGGCTTGTAGTTTTGCTGGTCTTAACATAGCCATTAATAAGCATAGCGACATATGTTTCTCTGTTAATGTTCTTTGATGTGTCTCTATTGCCAAAAATACGATAAGCAAATATAGCAATGAGACCAGCTACTAATAAAATGGAAAATATAAAACCAAACGATATTCTACGTCTAGGTAAGTTATTGTTTTCATCAGGCATGAGGATACCTCCTTAGCAATATTAATATGATATCTAAAAATTTTAGATATAAAGATTATATTAGTTTTTATAGTTTTTTCAAAGAAAAATACATGACATCTACTTTACATAAAAATTAGTGTCACTATCTGGTTTAAAGCTTTTTTGATATCTCGGGATGTAAATACATTTACCGTCTTTATTAACAATGACCGGCCAAATAAGTCTTTTTCTAAAAGGAACTTTCCAATCGATCATGAGCCTGTTTGCATCGACTCTGTAGCCATTGATAAAAATATAATCCGTTCTACATAAGTGACGAATAGTTAAAGGATAATCATGCTTTGATACATTTCTATTACTAGTGTCGCGAGTAAAATCCAGATAAAAATATGGTGTGTCTAATTTCAATGGGGACTTAATACAATAAGAATAATTTACGTCATATAAACGATCAGTTGAAAAAGTGAAATAACCATATTCCTTAATTAAAAATACTCTGCTTTTAATAGGGAATTGCCCATTAGGTTTTGCTGATTTTAATATTGAAATAACTTGACCTACATTATTTGAAGATAAATACAAGGAATTGTCTATTTTTTTGAGGTAATAATTCAAAGCATAAGCAAGCGGAACTTTATCAAGAGATAAGGCGTAATCAACTTCGCATAATTTATCTTTATTTAAAGAAGATAAAATTTTATTCAACTCCTTATTTTCAATATCAATTTTATTTAGGATTCTTTGCCTTTCTTGAGCAGACATTTTACCAACAATTTCGTGCCTAATTTTATTGCGCTTAATCTTGGTGTCAAAATTAGATTGATCAATGGAAAATGGAACATTGTTTTTTTGGCAAACATCAAGTAAATCCTGCTTGATATATGCGAGCAAAGGACGAATAACATTTACTCCAAAAATCATTGTTTTTTCAGCAATTCCATAAAAAATTGGATAGTTTTGTCGTTGTTTTTGCAAAATATATGTTTCTATATGGTCGTCTTGATGCTGTGCCACAAGAACAGAATCAAATCCAAATTTATCAATTAATTCTTTAAAGAAATGATATCGAATATCGCGACATTTAGATTCAATGTTTTTATCGATTTTTTCGACGACATTTAGTGCATGAACTTTGATATTAAATCTAGATGAATATTGAAGCAAGGAGTTCACTTCTTTATCAGATTCTTTTCTAAGATGATAATTCACAATTGCACACTCAAAAATATATCCATTTTCACGTAAAATATGGAATAAAGCCATGGAGTCGGGACCAAAGGAACAGGCCAATAAATATCGTTTACTTTTATCAAGATTCAACTTGATCATAACTCGCTCTTTCTTTTTTACCTACAAGTTCTACTTTTGCAATTATAGAAAATTCTTTATCTCCAAACTTAATAGTAATCTTATCACCAGATTTGATATCTAAAGATGGCTTGGCAACTTTATTATTTACTTTTACCAATCCTCTTTCGCAAAATTCCTTTGCGATTGTTCTTCTTTTAATAATCCTAGAATCTTTTAAAAACAAATCTAATCTCATGCAACTTCTACCACTTTATTAACTTCTATAATATTCACTAAAGATTTTAATATATTTTCTAAATCTATTAACCAATTTCCTCGTTTGGACATTATTATTTTAAACTTATGATTGATATAACTAATTTTTATCATAGATAAATATGGAATTAGAGCTTCAAAAAGAATATTTCCAATTCCCTTGATGTTTATAAAATTATCACCAAGAATTAGTTCAACATTATTCTTGTTGTCTTTAATATCCTTAATTTCACATATCTTAACCATTAGATCAATTGACCTCTTATAGAATAGTTGCTCAACTTCTTCAGGATAACGACCATAAATGTCACGAGTCCTTGCTTTAATTTCATTTAAAGAATCAATTGTGGAAGCCGCTAAAATATCCTGATAAAGCTCAATTTTGTCACTATCGGAAGCATATTCAGCAGGAATATATGCATCAAAAGACAAGGAAATTGTTTTGTTATATTCTTCTTGTTTATGTTCCTCACCAGTCATTTTTTCTCTAACAGCCTCATTTAACAATCTTAAATACATGTCTAAGCCTATAGAATCAATAAAGCCAGCTTGTTCAGGTCCTAAAATATCTCCTGCGCCTCTAATCATTAAATCTCTTTGAGCAATTTTATAGCCACTTCCTAAAGCCGTGAAATCTTGTAACGCTCTTAAGCGCTTTTGTGTGTCTTCTTTTAAAACACGGTTACCGTTATACATTAAATAAGCATAAGCAATTCTATTTCCACGGCCAACACGGCCTTTAATTTGATAAAGTTGTGCTAAGCCATATCTTTCAGAATCATCGACAATAATCATGTTAGCATTAGGGACATCAATTCCGTTTTCAATAATGGATGTGCATACTAAAACTTGTACCTCGCCTGAATAGAACTTCAACATGACATCTTCAATATCATTTTTGTTCATTTTTCCATGCGCAACCGCGATATTTGCGGTAGGTAATGCTCTTTTTAATCGAGACGCTATTTCATAAATAGTCTCAATTTCATTATGCAAATAGAAGACTTGTCCATCTCTACCCAACTCTCTTTGAATTAACTCCTTAACTACACCAGCGTTAAATGGGGTGACATATGTTTGAATTGGCATTCTCTCATTAGGTGGGGTATTAATTTGAGATAAGCTCCTAACACCCAATAAAGAAATCTGCAATGTTCTCGGAATAGGGGTTGCGCTCAAAGTTAAAACATCAATATTGGTTTTCATCTCTTTAAGCTTTTCTTTTTGCTCAACGCCAAAACGTTGTTCTTCGTCCACTACTAATAAACCCATGTCGTTATAGGCAATATCTTTTGAAAGTAATCGATGTGTGCCGATAATTAAATGTATTTTTCCAGCTTTAACTTGTTCTATATATTCTTTTTGTTTCTTTTCAGGAATTAATCTAGAAAAGATAGCAATCTTAATGTCAAAGCCAGCAAATCTTGCCATTGCTACTTCATAATGTTGTCTAGCTAATAAAGTGGTTGGACAAAGCATAACGGCTTGTTTTCCCGCATTAATGCACTTAAAAATAGCCCTAAAAGCAACCTCAGTCTTACCAAAACCAACATCGCCACATAATAAGCGATCCATAGGTTTAGATGCTTCCATATCCGCTTTGATTTCATCTAGAGATCTAGTTTGATCTTTGGTTAATTCAAATTCACAGCTATCTTCAAATGCTTTTTGGAATTCATCATCTTTAGGGAAGGCATAGCCTTCAATATGACTTCTTTCTAAATATAAGTTATATAAACGTTCTGCAAGATCATGGATTCTTTCTTTGATCTTTGCTTTAGTTCTTTCCCAATCTTTAGTGTGCAATCTGCTTAAACGAGGCCTAACGCCTTCTTTACCTAGATATTTTCTAATTAATTGGAATTGAGAAAGAGGAACATAAAGTATTTCTCCTCCATGATACAAAAGCTTTAAATAATCTTGATGTTTCCCTTCGACTTCAAGGGTTTCTAAAGATTCAAATTGTCCTATACCTTGATATTCATGAACAACATAGTCACCAGGAGTTAATTCTTCATAGCTTTTGATAATTGTCGCTTCTTTAAAGCGGTTATCGAAACGAGTAATTCTAATCTTTTCGTTAAATAATTCTTTAGAAGTTAAGAAAACTACTTTCTCGTCCTCAAGAACAAAGCCGATAGGAATATTAGAAATTGCTAAACCAACTTGATGTTTATTTGGCAGAGAAAACTCTTTAACCATTTCAAAAGGAATATGGCTACTGTCTAAAAGTTCAATTGCCTTATTTAGATGTTCTTTAGATGCTAAGGATATATTGATTTGGTAGTTTTGATTAATGTATGTATGAATAATATTTAAAACATCAATATCCTTGTTAACTTCAAAAGGAATATTTTTACAGTTAAAGACTATGTCTTTTTCGTTTGTTTGAAGTAAGGAAGTATGGATTAAATTATGTTTATTGAAATTAAGTTCATCAAAATCAAAACATAACTTTAAATGAGATATGGATTTCCCACTTTCAAATAGTTCTTGTAAGAAAGAGATTGATTCTTCTTCTAATATAGAAGCACTTTCCTTAATAGCGTATTCATCCACAAGAATAGTTGTGAACTCTTGGCAATAATCTACCAAAGAAGATAGTCTATCATCCAATAAACATAAATAACGATAGAGCCTAGTTGAATAGTTGGAATCAACCAGTTCGCTGATATCGTTATCCACTAAATTTCTTAGATTATCAAAATCTCTAGGATTTAAAATTTCTTTATCTTTTTCTAATTGTTCATATATATGATTAGAGATAACTGCAACATCTTCATCGGTAAAAATATAATCATTAGCAGGTAAAATCTTCACTTTATCGACTTTATCTCTACTTACTTGAGTGGCTAATTCGAAAAATCTAATTGATTCAATTTCGTCATCGAACAATTCGATTCGAATTGGATAATCATAGTTAACAGAATAAATATCAATGATATCTCCACGACTAGCAAATTGAAGAGATTGGTCAATCTTACTTACTTGAGTATATCCGGCTTTGACTAATTCCTTTTTGAGTTTCTTTAAATCCACTTTTTGACCTATTTTAAAAGAAAAAGTAGAACTCTTAAAAACATCAATTTTTGGTAAATAACGTGTCGCAGCGGCTATATTTGCTATCACAATGTCACATTTATTGTTGATAATTTCATCTAACGCAAAAATACGATTTGCACTCATTTCTTTAGAGACAGCGAGAGTCTCTGCTCTAATTAATTCATCAGAAACAAATAAGCTAATCTTCTTTTTATTTAAAAGAGAAGAAAGCATTGAATATAGTTTTTGCGCTTTATATAAGTTTGAGGTAATTAACAAATATTTTCCGTTCTCGCATGCCAAAGCAGATGCAGTTAATAAGGAAATACCCACTAAATCGTCAACGACAAAATGCCCACTTTTTGCTAAGTAGGGGGGTATTGCTTTATTCAGTTTGAGTTTATCAAATAGGTTCGTTAACTATCCTCCTTAATGGTTATGCTTTGTCATTGCTTTTTCAAAGTTTGTCTTCAACATATCTTTTAAAGCTTCACTTGCTTCCTTAATTGCTTCTTCTATTAAAGGCATCTCTTCTTTTAACGGTTTAGAAAGAACATAATCAATCGTGTCATAAATAGGTTCACCAATTCCAATACGTATACGTTTAATATCTTCGGTTCCTAAATGTTCAATGATGTTTTGCATTCCTTTATGACCACCACTAGAACCGGACGCTCTTAATCTTATCTTACCAACTGGTAATGCCATATCATCATAAACAACCACAATGTCTTCTATTTCAATTTTGAAATAACTGACGATTTCTCTTACTGACTCCCCACTTAAATTCATGAATGTTTGAGGTTTTAAGATATAAATATCTTCATCAAACACTTTACCTCTTCCCACTAATCCTTTAAAGGCTTCTTTATCAACATCTATCTTCGCTAATTCAGCAAAAAGATCCACAGCATCAAAGCCCATGTTGTGGCGGGTATGTTCATATTTTTTTCCTGGGTTTCCTAAACCGACAATTAATTTCATATGCGCTTATTATAATACCAATATAGCAAATAAACATATATGTTAATTTGAAAATTGTTGTATACTACTTGTTGCATGAAAATAAAAGAATGGTTCAAAACTCTTCTCTCTGGAATGGCTATCGGCTTTGGTAGCGCTGTTCCAGGTGTATCTGGTGGCACTATCGCTGTCATTTTAGGTATTTATGAAAAGATTATTTGGGCAGTCAGCCATTTATTTAAGCACTTTAAAGAAGCTTTTAGAGTATTGCTCCCTACACTTCTAGGAATTGCCCTTGCTTTAGTTCCAACAATCTACCTAATGGATAAAGCATTAAATGGTTTACTCTTTGCAGTCATTTGTGTTTTTGCAGGATTCATTATTGGATCTATTCCAGGAATTAAAGATGAAGTCAAAGATGTTAAGCCAACCTATAAGCATATTATTTGTCTAGTTATTGCGGGTTTAATAGCTATTGGTTTGGGTGTTGGTAGTGTCTTAGCAAAAACTGATGTTTCCAGTTATTTTTACGCGGCCCCTGTATGGTTTTATTTCGTTTTGATACCGGTTGGCTTTATTGCTTCCGTTGCTTTAGTGGTCCCTGGTTTATCAGGCGGAATGATTCTTCTTTTAATTGGTTTTTACACTCCATTTATTGAAGTTACAACAGACACAGTTAAAAATTGCTTAAGTGGCGATTGGTCGGGTTTTGGCAGCTTAGTCGCTATGTTTGGATGCTTCTTAATTGGTATATTATTAGGATTCTATTTCATTTCAAAATTAATGCACTTCTTATTAGCGAAGTATCATGACTTAACATTCTACGCAATTATTGGATTTGTCTTAGGAAGTGTAATCGCATTATTCTATAACTTTGAAATATATGGCTATTATGTAATGTGGTCCCTTGGAGGACAAGGTTATCTAAAGATGTATATAGAAATACCTTTGGGTGTCGTACTCCTAATAGGCGCGTGTATCCTCTCTTATCTATTGGTGAGATATAAAAGAAAAGTTGAATTTAAAAAGGAAGCTGTTGAAGAATAGCTTCCTATTTTTTTATGCTTTTGTAAATCTAATTATTGCTTTATACACTCCATCATCTTGGAGGATGCTATTAACCGTGAATGACCATCCAAGTGTAGAGCCTGTATTAAGTGTGTTTCCACGCGGGAATTGATTCGCAAATGTAGATTGAGAATAACTACTTCCTTGTTTAAATAAATCAGTTCCCTTCAAATTATCTTTAGATTGTCTTGTTGCGTTTGTGTCATTTCTAATGAGCTGCAATAAGTTATACTCCTGATAACTTGCACCGGCACTGCAGGTTCTTCCACCTTGATCATCAGTCGTAGATGTATTATTTAAACCAAGGCGGATACCGCTTAAGCTAGCGTTAGTGGTAAATGATCCATTTCTAAATAAACGCGCATCTACGTGCCATAGTCTAATACCAACATCACTTGGTCCAAGAGGATAACGATTTTGATATTGATAAGAGCTGTCCATTTCATTTAATCCAGTTGGCGCGTAGAGTTCAAGAAGCATATATTCATCAAATGGTGAATCATTACTATTCCACGATGGAGATAAGATAATAACTTGTTTAGAAGTTTGGAAATCACTAAGAGTTAATTCACAGGATTCAGTAGGAATATAGACATTGCTCCAACCAAACGCTGTCATTGAGAAGGCTTCATGTCCACCGACATTGTTATCTTGCATAGAGAATCCGCCAGCAGGATTTAAACGGTTTTCTCCAGGTGTATAATCATAATAATCATCTAAACCAAAAACGTGTCCCATTTCATGGATGTAAGTATGAGCGTCAATCTTACAGTGAGATGTGTCACCATTAGAATAAGTGTTACCTGTATGGCTATAAGCTAAATTGCTACCATACATGAAGTCATAACTTGCCCAGAAATATGTATTCACACCAGGATTTGTTGTGCTTCTTTGCGAAGAATCTTGAACCCAGAAACAATATGCCCACATATTTTCTCCAAAAGACTTGATAACTGTTTGATCAGGTGCGGCATAAATTAGCATGATTGAATCGATATAGCCATCGTTATTACCGTCATAATATGATCTTGGATGTTCAGGAGTGCCGTCAAAAAACCAATCAGCAGCATCAACCGCTAAAGAGTTACTATTTGTATAGCCACCAACTGTGGTCGCACTTAAACCGCATTCCCACCAGCCAGTAACTGTGCCGTCTAAAGTTAATCTATTAGAAGATTCTTCGTTATAGAAAGTGGCGACACTATGCCATCCTGTATCTTCTTTAGAACCAAAATATGCTTTTCTAATATCTTCGATAACTGTTTGCTTATAGCTTGCTTTAATATAACTGCTGCTATCGGTAAACCACACCGGAACCACTAACATATGTTGATTGCCAGAAAGTGGGAATCCAGGTGTGTTGTAATAATTATTACGTTTCACATCAGCGTATGTATATGCCATATCTACAGTTGTTTTTGTAGAAATTGAAATATGGTGTTCAACTTGGAGATATTCCGTTTCATTACGTAATGCTTTAAAAGTAATATCAACTTCGCCTGCTGCTAAAGCAGAAACAGTAAATTCAGTTTTGCTTGTTTTTGTTACTTTTGCGATATCAGCATTACTAGAAGTTGCAGTAACTGGAACAGTGAAATATGTTGGAGCAACTGTAACAGATAAATTTGTAATGTTATTGGTGTACATTGTGTGTTCGCCACTAACGCTCATAGATGTCACATATTGAGTATCTTCAAAGACAGTGAAGTTAATGGTGTTACTCTTCACATTATCCTTTGTGACAAATAAAGAATATTCACCAGCAACAGTAAAAGCTTTAGTGACACTATAAGAAGTATCAGAGCATGTTAATGTTGGAGTGACTTCAGATAAAGTAAATGTCTTAGTGGAGTCATCACTAAAGTGTCCGGTGATAGTTAAAGAGTTATCACTAGAATACTTTTGTCCGACTAAATAGCTCGAATTAGCGTCAGCAATCTCAATGCTAGTAAGTCTTTCAGTAATAAAAGTAAAGAAACTGCAGCTAGTTAAAGTTAAAGAAGCAGAGAATAGTAATAAAGATAAATAACGTTTTTTCATGTTTTCTATTTTACTCCTTAGAAATAATTATGCCAAATTAAAATGAAGACCAAAGGCCTTCATTATATATTTTTTAAGCTGTATATCCGTAAGTGGTGACAATTTTTCTCCACTCCACGAAATTAGTGTCATTTGTTGTGTAATATTCATCTGGACCAACGTAGCTACCACTATCGAAGAAGAAACATAATCCATAAGTTTCAGGATTAGCGCTATTTCCGATTGTAGAATGCTTTACTAAGTTAGCGAATGCAGTTTCAACCGCCGACACCAATGATGATAATTCATTAAAAAGGGTGGAATCTTTCTTTAATTCATTTAAGAAATCCTTAGCGTCGAATATGCCATAGTAATCATATCCTTTATAGCCACCATCTGTTCCGTAAGAAGTAACTTTATTTCTTAAGAAATTTGCAAAATTCTTTTTGTTAGACGAACAATAAGTAGCAACATTATTGATTAATGATTTGGACATATTTTCCCATGCGGTTTTGTATTCAGGCATAGCGGTTAAATCAAGCCATGATAATGTTTGATCATTACCACTTGTACCATATTGGGAAACAAAGCCATCCACTAAGGCAGTAAGAATTTCAGGGGTAGATTTTTTAGCATAGAGATCATCAATCCATGCTGTATAATCCCATCCACTACCATTTTCTAATTCTTGGCTGGCAACCATATAATCAAAGTAATGGCTATTGAATTCGGCAATATCTTGAACTTGCATAATGCAGCAATCATAACCAACGAATTCAAACTTTCCATTGATATTCAACGAAGAATCATTAAATACATTCTTAAGGGCAGAGTTGGTTTCAGCGTTTGTAAGGAAGTCATATGTCCAATAATCACCATAATTATCATCGATGCAACACCCTTGCATAGCTCCGCCGTGGTCCCAGAAGATAACAGCGTATTTTTGTGCTGGGTAGTTGCTAACACCCCACTTAATATAATTTTCTAAAGTGGTAGCAGAAGCCATATTTTGTTGTCCTAAAGTATCATCCTTTAAAACGATCTTTTGATTTTGGACTTCCCATCTTTGTGATTTTGAAGCACTGATGGAGGTTGCTCCACTAATATAGCCAGACATACTTTGCCATTTAGTGGTTCCACCTGTTTGATAAAGAATGTTTACATCATCAGGTTGATCGGCAATACTAAGCACTTCTTTCATATCATCAGTAGCAGCACCGCCATCGCTTTCAAGGTTGCTGCCAGAAACATACATCATAATTGTCCATTCATCTAAAACTTGTTCAGCGACATTAACTGCACATGTTGCGGTTTTACCACCATCAGCGGTTGTAACAGTAATGGTTGCAGAACCGGTTTGGGTAGCACTTGCAGTAACTAAACCAGTTGAACTAACGATAGCAACTGATTCATTGCTACTAGTCCAGGAAATTGTCTTATTAGTCGCATTACTTGGTAAAACTGTAGCGGTTAATTGTAATGTTTTTCCTAAAGCTAAATCAGCAGAAGATTTATTTAAAGAAACACTAGAGACTGCAATGGTTTTCACTTGGATATCTTTTGTGGCCGTAATATCTTCACCATTTTCACCTTTAGCAATTGCGGTAATAGTTGTTGTTCCTTCAGCTAATCCACGAACCACACCATTAGTGACTGTTGCAACTGAAGAATTGCTGCTGGTCCATGTGACACCTTTTTTGTTGGTGTTACTAGGAGTATAGCTAACAGTTAATGTAATTGTGTCGTTAATAGCGACTTCAGAAGCACCATTTAAAGCAATAGAAGTTGGATAAATAGGAGTTCCACTCTTATAGAATAAATAAGGCAACTTAATGGAACTGGATGTACTACTAGAAGAATAGCAAGAGAAAACCTTATTTCCTCCACTATTTGAATTGTATTTAATGATATTACTTGTGCTTGTACCTTGAGCTTGTAAAGTAACTTGTCCATTATCATTGGATACTAATTTAAAGCTAGCGTTATCAGCTTTTGTAGCTTGAGTCTTTAAATAATTTTGACGGCTACCAGATCCAGTAGCGGCAATGTAGCCTTTAGAGGCACCTTCAGAAGTATAGAAGGAATAGGAATCTGCAACTGTACCGGCTTCCACTTTGAAAGTAGCGGTTTCCTTGGTTGTTGTTAATGTTGAATTGCTGATAGAAATCGAAGTTGCACTACGATTTTTATCATTTTGAGTAGTACTAATCGCATAGCCATTTCCTGAAGAAACATTAGCGAAGGTAACGATAGAATCGATTTCTAATTCACTTCCAGTGAAAAGAGTGAAGTCTTGTCCTTCAAATGGAATGCTGACTGAGATTTCATAAGAAGAGGTTTTGGTAACATTTTTATATGTGTAGGAGGCCGTAACTGTATATGTGCCTTCGTTAGCCATGTTATAACCAGAGAATGTTGTTTCATCAGTGACAACTTGTGTGCTGTTATCATCAAATCTAGCGGTAACGGTTGGCTTAACAAATTCATCATTTAAATTGAAAGATGTGGTTTTATTAGACAAAGAGATAGAAGATAAAACTTTTTCGCGAACTTTAACTGTGATTTCATATGAAGCAGTTTTAGTTACATTTTCAGATGTATATGAAGCGGTAACTGTGTAAGTACCAGCAGCAGATAGGTCATAGCCAGTAAAGGTTGTATTATTAGTGACTGTCTTTGAGGTTCCGTTACTAAAAGAAGCGGTAACTGTAGGCTTTCTGAAGGTATCACCAACAGAATAACTGGTAACTTTATCATCACTTAAAGAAATGGACTCCAAAACAACAGGTGCATTAACCTTAACTTCACATGTTGCGGTTTTACCACCATCTTTGGTTTTAACGGTAACAGTTGAATTGCCTTCACTAAGAGCGGTAACTAAGCCATTTTGATCAACACTAGCAAATTCAGGATTAGAAGATGACCAGGTTACGTTTTTGTTGGTTGCATCATCAGGTGCAACTGTGGCCACTAATTGATAAGTATCTTGTTCAGTTAAAGTGATGGATGTTTTGTTTAAAGTTACATCTTCGACTTTGACACCTTGACTACCATTAGTACAAGACGCTAATAATGTAGCAGCTATAATAGTTACAATTGTTTTAATAAGCTTCATATATTCTGTCTACAATTCTCTTTGATTTTATCAAAGATAATATAATACAACTTCAATATTATAGATAAAAGCATTTTTACAAAAATGGCTTTTATGAGAAAAAGAAAAAGCCGATTCATCAATCGGCTAATTCTATTACCACCATCCTCCGCTTGAGGAGCCACTGCCACCGTAGGTGGAAACGATAGAACTCCAAGTTGAGAAGTTGGTGTCGCTGGATTTGTAACTATTATAGTTTGAGGTATTTCTACTATAAGCCCAGTACATGGAGATACCGTTGCTGTTTCCAGCTTTGGCACCTTTGGCACTATAGCCAACAAACTTAGCATGAGCATTAAGCACTGCATTAGTATAACTTTCACCAGTTTTAAAAGTGCTATTGCTTGCTAATTTATTTACAAAATCCTTAGCGTCAAATAATCCATAATATTCGTAATCATCATCCGCATAGTGTTTACAGTTTTTCACTAGACTAGAGAATGAGGATTTATTTGAGTTTGTGAGTTTGTTCTTCAATTGAGCTGCCATATTCTCCCAAGCATTCTTGTATTCAGCAACATAACTTAAGTTGAAGTAGGCTAACGTTTGATCGTTGCTCTTTGTGGAATAGTTACCATAATCATCGTAGTTGTTGTCTTCGATGAAAGTGTCACAAATCTCTTTTAAGATGGTCTCTGTATCCTTTTTTGCATATAAATCATCGATCCAGTTATCGTAATCCCAACCATAACCTGATTCAGATTCTTGGGAGGCGATCATGTAATTGAAGTATGGTGAATTCTTTTCAGCAATATCTTGTACCGCCATTAAACAGGCATCATAACCAATCCATTCAAGTTTTTTGCCAGCCATATTGCAAGCTTCTAAGGCACCAGCAACAGCAGAAGTAACTTCGTTAGCAGTTAAGCTATCATCATTTCTTTTCTCATCGAAGCAAACACCTTGAAGTCCACCACCATGGTTCCAAAGAATCAAAGCAGTCTTTTCAGCTTCGTAATTGGTTAAACCATATTCGATGAAGGATTGTAATGTAGAGGATTTGCCCATTGATTGGTAAGCAAGAGTTTCATCCAAAACAATTTTGCCGTTTTCAACATGGTGTCTTTGTAACTTAGAAGCGTCAATGTCATAATCACCATATTTTCCAAATGACTTATTGGTCCATGCGCTAGCACCACCAGTTTCGATGACGATATGGACATCATTTGGTTGATTTTTAACAGAGAGAATTTCATTGATATCAGCAGTACCCATGCCAATGCCATCGATTTGATATGTATAACCCATGTATTCATAGGTTGTTTTATTAGCGTAATCGCTTTCAAGGTTGGAACCACACATATAAATAAGGATGGTATAAGCATCTTTCTTTGGAGTTACAATTTCTCCTCCTTCTCCACCATTTTCAATGCTGTTCGCAGCAGTTTGTTGACAAGCTGTTAACATCGCCAATAATGCTAGAGGTAGTAATTTCTTGATAACTTTCATCGTGATTCCCCCTTTTCTTAGATTTAATCTAAGGGGTTTAATAATACACAATTTTATTTATATATGTAAATGTTTTTTTAATTATTTTTGATAAAGAAAGTTTTACATTCATAGATAAAGAAAAAAATCACGAAGAATCGTGACTTTTTATTGACCATAATTAGATACAACACTTGCCCAATTAAGGAAGTTTGTATCGCTTTGTGTGTAGCTGTTATAGTAACGAGTGTAATTAGAAATAGTCCAATACATTGATAGCCCGTTAGCGGAACCTGCTTCATTTCCCTTTGCAGAGTAAGCAACTAAATTATTGAACGAAGTTTTAAGTGGATTCACAACTTCATCAGGGACATTGAAGTACTCGCTATTATCTAATCGATCGATGAAATCTTTAGCGTCAACCAGTCCATAAGCATAAGAATAATCATCGCCAAACACACGACATTCATTGATTAAACTATTTAAAGCGTTTCTATTATAGGAACTTAAGCTACTTGACATATATAAAGACATATTTTCCCAAGCGTTTTTATATTCAGCAGCATGACTTAAATCATAATAAGCAAGGGTTTGATCGTTATCATATCCAAGATAATTGTTATCCTCGATAAATGAGTCACAAATGCTTTGCAAAATTTCAGTGGTTTCTTTCTTCTCGTATACTTTGTCAATCCAGTTTTGATAAGACCAGCCATATCCAGATTCTAATTGCTGGGAAGCAACCATATAGTTGAAATATTTTGAATTAAGTTCGGCAATATCTTGAACTGCCATTAAGCAAGCATCATAACCAATCCATTCAAGTTTTTCGCCTTCCTTACCACTGTTAATCAAAGCATTTTTAACAGCCCAAGTAACTTCAGGAGCGGTTAAGCCATCTCCATAAGGATTCTTTTCATCGAAGCAAACACCTTGAAGTCCACCGCCATGATTCCATAAAACTAAAGCGGTCTTTTTGGCAGGATAGTTTTTAAAACCATATTCCAAAAAAGTTTGTAAGGTCGAAGAATTACCCATGTAGGAATAATTCAGAGTTTTATCTAAGGATAATTTATTTGAAGAATTAACGTGATGAATTTGGAGTTTTGAAGGATCGATATCATATGAACCATATTTTCCAAAATTAGATTTGGTCCATTTTTTTGCTCCACCAGTCATAAGGACGATATTGACATCTTTAGGTTTGTTTTTTGGAATTAACATTTCTCTAATGTCCATTGTGGCTAAACCCATACCATTCCATCTATAGATTTGTCCCGTATCATCTCTAATAGTAGTTTGGTTGGCATAATCACTTTCAAGATTAGACCCACAAACGTACATTAAAATTGTCCATTCACCAAAAGACTTTTGATCAACGTTAGAAGCGCCACAAGATATGGCGAGAACACTAACAATAAGTGGAACAAACTTTCTAAATAGTCTCATAAATTTTCATCATTTTACTAAAAATGATAGAAGTATTATAAGTACATTACCAATAATAAAACAAGAAAAAAGATAACTAATTTCACATTTTTGAATTAAAAATGCTGAATTAAACATTAATGCTCTTTTTTATTTCTAATCAGTATATAAGTAACAAACACACCACAGATTGAAGCAGAAATAATGACTATAGATATTAGTCCATTTATCTCTAATTTATCTTTATTGAAATTACTATCTAAGCTAACAACAAACTTATTGTTTTCGTAACTTAATTCTTTTTCTTGGTTAATTGCCCAAGCCTGTAATCTTTCCCTGGCTGTTTTAATAACAAAGTTATTCGAAGTCCAGAAAGTATTCTTATCAATATCACTCAAATTGTTTAGCTTATTTACCGCTATATCTAATTTTGTGACACACTGATTGTTTGTGTCTTCAAACATAACATAGTTAGCAACATTAGTTGGATTATCTACCCCTTTCACAGTCACTTCAATTTTAGTAATGTTCACATAGTTTGATTGTGAAGTGTTCTTGTAAAATAGTTTGAAATAGTAATAGTTAACACTAGTAGGTGTAGCGCTTGATAAATCAACCCAGGCGCTACCATTAGTGCTTAATTGAACATTTGGTGAAGCCCCAGTAATTGATACACTAGTGATGCCAGTCGAATATGAGGTTGTATTTCTTATAGAACCAGGAGCAGATTTTTGACCATTACTTAAACTTAGTGCGCTAGCACCTGAATAATAATATCCATCTACCGCAAAAGTCGTGTTATTTACGGTAATAGTCTGATTTGTTGTATATGAATTTGCTAGATTAGAAAAGCCACTTCCATTATAAGTTTTTTTAGAAGTAGAAGGTTCACTATATGCATTACGGTTAACATTGACAGAAAAATTGTATTGTTGGCCTTGATAAATAACAGAGAATTGCTTTGGAGTATTGGCGCCACCACTAGCGGCATCTGCATACTTAAATTGATATCCGTCGCTAGCGAAAGAGAAATCGGTAGTTGTTGTACTTGCTTTTCCACTTTCCCAAGAAAGAGTTACCGTGATATCAGATTTAGAGATAGTGTCTCCTGGGTGATAAGTTTTTGAATTTGTTACTGTGACATTTGTAACAGAATCTTCCTTAACATTAACATTGAATGAAGTAGTTAAAGGTGATGTTGAAGTTGATAAGGTACCTGTATAAGTAGCAGTAACAGTTTTCTTTCCAGCAGTGTCACTTTCAAATCCACTTAATTCGTATTTGCTATCAGATAAAACTTCATCTGGATATTTATCGCTGTCTGTGTATTTTGCTGTCACTGAGATTTTTGATTCGTCAAGAGAATCACCAACATATAAGTCTCCTCCACTATAAGTTGCTTCTAAGGAGTCAACAATCTTATCAGATGTATCAGCAGGAATATATGTAATAACGATTTGTTCAATGCTTGAAGCGTTATTAACATTCTCCTGCAAACAGAAATAGCTATATCCATCAGTAGAAGTTCCTAAGGATGTTAATGAAGAGCCAACAATTATTGACGAACCAATTGTAGTTTTATTGCTTCCAAAAGTAAGTGTCGATCCATTAGCAGAACATGCTGTGGAAGTAACATATGCGTTCCATGCTCGATTAGTGCCTGTATAAGTGTTAGCTTCAATTTTAGTTATTGAACCTGGAATTTCAGTTGTGTTAAAGATTGCCGCAACATTATTTCCATTACCTTTATTGAATTGCATGCAAGTTTTTGTTGTTGCATAGATCTCGGCTCTACCAGAAACTGATACATCATCACTAGTGGATTCTGTCCAGTTGTACCAAGCATAATTACCTGAAGAAGAAAAACTATTTCTAGTGATAGTTAAAGTTTGTTCAGGAATTAAAGAAGGGCCTACTGTAACATCCACCATTGCGTAAATATTTGAATCAACAGCGGATTCAATAAGGACATATTCTTCACCTTCACCGACTGCAGATATTCTGCCATTGTTATTTACACTAACAACATTTGTTTGACCGCTATAAGTAGAAAATGTAACAGAATCATCAAAAACTCCAATGCCATTAACTGTCCAATCTAAATCAAATTTATCTCCAACATTTAGTTCTAAAGCATCATTAACGATTTCTGTATTATTGATAGTGATATCTGTTGGAACATCAACTCCTAAAAATCTCGCTACATTAAGTGTTCCATGTCCTGCCCAGTTAGGATATGTACTTCCACTGGTAATCGGATCACAAGATGCATACAAAGCAGATTCAATTTCGCTAGGTGTTGCGTTTGGGTTCTTTTGTATATATAAAGCAATAGCGGCAGTTACTAAAGGAGCAGAAAAAGAGGTACCTGAAGTATTCTTATAAGAAGAATTAGTTCCTTTATCTGCGACATGTACATAACCAGGCGCCACTATATCAATTGTGGAGCCATAATTAGAAAAAGGAGCCTTTTCTGTTCCGTTTTCGCTTAAAGAACCAACATTTATAACATGGTTGTTGCTACCAGGATAAGATGGTTCATCAGTGTTATAATTGCCTGCCGCACCCACTAAAGTTATGCCGGCGTTATAAGCCTGATTTAAGTAATATGTTAAGGTTGTAGAACAGCCGCTAGAAGCAGGCATAGTTGAGTTACCATAAGTCACCTCATGCTCATAACTTTGGAAAGACATATTAATAACATTGATTCCTAAAGATTTGGCATCAAGTAAAGCATTTTGTATAGCACCAAACTCGTAACCATTATTAGAATTAGTTACTTTGTAAACATATAATTCAACATTTGGCGCAAGTCCAAATCCACCTATACCGTTTATTGCAGAAGCAACAGTGGCCGCTACATTAGTGCCATGTCCATGTGTATCATCTATATATGAATAACCATATTGAGAAGCCTTGTAATAAACCCAACCGCCAGTTTCATAGGAATAAAACTTTGAATCACCCTTTACTCTAGTAACACTATTGACCATAAAATCTTCATGGTCATAGTTAATTCCCGAATCAATAATTCCAACTTTAACTGAGTCACCACGATAATAATCTAAAGAACTTCCTAAATTTAAATAATCTAAAGTTTTAGTTTTCTCAGTTAAGTATTTAGGTTCATTTTTATAATCCGAGGAATAACTTGCTGCATAAGCAACTAACCCAGGTCTAGCAAATTGGTTTATATCTTTGTTAGAATTCTTGTTTATAGAAGAAAGCCCGCCACAAAGAGTGGTTATAGTTAGGAAGACAATTAAACTTTTAAACATATGCAAGAATATTATATATCTAAACAAAAAGGAATGACATAATGCATTCCTTTATAAGATTTATGCGTGATAACCTTTGTTCACGCAGAAGGTTCTCCAATTCGAGAAGTTTGTTTCATTAGATGTGTAATAGGTACTAACATCACTATATCTTGTGCTATTTGGCCAATACATACATAAACCCTTGGAAACACCTGCTCCTTTTTGTGCAAGGTTATATTTCACCAGGTTAGCGTGAGCATTCTTCACCGCTGTAATATAAGATGAATCAATTCTAAATGAAGAAAACGCACTACTAGTTGCTAACTTATCAATAAAGTCCCAGGCATCGAATGTACAGAAGTAGTCATAATCACTATCCGCGTAATGCTTAACATTACCTGTAATTGCAGAGTTAAACGATGATTTATTACTAGATGTAACTTTCGAATTGAGTTGAGTTGCCATATTTTCCCATGCAGTCTTATAGGCACCTGCATAGCTTAAATCTAAGTAAGATAATGTCTGGTCACCACTAGAACTACTAGCGCCACCATTATCAACAATAAACGTATCAACAATAGTCTTTAAGATAGTTTCTGTAGGCTTTTTGGCATATAAATCATCAACCCAGTTATCATAGTCCCAGCCATATCCAGCTTCAGATTCTTGAGAAGCAACCATGTATTTGAAGTACGCACTATTGGTTTCAGCAATATCTTGAACTTGCATTAAGCAAGCGTCATATCCAACCCATTCGAGTTTTTGTCCGGATAAGCCAGAGTTAGATAACGCACCACTAACAGCGGATTTGATTTCACTGTTTTTAAGAACGTCATCATTTTTCTTCTCATCATAGCAAACACCTCTCATACCACCACCGTGGTTCCAGAAGATAATGCCTGTTCTTTCAGCTGGATAATTCTTTAAGCCGTATTCTAAGAAACTTTGCAAAGTACTTGTTAAACCCATACTAGCATAAGTTAATGAGTCATCTTTAACTAAAGCTTTGTTTTCAACATGCCATCTTTCCAGTTTTGTAGAAGAAATGCCATAACCATATGATGAGGACCAGGAATTCGCTCCACCAGTTTCGATAACAATATTAACGTCATCAGGTTGGCCAGACACTTTTAACATCTCATAGATATCGCCGCTAGCGAGACCATGTTCGCTTTCAAGATCAGCACCACACATATAAACCAAAATTGTGTGGTCGTCTTTTTGTTGTTCGATAACCGTTATGCTACAAGTTGTTGTGATTGAAGTGATATTAGTTAATCTAGCTGTAATAGTTGCTTTTTGTCCCGCAGTCGCAGTGGATTTAACACTCACTAAACCAGTTGAGCTAACAGTAGCGACATTCGTGTTACTACTTGTCCATGTAACATCTTTATTTTGATTAGCGTTACTTGGAACATAAGAAATGCTTAATTGTTTTGTTCCACCAACACCGACTTCTGCGGAAGTTGGATTCATAATAATTGAAGTTGGATTAATTGGGGTTGGAGTTCCAGTTACAACAGTGATGCTAGAACAATATCCAGCACCATTACTAGTTCTTGCAATCTTGAAGTAGTTATATCCAGTTAAATCATATACATCATTTGAACCAGTAATTTCAGTAACAAAAGTACCAGCAACAGTACTGCCATAAACTGTTAATGAGTTAGATTCACGGTCATTAATAGTTACTGATTGTAATTCTAACTCTTCGGTAGTTTGAATATATCCTGAAGAGCCTTTAAATTGCACCTTTGAGGAATATCCACCAGCACAGTTATAGGCTTGGAATTTAATCCCACTATCAGCTGTATAAATTGTGCTACCGGTTTGATAAGTAGATGGTAAATCAGTATAAGTAATAGAGAATGATTCTTCTCCACCAGAAGTTGATTCTTGAACACTAACTGTACAAGTTGCAGTTTTGTTTCCATCAGCGGTTGTTACTGTGATTGTCGCATTACCAGCAGCAATACCGGTAACAACACCATTACTTACAGTCGCTATCGCGTTATTAGATGAAGACCAAGTTATATTCTTATTAGTAGCATTACTTGGATAGATAGTAGCCACTAAAGTTACTGTCTTACCAGCTTTAACGGTTGTGCTGTCTGTATCTAAAGATACACTAGTAACTAAAACTGGAGTAACTGTGACATTAAATGATGCATTAATTGTGCCGCTAGCCGCTTCTGCTGTTGCAGTAATTGTGGCACTTCCTTGAGCAACACCAGTAATCAAACCATCATTACTTACTGTGGCGATGTTTTCATGATTAGATGTAAATGTTACATTCTTAACATTAGTATCAGAAGGCATATATTCCACGTTTAACTGAGATGTCTGACCAATTGAAATAGTATTAGATTCACCAGTTAATTGAATCGATGTTGGATAAACAGGGTCAACAGGTGATTCGCTTGTGTAATACTTCGCGCCCCAGATAACAAACCTTTTGCTATATGAGAACGTTAAATCTGTTTCGCTAGAAATATTAGATAATACTGTTTCGAATATATAATCTTCTTCGCTACTGCCACTAGAAAGTGTATAAGGGCTATTGCCATTTATTCCTGCGTTTGCCGTCAAAGCAAAGGAAGTAATAGAGGCAGTCGCTCCTGACATAGATAAATTGCCCGAGCCTTCACCATTCCAAGCAGCGGCGTGGAAAGATAATTTTGTTGTTCCTCCAGGAACAGTAATAATCATATTACCTGAGTTTTTGCTTGTCCCGACTTTAATGCCATCAATTCCATTTATGGTACATTCAGAAGCATTAGTTCCACCATCTGCAGTTAATTCAATATCATGCTCTACGATAATAGGTGCTGCTGTAACGCTAATCACGCAGCTTCCATATTTTCCAGATCCATCGGCAGCAGTAGCAGAAATGGTTGCACCACCAATAGCAATAGCGGTAACTAGTCCGTTTTCATCAACTGTAGCTACACTTTCGTTATTGCTAGACCAAACAACTACTTTATTTGTCGCATTATTAGGACCAACAGTAGCTGTTAATTGTAAAGTATCATCAGGATACATTGTGTGAGATGTCTTATCTAAAGATACAGATGCTACAGGAATAGCGTTTACTGTAATCGAAATATTGAAGTACATGTTTTCATCATCAACTGAATAGACTTTGACTGTCCAAATTCCTGCTGTTCCAAATGGAGTTGCTTGATCATAAGTAAATCCTTTTGGAGTGACAAGTTTGACAGCGATATCATAATCGGTAAAGTCGGTGTAACTGATCGCATTACTATTTGTACCATTACTATACTCTAATGTTGCAGTTAAATTACCTGCTAAGTTTGCTGATAATGTATCAGCGGTTGTAAAAGATACTGTGCTCATTGAAGCAACCACATCGACAATATAGACGTATTCACCAACGTTTAATGTAATCTCTACAGGAATAAAACTCTTATAAGAAATAATTAAGGTATAAGCCCCAATAGCTGGGAATTTATTAGATGGATTGATTGTTTGATTATTTGAATCTTTGATGACATAAGAATAATCACTACTTCCTAAGGAAGAATGACTGCCATCAGATAATACTTTATAAGCACTTAATGCTTTATCGTTATCAAAGATAGAATTTGTTGTATATGTATCTTTATTAGCATCGGTAGCGCTAAAACCAACTTCATATGGAGTAGGATTATCCGGAGTACCGGGAACGTGTTTGCCGCCATAATTTAAAGTTAAGCCACATAAATATGCTTGTTTACCGGATGTTTCAATTTCAAGCGATGTTAAAGTTGCATTAACAGAAACAGAACCACCGGTACTTGGAGTAATTTCTGTATAAGTTGAAACACCATTAACGTAAATTCTAAACACGCTACTATTAGAACCATATTGAGCAGCACTGACATCAATAGACGTGATTTGATTTTCAACATAAGTAGAGTCAAAGTTAATTGTTAAACTTCCCTCGCCTTTATTTGAGGCAAATTTTAAGCCATAAATTCCAGCATAAACCTTTGATATGCCAGTGAAGGAACTAATGTAATCATCACCAGAAGTAACCTGATTAAAAATTGTAGAATATGTTAATTCATTACTATCATCGGCAGACCCGCCATTAGCTTTAAATGTAATGTCATAGTGTCCAGAGGCATCGTATACTTCAGCGTCACTATTAACTAGACAGCTATAAGTATATGTAGCAGAACTTAAGGTGACCGAACCACCAAAAGCTTTCATTTCTAAGAAGTAAGGATAACTACCAAACGAGACTTCGTTACCTGATAATAGTTCAAAATACTCTCCCCATTTTGCTTCTGTGGCAACATAGGCAATTCTAGCTTTTAAAGTACCAGAACCAGCAAATGTAGCACTGAATGTTGTAATAGAGTGAATAATATCTTTGTTTACGATTGTTCCATTTTCATTAATAGTAGCGTGGCCAGAAGTAGAAGAAGAAATACCAGAATAAGTAAAAGTGACTTTACCACCAGTTTGTGAATACATATCATGATCACCACTAGCGGTAACTTTGTTGGAAGAACTTAAAATTAAAGAATAGTTTTCATTGTTGGTTCGTTGATATAACGCATCAACTCTTTGTGAATCAATCGTGGAGATGCCAAGCACTAAACATACCGCAGTAGTAATTGCCGCTAAAGCGCCTCCAATAAATGATTTTTTGTTCATAATGTTCTTCCTCTTGTACTAGTCAACGTACTCTAATCTATATAAGAAAGGTAACTCCATAATGTTAGGTCTTAAACTATTATCAACATACGTTGAAAAATAGTTTGCACTCACATTAAACATGAAGTAACCTAAACTTTCAACATTATTTTCAATAACCGCTCCATCGTTAATAGAACCTTCTCCTGTATCTGGATCAACATTTGAATGAATATCCCAAAACCTATTAGTGTTTAAAGAGCTATCCAAAGTAACTTTTCCTTCATGAGTGCATTTTAAGTATTCGCCAGTTTGGCTCTCTAAAGTCATACCTTTATCTTCAATACTTAAAGCAAACTCAATAGTTCCTTCTCCTAAAGAATCAATGTTTTGATAATTATTGCAAAATGAAGAACTAACAACATTTAGTTTGGAATGTAATGTATTTAAAGAAGCAGTAACTCCATGAGTCGGAGCAGCAAAGACTAAAATGTCACCCGATTTTAATGAATCATAATCATTAACTTGCTTCCATATTTTTTGTTTTACAGGTAATTGTTCCATGACAGTAATTGTACAAGTTGCTTTTATTCCATTATCAGCGGTTACAGTAATGACACATTGTCCAATTTTGTTCTTTGAAGAATATACACCACCATTTTTAGTGACTGAGGCAATAGTCTCGTCGCTACTATCAAATGTGTATGGCATATTTAAATCTGGATTTGGTGTAAAATCACACGCAACTGGGTTTAAATAATGTTTTTCATTGTCGTTTAAAGCAATATCCAAATGATAAAACGCTAAAATGATGTAACCTTCGTATGGAGTAACTTCGCTAACATTAATTGTGTATGAAGCGGTAACAGTCTCGTAAGTAACGACAACTTCTTTTTCTCCAACTGTGGTCATATCTGGATAGCTGACATCTTGAGGTACCACTGCCATTTCAGTTTTGTCACTATAATGAGCAGTAACAATTAAACCGTCATAGTTAAAATCATCAAACACTTCAAATTCAGTTTCATAATCTCCAGAAATAGTAATGTTTTCTAAAGTAGGATTGTCTTTACTATTTTCATTATTATTTCCTTGAGAACACGAAAAAATCATCAGAGATGACAAAACAATTAAATGACATTTAAAAAATCTATTCATGAAGTATTCTTCCTCTTTGACCGACAATCAAAGAAAATATCATACATCATTATTTATAATAATGTAATGTTTATTTTTATTGCCCAAACGAAAACGTTAATACAAGCCTTAGAAAACACAAAACTATATCAGATTTCATCGCCGCAATTCGCTTTTCTTGCGGCTTTGAATTTTTCTTTATCTTTCTTAGTAATCTTGATCTTTTTAATTCCTTCTTGAGTGCAAACTTCTAAATCAACAAATCCAGAATTAATTAAAGGATGTCTTAACACTCTAGAAGAACATTTAGAACATGGTTCTTTTGAAATAGCGATATATGAGAATTTCTCATCTTCATATGGTGCATCTCCGCCTTTTAGGTCTTTGTGAAGTTTACTACGTGCCACTCTTGTAGAAAAGTGACACCAATCATAGTTACATGCATTCATGTGTGGACATGGCGCTAAAACATGACCGCCCAAAGAAATATAGTAATCTCTTACTTGTTTAATTAAAGCGGATCCCTTAGGTGTTCCTGGCTCCACTATTAGAATCATTTTATCTGCCATATCCCACATCTTATTTAAGCAATTGAGGCGGCCTACGTCGTCTAATTCGTTTAAAACATAGGAAGAAATAACCATATCAACGTGTTCTTCAAATAAGTCTTTAGTGATATCAATCTTTTGATATTGCACTCTTTCATCTTCAAAAAGAAATTTGCCAATATCAATCATTGATTGTTCTATTTCTAATAGAGTTGCTTTAACTAATTTTATATTAAGCGCGCACGCGAGAGTGGCTGCTCCGCTACCTGCTCCGACATCAATAATAGATTTAATCTCACCATCAAAATATCTTAATGAATCTTCAAGGGCCTTGGAAAAAGCTTTAAAAGTAGCAGGATATCTCATCACCGCATATACTTTAGCAGACAAGTCATCTTTAATATGATTTTCACCAACAAAACCATTTTGATAGTTTTTGCTAATCTTCAAAGCACATTCTTTTAGTGTTTTTAAAGAATAACCCTCTAAAAGTGATTCTAGTTTGTATTTATAATCTAATGGGAGTTCCATATAGTAAAAAAGCCACTAATGTGGCTTATTTAAGTTTCTCCTTATATCTTGCTAATTCTTCAGAGTTCGCTAAGACCCAGTGGCCTGGAGTGATTTCAGTAAGTTTAGGAGCTTCTTTAGAATAGTCATGGTCTCTTGCAGGAACATAGACATATCTAGTTCTCTTTTTCTCACTTAAAGGATCTGGTTTAGGAATAGCAGATAACAATGCGTGAGTGTATGGATGTAATGGATGGGCAAAGAGTTCATCACTACTTGCAAGTTCCACGATTTCTCCATAATACATAACTGCGATACGATCACAGAAATATTTAACAACTGATAAGTCGTGAGCAATAAACATAATGGTTAAGCCCATTTCTTCTTTAATATCATTAAGTAAATTAATGATTTGTGCACGAATAGAAACATCAAGAGCAGAAATTGGCTCATCACAAATCAAGAATTGTGGTTTCATGATTAAAGCACGAGCAATGCCGATACGTTGTCTTTGTCCACCAGAGAATTCGTGTGGGTATCTAGAAGCATATTCTGGAAGTAAGCCGACTTTAATTAAGATGTCTTTAACGGCTTGTGAATTCTTATATCTGTTATATTGACCTTGAATATGTAAGCCTTCTTGAATGATATCTTCAACAGTCATTCTTGGGTCAAGGGAATCGACAGGATCTTGGAAGATCATTTGCATATGAGACATGAGCTTCTTATCAACATGCTTATTGTCATATTTAATTTGCGCGATAGCCTCGATTTGTTCTTTAGTGACTTCGTCGATATGGTCTTTAATGGCTTTGATTTCTGAAGCATATTTTTCTTTAATCTCATCGACTTTCGCTAAAGTTGTTTCGTCTGGTTTAGATTTTTTAGAAGCATTAACAGTGGCTTTAAGCTCTTTTAACTTGGCATTTAAGCCTTCCATCTTCACTCTTCTAATCTCAGCTTCAGATGAATATTCTTTATTAATCTCTTCCACTTTCAAAGCATGCGCTTCTTCATCTTGAATGTTCGCAGCTTGTTGCATTCTTTCTTTATAAGCAGACTTAAGGTCCACTAATTCTTGCTCGATAGCGGAAAGTTCGAGATTAATCTTTTCGATTTCAGGAATTAAACCAGTTGTATCTAAAACCTTTTCGATTTCAGTTTTTTGCTCTTTTCTTAATTCTTTAATACGTTTTTTGCCTCTAATACGAGTCCATTTAATTTCCTTTTCATTCCATCTACTACCAGCAGAAGTTCTTCTACCTTCAAAATAAACAGAACCAGAAGTAATGTTATATAAGCGAATTAAAGAACGACCGGTTGTGGTTTTACCACATCCAGATTCACCAACAAGACCAAAACATTCGCCTTTTTTAATATCAAAGGAGACGTCATGGACCGCTTTGGTTTTAAATGCACTTCTACCATGACCAAACTTGAAGAATTGTTTTAAGTGACGAACTGAAAGTTCAATACCTTGTTCATTAAGTTCAGGTCTATATGTAGGAGTTCTATGTTTAAATTTAGCTTTTATACGATAAAAGGAACTAGTGAAAATATCCATTATTTACTATCTCCTTTCTTCGCAGCTTTTAAAGAATTCTCGATACGAGTTTTAACAATACGTGGCATTTCCACTTTAGGGGCTCTAGGATCAAGTAACCAAGTTGCAGCATAGTGAGTGTCACTAACTTTAAACATTGGTGGCTCTTTCTTAAAGTCGATGGCCATCGCGTATTTACTACGTAAGGCAAAGGCATCACCTTTAGGTGGATAAATCATATTTGGTGGAGTACCTGGAATGGCTTCAAGTTTTTCTTTACTATCGATATCAGGGATAGAAGAAAGTAAAGCCCAGGTATATGGATGTTTTGGATCATAGAAGATATCATCTTCGGTACCATATTCAACAATCTTACCAGCATACATAACCGCGACACGGTCTGCCATATTGGCAACAACACCTAAGTCGTGGGTAATAAAGATACAAGAGATGTTTCTTTCTCTTTTTAATCTATTAATAAGTTCAAGGATTTGCGCTTGGATTGTAACGTCAAGAGCGGTTGTCGGCTCGTCACAAATCAAAATATCTGGATTTGCGGTTAAGGCAATCGCGATAACGATACGTTGTCTCATACCACCAGAGAATTCAAAAGGATATTGTCTATATCTCTTTTCTGGATTAGAGATACCAACTTCTTCCATAATCTTTAACGCTCTAGCTTTAGCTTCAGCTTTGGTGATTTTAATAGAAGAAATGTAATCTCTTTTTGCCTCTTTACAAGCAACTTTAGCTTCTTGCTTGTCGTTTGTATAAGATTTGATAAAGTTAACTTTATTGACGTACGTTTCTTTTAAAGAACGTTTATATTCTTTGACTTCAGCATTAGCGGTTTTACTTCTTGCTTTATAAGCTGCTTTTGTTTCTTTAATTAAAGGCAAATATTTTTCTTTAATTGCGGATTTAGAATTAACTGAATTAGTTCTTGCTTCATTAATTTGGTTGTCATAATTTTCCTTGCATTCCTTATTACGAGCAGGAACTTCTGATTTCATTTTACGATATTCAGCATTAATCTTTTCGACTTCGCCTTTATACCAATTATTGATTTCAACTAGTTGATTATTATAAATTTTTTTAGCGGATTCTATATCTTCAGCATTCTTATAAGCTTCTTTAGCAGGTAAGATTTTTCCAATTTTGTCTAATCTTAAATTATAAAGTGCACCACTACGATACATTGATGGTTCATCTTTAATTTTTTGAATCGCTTTTTTCTTTTCGGCTTTTAAGAATTTAATACGTTCTTTGCTTTCTTTTAGACCAATTTCGTATTCAGTTTGGGCGTTCTTATATTCAACAAATTCTTTAGCGACTAATTCTTCACGATATTTTTTAATCTTGGAGTTATTAATTAACATTGCTTCAGTAATTTGTTTTCCAATTCTTACAATTGGGTTTAAAGAGGATAAAGGATCTTGGAAAATCATTCCAATCTTATGTCCTCTAATACGGTGGAATTCATCTTCAGATACTTTAGTGAGGTCTTCGCCTTCATACATGATGGAGCCACCCATAATACGTCCGTTCGCGCTTAAAATACCCATGATGGCTTTAGAAGTAACGGATTTACCAGAACCAGATTCACCAACAATACAAAGGGTTTCGCCTTTATATAAGTCAAAAGATACTCCTCTAACTGCTTGTACATAACCGTGGTCTGTGGAGAAGTTAATTCTTAAATCTTTAACGGATAGAACAATTTTCTTATTTTCCATTATTCATCTTCTCCTTTCAAGCTTGGGTTTATCGCATCTCTTAAGCCGTTACCGAACAAGTTAAAGGAAATCATTATTAACGCAATAACAACTGAAGGGAATATCAATAGATAAGGGTGATTAGTTAATTCAGATTGATTGGTGGATAAGATAACACCAAGAGAAGACATGTCTTTAAATCCTAAATTTAAGTAAGATAATGTTGCTTCTGAGAAGATAACACTTGGGATCATTAAGACTGCACCAGTAATAATCGTACCTAAAGCGTTAGGCAAGATGTGTTTAGCAATCAATCTGCCATCACTTGCGCCTAAAGTACGTGAGGCTAAAACGTATTCACGTCCTCTAAATCTATAGAACTGCGTTCTAGTCGTACTTGCCGTACCGATCCAACCAGTCATACATAACGCTAGAACAAAAACACCGAAATTACTAGTTCCCGCTTTTAAGATGATAAGTGTCATCATAACAATCCATGGGACACCACTTAAAATATCAGTGAAACGTTCCATCACTAAGTCGACTGCGCCACCAAAATATCCGGAAATAGAACCCCAAATTAAACCAAAGGTGAAGCAAACAATAAATGTTGCTAAACCTAGTAACAACGACCATTTAAGACCATCAAAAACATATTTGAACATGTCACGGCCAAGTTTATCGGTTCCAAATAAGAATTTTGGCATCTCAGTTAAAGTTTCATCTAAATACTTGTAGTACATAACAGTTGCGTCAATGCTATAAGAAACATCACTTCCAACTGGTTGTTGGTCAACAATAATATTTTCAAGAGTGAATTCGGTTTCGTCTAAAACAGGGGAACGTTTTGGATTTAGGATTTTAAATCCTCCGCCTGCGTTCCAAGCTGCTTCGTCAACAACCCATATTCCACTTTTTTTAATAATCTTAATGGTGAAACTAATCCATCCTTTTGACTTGTATCTTTCTAAGTGTATATCATCAACAGGTATTACTCTTTTACCAAGAGTGGCACTATAGGTATCATAATCAAATGAGACATAATTTGATTTGCCCATATATGCTCTTTTAACGATTTTATTCTCGCTACCATAAACACCCCAATATCCGTAATTGGTGATAGTTCCAGCGCCAGCGGTGATTTTGTCTGGTCGGCTGACAAATTCCATCGCATCAATAAAAGAAATACCAGAAACACCATTCTTTTGACGAACTGAGGTGAAATATTTTTCCACTTTTGCATTATCAGCAGATTGAGTAGCAAATGTAGGAGTAATAACAAAATTTCTTACCAAAGAACAAACATGCTCATAAGTTGATTCGCCATCTGCCTTGCTAATTTTAAATCTGAAATAGAAGTCCTTAAATTTATGGTCAGCACCAAAATGATTAGTGATAATGTCGTTGATAACTACAGGTTGCTCTCCACTTTCACCATCAACACCGATATTATGAACAATAGCAGGATCGATAACAGTAACAGAATTGTTACCTTCAGAGGTAGGTTCAACAAATTCTACAGAAATTAAACCTAAATCAAAGTTTTCAGGTAATGTGTAATCATCGATTTTGATGCCGCTATTTTCTTCATAATTAGTTAGCTTTTCTAAATCAACAACATCGAATTTACTAACTGTTAATGTAACTTTAGACAAATCAAGTTCAAAGTAAGTATCTGATGGTAAATTTATAGAAGAAGTAGATTCAATATAAGCCTCATTGATACCAAAACCACCATAGTAGCCAATTTGTAAATAGCCATCATATGCATATTTATTGATATCGTTAGTGTATTTTGTTACAGGTTGGGTTTTATTAGTAATACCACTTTCCTTATATATATTAGGATCAGGATTACCGTCCTTATCAGCAGGGCAGTTATCAACGTGTTTAGTACCATCCCAGAACCCAGTTCCAGTGTCAAAAAGTTTAGGTTCTAAGTAGTTATAGGCTTCATTACTTGCTTTATCAACAATGTTCGTATCAAAAATAGGAACAAAAATGGAAAATAAAATTAGCGCCCCTAAAATATATGCAGCAACCACAGAGCTCTTATTTTTTTTAAATCTTTTTAAGGAGTCTTTCAAGAAAGTGGTTGGTTTAGTTTGAAACTTTTGTTCATGAATTGATCCATCAGCTTGTTTAAGTTCAAAGTCCTCAGCTTTAATTTCTGGATCTTGAGCTTCAACTGGGAGATTTACTAAATCAAAGTCATTGTCTTTTTTAGCCATATTACCTCTTCTCCCCCATTCTGATTCTTGGATCAATAAATCCATAAGATAAGTCTAAAATAATACCTGCTAATAAGCCGACAGTGGTAAAGATTGCCATATCGACCATTAACACGTTATAGTCTTTTTCACTAATTGCTCGGATATATAAATTTCCAATTCCTGGAATGCCGTATAATTTTTCAAGAATCATTGATCCACCGAAAATACCAATAAATTCCGCAAGAATGCTTGGTAAGATAGGGACAAATGCGTTCTTTAAGGCGTGTCTGGTAATTGCTTGATTCTTTGTTAAGCCTTTGGTTCTAGCAAGGAGCAAATATTCCGAAGACATAACTTCACAAAGCTCTGCTCTAACAAATCTTGTATAACCACAAACACTACCAAATGATAATGAAATCACTGGAATGATAAAGGCTAAGATTTTTGTTTTTATAGGATCAGACGGTACTGGCCACATTGACGGCAAAAGCTGCGCCCGATACGCTAAGAAATATATCAAGAATGAAATAACAACGAATGATGGAATAGAAATAAAGATCATGACAAGGGTTGAGATTAAATGATCAATCCAAGTATTTTTCTTTAAACCAGCAAGAATACCTAATCCAATTCCAAGAGGAACAGACACTATGACAGAAACGATGTTCAAATACATAGAGACTGGTAATCTTTCAGCAATAATATTTAATGCATGGGCGTTTGGTTCAATTTTTGAAGATAGACCCCAGTCAAATTTAGTGAAAATATTACGTAACCAGTTTCCATATTGGACCATGATTGGCGTTTCATAGAAGTATTCAGTAATTCCATCAGAGCGCGTAAATTTCGCAAGAGGATTTTTAGCGATTTCTTTATGTTCTTCAAAAAATCTCACAACATAACCTAAGTTTAATTGGTCAATAAAAAATGCACGTCTAGTTCCTTCGTGAGCGCCAGGTGGAATAATAATTCCTAGAGATTTAACTAAAATAAAGGTCAAGGATAGAATAATAAACGCTGTGATGAGAGCGAGAATAATTCTTTTAATTGAATATTTCAGCATTTATTTACATCCTTTCTCTTTTGTTTAATAAACAAAGTATGTTGATTATACAACCCTTATATGAATATAGCAAGTTTAAGAAAAGGTAGTTTTATGTTAGTCAAACGAACTAAAACTAGCGAAAAAAATAAAAATAAGTGGCCTGTGTATTGAAAAACACATAAAAAAGCATAATAAAAGGATGCGATAAATCGCACCCTAATATTTTTTTTATTTTTTAGATGTCGTACCAATATTCAACGTTATTGAATTGAGAATCATCTGGAATATAAGAAACGATTTCAAAATCATTAACGATCACAAATGATTGATTTAAGGTCACATTATATTCGTATGGCAATCCATCCATTTCAAATGTTTTGCCACTAGAATACATCATGTTGCGTAAATAACCATTAACCCAAGTATAAGTCATTGATTCTTTGGCTTTATACTTAATTCCACAAGGAAGTTGAGTCGCCCATCTACATTCATCTTCTTCATCAAATTCACCAGAATAGGATTGAGATAAGGTGTATGAGATACAGAATTCATCATTATTACGATATGAGCCGAATTTACTGACCAATCTTGCATAAGAATTAAAATCATCAAACCAATCAGTTGAGAAAATATCTTCATATGAGCCGGTGAAATAATCATTAGACACCGAGAAATAACAATCAAGAATACTTTTCATGGTGTCAAATCTAGACACTTTTCCTTTATTAAATTCGGTGGCAATATAGAACACGTTCTTCACGTTATCGCTATAGTGGTACATGTAACTACCATAGCTTTCTTTGGTTTGACAAATGTAGCCATATTCTTGGACAGATTGTCCGCCATCAGTAACATTGACATCCCATTCCACACTGTTATAGTGCATTAATCCACGGGATCTGCTGTTAGCGTAGATTTGTCTTTCATCGGTACGGTCTTGTGATTTACCATTTTGAACCAAATCATAAACACGATAATCATAAAGAATGATGTTGTCAGGTAATTCACAATGCTCTTCCTGATAAGTTTTCATTTGTGTGAGCAAAGACTTCTTATCAGCTGTAGAACCCATTTTGTAGACATAGATTTCAACAGTAGTACGTAAATCTGGAGTCTTAACATCATCTACATAATTAGATGCTGTAATGGTAACAGTCGCATGACCTGGTGCTTTCGCGCTTACTTTGCCCTTATTATTAACACTAGCAATTGAAGAGTCAGAACTTTCAAATGTCAATTTGGTGCTATAAGCAGCATAAGGTCTAATAGCAACACTAACATCGTAACTATCACCTTTTTTCAAAGAGATAGCTCGAACATTAGGCAATATGCTTTGAGCTTCTGCGGTATATCTGCTAGCACCGGATGTGTTCGAACTAGTCGAACCGCATCCAGTAATAGACATAATTGCAGTTAATCCTAAGATGGATAAAGCAAATTTTTTCATTGTTTTGTCCTCCTTAGATTCTTGCTAAACGATTGGCTGTAGGATCATCAGAATCATTCTTAAGAACAGAATAGACACTTTCTGTTTCTTCAGAACCAGCAATGTGCACGCTGTAATAGACATCAATCATCCATAAGCCAGCCTTTGTACGAAGAGAATAGTAATTATCTAAAGTGAATTTATGCTCATAATCATCCTTCTTTTGGTCGGAATCTGGATATAATGGTTTACCATCTTTATCATAAAGTTTTGCTACTTCTTTAGCGTATTTTCTACCTTTATAGATTTGAGCATTAATCTCACGAGCCATATCAGCAGTAATCTCTAATTGAATATAAGCAACCACTTCTTCATCTTCGTTGGTGATTTCTTCACCTTGGCCATTAAGAAGTTTGATGTGTTCTTTTGTAATAGCATATTGTCCAGCACCAACTAAATAAATTTGAATTCTTTCAACTCTGAAGAAAGCGGTATCAGTTTTTTCAACAAAACTAAATGGCACAGTAATGATTGCACCATTACGGAAATCACTTGTATCGTTGCCTTCTAAGTCTGTTGTTTTATCAACATAACCAGTAGAGACCAATTTAGTTTCTAAACCAGCTCTAACAACAGAACCGTGGTCAGCAGCGGCCCATAAAGAGTCAAATGACCATTCTCTAGTATTTTCTTTGGTTGTGCCATAGTTAATTGGATGTTTTTCATCAAACTTGCTTGTGTCAGCACCCCAGTTAAGAGTAAATCCTGAGGAATTATCACTTCTTAAAACTTCCATGAAGTTAAGTGGGTTTAAGCTGTTACCGGAAATAGCACCAAAGCCTAAGTCGAATTTACCAACCATTAAGTGGTTATAGTAAACATCGGTCCAAACTTGGTCAGCGTTATGATTGACTTTTAATTTAATAAGCCCACCACAAACAGCTTCATTATTAAATGCTGATTCAAAGTTTTCGCCAATGTCTTGTCCGTATTCAGATTTATCAGATGGATACATCCATTGAATGTCTAAATTAAGGATTGTTGGTTCGTCAGCAGAAGGACCATATTTAATTTTTCCTTCTTTGACTAATTCGCTGACAGCAAGTCTAAAGTATTTGACAGCTTTAGAATAGTTATAACCATAGTCATCTTTACTGATGTCGATACCAAATTTTGTGACTGCTTCTTCATGCGCTAAAGTGCTGTTATAAGATTTACCTTCATCAGGACTAATCATATAAGAATCAGCAAAATAGTTATATGAAGGACTCACACCACGCTTTTCAGCGAATGCAGGTCTATTGATTGACCAGAATAAACCATTCAGGAAGTTTAAGTTAGACATAAATGATTTAACTTTATATTGATCGTCTGATTGTTTCACAATCTTACCATTAGTACCAAATAGCTCATTCCATCTAGCTTGATCACAAGAATTGACATTAAGTTTAAATGTAGAGTCACCTCTTGTTTTTTTATCAGTACCTAAAAGTTCACTCATATGGTTAGAAGGAATACCTGTGGAGTCTAATTTGCCTTGTAAGAACTCCATGTAAATTCCATCAATTTCTTCGGTTGTTTTTTCAATAATTTGGATATGAACACCAGGAATTTGATATCTCCCAGTACGGTGAGCTTCTGTATCACATTCAAACCAGTTTTCACTACGTTTAAACGCGGTTTCTTGACCTTTGGTCCAATAATCTAAGTGATAAGGACCTAGGCAGATAACTCTATCAGCAATAGATGTTCCGGCAAAACGACCAAAGTTAGTCGCGCCTTTAATCCAGTTGGCATCAGCAACAGTTCCGCCTTCATCATCTTTAACACTTCCACCAATTTTGCTAATAAAGTCTCTTGGCATTGGTGAATATAAGTTAGATGATAAAGTGTATTTTGCGTTAAATTGGTCTATTGGATTAATAAATTCAAATTGAATGTAATCTTTATGACCACCAGTTTTCCAGGCGTTATATGCTGCATTATCAACTTCATATTTACCTGTTGTTTGGTTATAGCTTCTAAATAGATCTTTTGAAGTTTTAATACCGAGGTCGCCACTGGCTTTCATGGATTCCCAAGTGGTATCAATTTCATCAAGATCATCTGTAGTTAAGGTATTAGAATCAGAAGAATAGTTTTCTGTTCTAATGTTATAGGAATAAGCACCTTTAAAACCATGAGAAGTATCAGAAGCTAATTCAGTACCTCTTTTTAATTTAGTAGCACCTGTTAATAAGAGCTTAAATGCAAATTCATAGTCATCAATAGAAACAGTTCTTGAAGGTGCGGTATCTGGATCGCTATCGCCTTCAATTAAAGTTTTAATTGCATTGGATGCGCCTTCTGCAGCATTATATGTAATTTCATCAGTCTTGACATATAATCTCCAAGTTTTGAAGATAGTTTTTTCATATTCTTCAAAATCGGCTTTTGTTTTTAATTCATGTTCAACACCGAGATCGTCAACAGCAACAGCGATTGGATCTGGACAATCATCCTGTGCTAAAACTGGATACCAAACATATTTAGAAGAATCGGTTGGATGAATCTTTGTGCCCCAATATGAAGTAGAAATGTAACCGTTTAAATCTCCAACTTGAGCGTCAGTTGCCATCCAAGCATTAATGTCTAATGGGTCAGAACTTGAAGCAGTACGTAAATAATCTTTATCTTCCGTGACGTTTGGTAACCAAGAAGATTCATGTAAATGACCTTCACTTAATAAACCAAATCCATAACCAGAAATATAGTTTTGAGTAGGTAAATGAACACGAGATGAATATCTTACATAACCACCATTTTCAAATAAGGAAATACCGGTTAAGAAGTTACTCATAGCGAATTCTTCTAATTTACCGAGAACTTCAGATCTTTGCTTCCAAGTAGCACTTGAGAAGTTATATCCGCCGTTGGCTTCTTCATATTTTTCAACAACTTTGACATATAAAGATCTAAAAATTTCAGATTGAGATTCATAAACACCAATACCGACTTCATAGTCTTCTTCGACTTCTACTGGTTCTCCATCTTCTTCAATAATGTCTCCTTCTTTAGGAGTTACACTTACTGGATGGATTACACCTGTAGAACTAACGGTTAAGTATTGGGAATCAGAATCTTCTAATAAGTAGAATTGGAAATCTCTAACTGTTTTATCGTGTTTATCTTTAGTTTCACTAACTTGAATTTGTTCATCGGTTCCGAGATAAACAGCGCCTTTGACTTTTGTCGACACGTTGAAAGAATATTCAACTGTGACTGCTGGAGCACCAGAATTACAAGCAGTAATTGTAAATGATGCAGCAGTAGCTAGAGATGTTAAGAATACAAATGATTTAAATCCTTTTCTCATTGTTCTTGTCCTCCGTTTCTTTTTCTTTTCTTAGCGATGAATAAGCTAATTGCTAATACACCCGCTAATGTTGAGAGTGTCACACTTGTAGTGACAATATTTCCTCCACAACCTGAGCTAGATCCACCTTTTGATGGGAATCTAGTGACTTTGACATCATTTGGAACATTTTCAATTTTAGTTGGAGTTCCTTTAGCGTCAAGTTCGAAGAAGTTAATGACTTCTCCTAAGTCTTCAATGTCAACACCGCCATCAAATTCGTAGTGTTCAACAATTGTGTAATTGTTAAAGAGTGGAATAAAGCGATGTTTTTGAACAAACTCTGGACCGTAATGTTTAGCGGCGTCTTTATCTTTATTATTAAATTTAATAATTGCGCCTGTATATCCGTATGCTTTATCGTACATACCGACAAATAAACGACCAGTTTGATTCTCACGATTGAGATTTTCGTTCATGATTTCAATAGCTTCAACTTTGCTTAATTCGACATAGAATTGTTTGCTCTTGCTATCGTATTTCATTCTGTTTGTGAAGCTAGAAGAACCAACATATAAATCAGCTAAGTTGCTTTCGGTAATGTTAATTCTAATATTATCGCCTTGTTCGACAATATTCTTCACTGTTGGAGTATCACTATCGATAATCATGTTGTAGGCCTTAGAAACCCATGTTCCAGTAGCGGCTAATAAATAATTAAATGTAATTGTGTAATTACCGCTTGCAAACGCTTGACCGTTACCATCATATAGAGGAATAACCGCAAACGCTCTATGAGCGACATAGCCTCCACCTAAATAGGAATCATCAACCATGGACTTATAAAGAGTCCATTTATTTAGTGTGTCTCCAAAGAGCATATCTTGCAATGCGTCTTTATAGACCATTTTTCCTTTTTCGTTTGTAATGGTGAAATAGTTATCTGCACATGATCTCAAAACGAATTGTTGAATAATCATTGTGTTACTTGAATGTGGGCTACCAACATAAATGTTGTTTTTAGCGTCACCATAACGATTACCTTCTAAATCAGTTCCCACTAAGTGGTAATTTGAGTTACTTTCACATAAGTGAGACAAGCTTTCATCATTCATTAAAATCTTATCAGAATTGAAGGTTTTACCTTGTTCAATATATGTGGTAATCCATTCACTACCGAAGTCGACATTAGTTTTACCTAATAAAGATTTGGATAAGTCATTGACTAAATCACTTGGATAAACTTTAGTACTGTCTTTTTCAAAGCTGAATGGTTCCACGACTGGACAATCTTCATAACTTGAATTTTCTTTACCTTCGATATTTCCATAGAATCCCATCCAAGGCATGGATAAGTCATATTTGTTATCTAAGCTTTCGAGTTCAAGATATCCTTCTAAATAACATCCATAATCGAAGTATTCAGAAATCGCAGCCTTTTGTTCAGTTGTAAGAGTCACTTCATCAAGATTAAATGTTTTACTAGAATTGGCTGGGATTTCAATTGTGCCAGCATATTCTTTTTCACAAATAAGTGTATCTTGCACTGATTGATATGGGTGATCTGGAAGAGGTAACCAGTTGGCGATTTTATCATCACCAGCGTTATAGTATCTTCCAACAGGAATAGGTGTTAATCCTAATGTTTCATCCCATGTATCTTTGTCTTCGGTTGGGTGAGCTTGTGCACAAGCTTCAGGAGTAGCCCAATATTTGATTTCTTTTATGACTTTATAGACATCATTATGAGCAAAACTTAATTGAGACTTGCTTTCGATGTGGTTAGAGAATTCACTTTTTCCTGTTTCAGGATTGAATACCCAACCAGCTCTATAGTAAGTAACACCTGGGAAGTTTGCTATGCTATCGACATCACCGAGATTGTTATATTGTTTTGTGACGATGTCAGTAGTATGGTCGACTGCTGGTCTCATAACTACGATTTTAGCTTTAAAAGATCTCTTTTCATTGGATTCATTATGACCAATAAAGCTTAATTTGATAGTACCATTGTTGATTAAATCGCTATTACGTAATTCAATCTTTGATTTTTTACTACCAGTACGACCATCAGCACTAAATCCTTCAAGATAGACATCAGTGTTATAAGCGGCGTCGAGATTGACCATACCTGCACCTTGAATACGAGGTGAAGTATAACGATATTCTTTAGTTTCGGATGTTCCGGAATTGTAATATGTTTCTGGATCGTAATCATAATCAGACATCACTCTTGCAGTTGACATCATTCTCATGTTAACTGTGTCACGGAAATCAGAAACTTTCTTCAAATCATCCGCAGTTGGAGATGCTTTAGAGAAAACATCTTTGGAAACTTTAGATAATAAGACAGATTGAGCGCCTGCATAGTTAGGGGCAGACATGGAAGTACCACTTAAGTACTCATAGGTGCTAAGAGGTGATTCTTCTCTATGCTCTTTCTTTTGTGGTGGAACAGCACCACGGATATTTTCACCAGGTGCGGTGATTTCTGGCTTAAGTTGTAAGTCAAATGTTGCACCATCAGAAGAGAATGTAGATAAAGTGTAAGCACGTAAATTGTCTAAGACTTTCTTATTAACTAATGAGAACTTGTTAGATTCACTTACAACTCCTGGGGTTCCAAATTTATCAATGTCACTATATAAAACTAAAGCGACAGGGATTTCAGGTTGATCATCACCAAAGCTACATCTGAAGTTAAAGCTACTGGCGGTTGGGTCGTTATTAATAATGACCATAGCCACAGCACCTTTGCCTTGAGCGATTTTGTATTTTTCAGAGAATGAGATGCTACCACGATTGACAACAGCGATTTTGTTTTGGAGATCTAATGAACCATAGTCACTAGAATTACCAAATCCAGGGATATATACCCATTGTCTTTCAAGTGGATGTCCTTCTTCATCTTGGAAAACTTCAATCATTTTATGTTCAACATCATAATCATCTGGCCAACCTTCTCTATTAACGATTTGGTCATCAAATTCAATATAGTGTTCACCAAGTTTGAAAGCGTTCTCATAGAATTTTCTAATTGGTTGTCCACTAGCGACATCCATAGTTTCAACGATATTGGTATAACTAGATAAGATACCAGTTTCTTGGGATTCAAATGTCCAGTTACCATATCCACCAGCAAAACCATAAGCGGATTTACCAGAGTTACCTGCAGAAACAGCGGTCAAAATACCGGATTGTGCAAGCGTTTTTAAAGTTTTTGATGTGATTGATTCTTGATCGAAGTCATTTAAGTTGCTACCTAATGACATGTTGATACCATCAACGCCTAAAGTTACACAGTCTTCAAGAGCTCTCAAGATTGGAATATCATAAGCGCCTGTAGAAGATTGTAAACCAACGGCTTCTTCAACTTTATTAGGCTTAAAGTTTGTAAAGACCTTCATTAAGACTAATTGAGCTTTTGGAGCAATGCCTTTGTAATTAGCAGCGTTACCTGCAGCAATTGAGGCAACGTGGCTACCATGATAAGTAATTTCACTAGAGACGTCAAAGTCTTGAGAAGCGTAATCACTGTGGATTTCTTTTTCTCCGCCGTAGTCGAAATAGAATGGGACTTTGCTAGAGTAATATAGAGATCCTTCATCACCAAGCATAGTGTCGGTAATTACTGTTTCCTTATCAGCAACTTTGTCATAATCGCTATCATAAGTATAAGCATGTGTATCTTTAATCATTTCAAGATAAGCAGCTTTAGAAGCAGCAACGTCTTCTGCAGAAGCACCAGCGGTTTGGTTAGTTACAAAGTCAAATCTTTTTACTACGCTAGAATCTAAATCATCAAAAGTTTCGTGATTCCAAGAAGCAACTACTTCGTTGCCTTCTTTATGTCTAGCTCTAAGATAAAATTCATTATCTAGAATAGCAATGACTGTACCTTCACCATCATTTGTGTTATTTGGTTTTTCCATTGTGAGGGCAGAAACGTTTTGACTTTCATCATAAATGCCATCGTTTGCACCTCTAATATAAACAGCTCCATCATCACTTTCTGGAGTCTGCGCCCAGTGGAGTGAGTTAATTGTTACACTCTTAACTCCTGGGAGATTTCTAATTTGGTCGACATAATCGCCATTAACTGCAACAGCAAATGCATTATTCAAAACATTAAATGAGCAAATGTCTTTAACATGTGGTGTGACATAATTCTTGATACGATTACGAATTGCATTTTGGGTGTTTTTAATACCATCTTGAGTCAAGCTATCCAACGAGCGATCGACTTCAACAATGATTTCGGTATCAAGCGGTTTCACATAACTTGTTTGAGAATGCGAATTAGCTGCTACATTAGCACTCATAGCTGCTCCAGCAATGAGGGCTGCTAACATTGTGGCTTTAATCATATGTTTACCTCCTTTTCTCGTGCATATGTGAGCACGCAATTTTGTGTTTGTCTAATAATATATATATTACGCGAGTGAAAAGCAAACACTTTTTAATAAAAAAACATCGCTAATTCAGCAATTTTGCGATGTTTTTTCTAAACTAATTATTATGACTATACAAAGTATAGAGAAGCATAAACAATCTGTAAAATGGCAAATGCAATTAAAAATAATAAACCAACAAATAAATATGAAAAATAAGAAAGGCTTGCGACTTCTCGTTTAGTATTTTTTTGTTCCTTATAATCAGCAAAATCGTTATATTTATTGGCCTTTCTTGCAAACATTGAAGTAAACATCTGACCAAAGCCATAACTAATAGTGTCAAACGCTCCTGCTCGAGCAAGCCAAGCTAGACCAAAGAATAAAATAAGAACAGCTCCAGCAACGCCGGTTCCATTTAATAAGCCAGTAATAGTTTGCTTATTTATCGCAAAATAAAACACAAGAAAAACAGTGAGGCCAATTATAGTTGCGATAATTGAGGCGATAATAAATGATTTAGGATATTTTTTGATACTAGCAATTAATTTTCTCATAGCGATTATTTTAAGAGTTTTTCAAAAAATGCCAAGTCTTTCGGCTGCGTTACTTTAAAATTCAAAGGATCTCCTTCAAAGAATTTTACTTCAACATCATTCTCTACTAACCCAACATCATCTGAAAATGATTTGTCTGTATTTTCGTTATGTTTTGATAATATCAAACCATACTTAAAAGTCTGCGGAGTTTGAATATCAACTTCAGTGTCATTCACAATTCTAGTTCTTCCTGAATTAGATATATCAGGCAAGCGTTTATCTATATTTAAAATAGGACAACAAGCATCGTAATCTTTCAAATAATCAATGCACTGATTAATGATGTTTTCTGACACCATAGGTCTATCTCCATCATGGATTAAAACAATATCATTTTTATCACAATTTAAAGATTGTAATCCAAGCCTAACTGACTCTTGTCTAGTTGCTCCACCTTCCACTACTTTGGATATTTTTTTAAGGTTGTATTTTGTAACTAACTCTTTTGTGTAATCCAAAAAATCTTTTGATGTAACCAAAATAATTTCATCAATATTCTTATTCTCAACAAACTTATTTATTGTATAAATTACAAGTTCTTTATTCTTAACTTTAATAAATTGTTTAGGAATAGAAGTGTTCATTCTCGTGCCACTTCCAGCAAAAACGATAAGCGCTATATTCATGCGTAAATCTTAATATATTTAATATTGATTAGCAAAACCTTAAAGAAGTTGTATAATAAATTCAAACCTAGGAGGTAAATATCAATGGCTAAAAAGAAAGTCAGAATCGATCAAAGCTTATGCATTGGTTGCGGTTGTTGCGCAGGTACTTATCCAGATGATTTCGCAATTGGCGATAGCGGTCTTGCAGAAGTCGTTAGCGGCGAAGGCGAAGAGGAAGCCGTTAGTGTCTGCCCAGTTGGTGCAATCTCTGTTGAAGAGTAATGATATAAAAACTAGGCTTTGTGCCTAGTTTTCTTTTTGCTCTAATTGATTATCTTCATCTGGAGATAATCTTTTTTTCTCAATTTCGCTGGAGATGCGTTCGATTAAAATATGTAATCTCTTATACAGGAGGAGGACTGCGACAATGACAATTGCGTCCTTTATTGCATTCATTGGGGCGACCATAATTCCTGCATAAAGCCACTTCCAATTATCTCCTTGTACCGCAGGAACCACTGCTTTGCACATACCTTCAAGTACAGATTCAGGAAGATTATAAAACATGGAATAGAACGGAATCATGAAATATACATTCATCACCATTGCAAAGATGATGTGCACAATCGAAGAAATACCTACCCCTATAAAAACTGATGATAATTTTCTTCTGCGTTCATAAATCATTACTGCTGGTAGAACAAAAACTAAAGAGAAAATGAAATCACCTAGTTCGCCAACACATGCAGTTGAGGTAAGTGGAAGCTTAACAAGAGTTTTTAATATATTCACCATCACCGCTCCCAAAGGACCATACATAAAGCCCACTAAAAACATTGGAATTTCATCAAGATGTACTTTAAGCCAAGGCGGGGTGAAACCTAAACCAAAATCAGGAACAACAACATAAAGAATTATTGATATTGCCCCAAAGATACCTGTTACTGTCATAAATTTAACAGGATTAATTTTTCTTTTTTTGTAATGAAAGTAAGAAAGTACAAACAGTCCGATAACAATGAGAATCAAAATTCCCATCATCACCCATTTGAACCAGCCCATGAATTGTTTTAATTCTTCTGAATTCATAAAAAATAGCCCTCTACTTCAGGGGCTACACATCAAAGAAAATTAATTCTTCTCACTTCTCTCATCCAGACTTTACTGTCGCCACTAGAATTTCACTAGTTCATGCCTATTGGCTTGCGGGGTTTACCGCCGGTCGCGTTAATTCGCTGCCCTGAAGTAACTATATTGTAAGAAAAAACACTCAAAGATTCAATCTATTTGAGCGCTATTTTATTGCTTTGGTAATCTGAGAATATTTTCGTGGATATTTCAAATTGGTTGGTTTAATTTTTTTGATAATAATGTTGACCCTTTTTTCATTGCTTTCTGGTAATTCATATTCATCAAAATATTCAACTTCAGCACCTAATTTTTCGAGAGTTTTTTTAGAATTTTCTAATTCCTCTAAACCCTTAGATCCTTTTAATGCAATGAAAATACCATTAACCTTCAAAAGTGGAATAATTATCTCGATTAAGACTGGTAGTTCCGCTACCGCTCTTGCCACTGCAAAATCATATTCATCTCTATGGTTTTTAGCGTACTCCTCAGCTCTATCACAAACACAATTTACATTCGAAATTCGAAATTTTGAACAGGAAATGTCCGTAAATTTTACTTTTTTTGAAGTAGAATCTAGCAAAGTGAAATCTCCCTTTGATAAGGTTGCAAGAACTGTTCCGGGATAACCAGATCCGGTCCCAATATCAATAACTTTCTTGTTATCAAATTTAAAATACTTTAAAGGATAAACGCTATCTAAAATCATCAGTTCTCTAAACTTATCTTCTTCTTTAATTGCAGTAAGATTAAATAGTTTATTGGTTTCTAAAACTTCATGCATATAAAGCTCTAATTTATCGAGCTGATGCTGATTTGGATTTAGGCCTAATAATCTTATTTGTTTAGCTAAATTTTCTCTATTCATGATTAAGAATCTTTTTCACATTTAATATTAACATAGAAATATCACTAGGATTAACACCACTAATTCTACTAGCTTGTCCAACAGTCAAAGGTCTAACTCTATTAAGTTTTTCTCTCGCTTCAAGGCGTAATCCATTCATAGATAAATAGTCAATATCTTCAGGAATCTTTAATTCTTCGAGTTTTTGATGATTTTCTGCATCACGCTTTTGCTTGACGATATAGCCTTCATATTTTTCAATGATTTCAATTTCATCAATTGTTTGCTCATCAAGTTCATATTTGTCTAATTCTGGAATGAATTTTGCTAGTTCACTATATTTAACACCAGGTCTCTTTAATAATTCGGATGCCAAAATGCCGCCTTTAAGTTCATTAAACCCTAAGGAAATGATGTAATTCTCTACATCTTTACGTTTTCCTAGGTAAGTCGATTCTAAGATTTCACAAACTTCTTTGATGTATTGCTTTTTCTTAGTGAAGTATTGATATCTCTCTTCATTAATCAGCCCAATGTCATGGCCAATTTCAGTCAATCTAAGATCAGCGTTATCGTGTCTAAGTAATAAACGGAACTCTGCTCTAGAAGATAATAATCTATAAGGTTCTTCAGTTCCTTTAGTCACCAAATCATCAATCATTACGCCAATATAAGATTGGTCTCTTCTTAAAATGAGTGGCTCTCTGCGCTGTATTTTGAGTGAAGCGTTGATTCCGGCGAGTAAGCCAAGACCTGCTGCTTCTTCATATCCAGAAGTGCCACAAATCTGACCAGCGATGTATAAACCAGGCCATTTCTTTAATTCTAGTGTTGGTCCATATTCTGTAGTCTTGATTGCATCATATTCAATTGCGTAAGCATATTTTAAGAAAACAGCATTCTCAAAGCCTGGTAAAGATCTCACCATTAATTCTTGGACTTCTTCACTCATAGATGTGGAGAATCCCTGTAAATAAATGGAGTCAGTATATCTAGATTCAGGTTCTAAGAACAATTGATGTCGTTCCTTGTCCTTAAAAGTCATGATTTTGGATTCAATAGAAGGACAATATCTAGGACCAACACCAACGATGTTGCCAGAATATAAAGCGGTTTCATCTAAATGTTCTTTAATGATGTTATGCGTATTTAAATTTGTATAAATAAGATAACAAACCTCTTGTTCTTCAAGTGGAATAAATTCCTTGGTTGTATAGGAAAAAGCCAAATGACCAGGTGTTCCTGGTTCCACTTTTGCTTTAGAAAAATCAATGGAGTCTTTTCTAATTCTAGGAGGGGTGCCGGTCTTTAATCGATATGTTTCAATGCCCATGCTTCTTAAATATGGAGATAGACCTAAAGATGGTTTTTGCCCATCAGGACCCTCTGAAATCTTCTTATGTCCACGGAAAATATAACTTTCCATGTATGTTCCTGTAGATAAAATAACTGCATCGGAAGTATATTCTCTTCCATCAGTTAACTTAACTCCAAAAACATGAGTATCATCATGAATTAACGCATTAACAATGCCTTCTTCCACGGTTAAGTTTTCTGTAGCTAATGCTAAATCTTGCAAATATTTAGGATATTCTAGTTTATCTTGCTGCGCTCGTAAGCATTGTACACCAGGACCTTTTCCAGTATTTAACATCTTCATTTGTAAATAATGATGATCAGCTGCAATGCCCATCATTCCGCCTAAAGCATCAATTTCACGAACAACAATCCCTTTAGCAGATCCACCAATAGATGGATTACAAGGCATATTGCCCATCATTTTGATATTAATCGATATTAAAAGAGTCTTCATACCCATGTGGGCTGAAGCAAATGCAGCTTCTAATCCTGCATGTCCTCCTCCAACAACGATAACTTGATAATCCATTATCCGACGCTTCCTTCCATATCCATTTTAATTAATTGATTGAGTTCAACAGCATATTCCATAGGTAATTCTCGAGAGAATGGTTCAATAAATCCCATGATAATCATTTGAGTTGCATCCTTTTCAGAAATGCCTCTACTCATAAGATAGAAAAGCTGATCTTCATTAATCTTACTAACAGTGGCTTCATGTTCGATATATGAAGTATTATTTTTAACCTCATTTGTAGGAATTGTGTCACTCTTTGATAAGTGGTCTAAAATGAGGGTGTCACACTCAACATGACTCCTACAATTTTTAGCATTTTCCTTATGTCTAACTGTGCCTCTATAATTAGCGACTCCACCATTTTTAACAATTGACTTAGAGATGATAGTACTAGTGGTATCTTCAGCCTCATGAATCATCCTTGCTCCAGCATCTTGATATTGGCCTTTGCCAGCCACAGCAATAGAGATACATGTCCCTTTCGCACCACGACCTTTTAAGATGCATGCTGGATACTTCATGTTTACTTGACTACCAACATTTCCGTCGATCCATTCCATCGATGCATTTTCGTAACAAACTGCTCGTTTTGTAACTAAATTTACGATATTTGTCGACCAATTTTGAACTGTGCTGTATCTGCAGCGTCCATTTTTAAGGACGATAATTTCCACTACAGCAGCGTGTAAACTTTCCTTGGAATAGGTTGGTGCAGTGCAGCCTTCAACATAGTGAACATCTGCTCCTTCATCAACGATAATTAAAGTTCTTTCAAATTGTCCTGATTTCTCATTATTAATTCTGAAATAGCTTTGAAGTGGCTTATCTAAATGTACGCCTTTTGGCACATAAATAAAGCTTCCACCGGACCAAACTGCTCCGTTTAAAGCAGAGAATTTATTGTCTGCAACAGGGACAACTGTGGAAAAATATTTTTTAAATAAATCTGGGTACAATTTAAGCGCCATATCAGTGGATAAAAAGATAACTCCTTTATCCTCTATTTCTTTTAGCATGTTGTGATAAACAACCTCAGATTCATATTGAGTTGAAACACCTGCTAAATACTTTTGTTCAGCTTCAGGGATGCCTAACTTATCAAAGGTATTTTTAATGGTTTCAGGGACTTCATCCCAGGATTTAACTTCTTTTTCACTTGGTCTAATAAAATAAGTAAAGGAATTAAAATCTAAATCTTTCAAATCAGGACCAAAATTAGGAAGCGGCATTGCATTAAAGCTACGGAGAGCCTTTAAACGGAAATCCAACATCCATTCTGGTTCATTTTTATATTTAGAGATTTTTCTAACAATGTCTTCGTTTAAACCTTTTTCCATTTTCAAAACAGAGACATCATCGTCTTTAAATCCGTATTTATAATCTTCTTGGAATTTGATATCGTCTACCATTATTTTTTATCCTCTAAAGCAATCTTAGCGGCGTTATAGCCAATTGTAGCGCATCTAATCCTTGCAGCTTGTTTGCTGGTATTAATAAAAACAATAGCCTCATCTAACACATCGGCATCAAATGGTTCCTCATGCATCATTTTTTGATATTGTTCAATAATGTATAAGGCTTCAATAATGCTTTTACCTTTTAATAAATCGCACATAATATCTGTGCTGCTTAACGAAATAGTGCATGCAACGCCTTCAAAACAAGCATCCACTACTTTAAAATCTTTGACTAAAAAGTAGATATCTAAATCATCAATGCAGTTATCAGAATGCATATGCACTTTTTCATAGCCTTCTTTTTTAGGGAGGTGTTTATTAGTTGGATTAAAAGAATGGTCCATAATAATGGATCTCATCATTTCATTAGTTAAAGAAATAGGCATCTAAAATATCTCCTCCGTTAATAAGATTTTCAATAAATATATCAACTTCTTCTTTAGAAGTATATAGATAAAATGAGGCTCTAACAGTAGCAATTGTGTCAATCACATCATCAATCATTTTTGCGCAGTGTTGTCCACTTCTAACCGCAATACCTTTAGAATTTAATAAAGTAGCTTCATCTTGCGCAAAAACATTCTTACGATTAAATGTAATAATCCCACTATTACTATTTTTATTATAAATAATGATATCATCACATTTTTCTAATTTTGATAGAGCATATTTGCTTAGCTCAACTTCATGCTCATGAATGTTATCTAAACCAATTGATTCAATGAAATCAATAGCAGCGCCAAAGCCGATAATACCAGCTACATTTAATGTTCCTGCCTCAAACTTATTAGGAGCAGGGAGTGGTATCATTTCGACTTTACTAGTGAATTTAATGTTCATTCCACCGCCGGTTTCAAAGGTAGACATCTTTTCTAACAATTCATTTTTACCTATTAAAGCGCCAATTCCTGTAGGTCCGCACATTTTATGAGCGGAAAATGTAATGAAATCTGCATCTAAATCTTTAAAATCGGTTTTGATGTGAGGAACAGATTGCGCTCCATCTAAAACAAATATTGCACCATTTTCATGACAAATTTTAGCAATTGCTTTCGCGTCAATCATATATCCTAATACATTACTAACGTGCGCAAAGGATACTAATTTTATATTTTTATAGTCGTTGAAAGCTTTTTTAACATTTTTTAAAGTGATTCTGCCATCAATTACATCGACAAATTTAATTATTGCACCTGTAAGCTCAGCAATCCTAAACCAAGGTAAGGCATTAGAAGCATGCTCAAGTTGGCTAATTAAAATCACATCACCTTTTTTAAAATTATCTAATCCATAAGAATAGGCAATTAAATTTAAAGAATCTGTATCGCCACTTGTGAAAACAACTTCGTTTTCTTCACAGTTAACAAATTTAGCTACCTTTTTTCTAACTTCTTCAATCTTTTGATCAACTTTGTAACATAAATCATAGTCACCACGATGAGAGTTAGAAGTATATTCAGAATAATATTCATTCATTGCATCGATAACACATTGTGGCTTAAAAGTTGTAGAAGCATTGTCTAAAAACACAAGTGGTTTTCCTTGCATAGTTTTATTATTTAACATTGGAAATTGAGCACGTATTTGATCAAGCTTGTACATGGGACAATCTCCTTTCAATTAGGGCATCAATATCACCTCGAACAGTGTCATCAAAACCTTTTAAAATCGGTTTTAAATAGCCTAGTGTAATAAGCATTTTTGCTTCTTCAATATTCAAGCCTCTAGAGGTTAAATAGAAAATATGTTCATCGCTTACTTTTCCCACTGTTGCAGCATGGCTGGCTTCGATGTCATTTTCATCAATTTTAAGCACTGGTTTAGCCTTAGCAACACAGGCATCATCAAAGACCACAATCTTTGCATTTTGATGAGATTTTGATTGGTGACAGCCTTTAAGAATATGGGAGGTCCCAGCAAACACTAAATGGCCTTCATCTTTACAGACACCGTAGTTATCAATTCTACCAAAAGTACGTGGATGATTATGATAGATAGAAACACTAATATCCTTATTGTCTTTATTGCTAGAAAGACTAGCTAAATGCCACTCGCAAGTAGCACCTTCATCATTCAAGTTTATAGCGACATCTAGACGGTTGTTCTCTTCGCTAAAATCAGCAAAATAGCTAATAATTTGAGAATTTTTTCCAAGATTTGCAGTAATTTTTCCGTTTTTTATAGTTTTTTGACTAAAGAATGATAAGTGTAGCTCGACTCCATCAGCGACATCAAAAGTAAGCCTATTATCCTCTTTAATATTAAATAAATATAAATAAGGGACTTTGCCAAAAATAGAAAACGACACTTCGCTTTCCAAAGTGGATAAATCAATTCTTGTATTTTCCCTTATTTCAATAGTTTTCATTTTATTTTTTTATTGTTTCTCTAACCGCGCAACTTCCGATGGAGACATCGTTCATATTAGCTTCTTCTTTTTCAATCTCGATACCGAGCTCAGTTTTAATAAATTCATAACCAGTTTGATCAATGCGTTTAATAAGTGAAGCATCACCATCTAAAACAATTCTGCCATTAATCATAACTACGGCTCTTGTAGGTTTAATTAAATCGAACAATCTTGCATAGTGAGATATCACGAAAAATCCCATGCCCTTTTCTTCTTGTTTTTTTATCACTTCTGACACAGTTTGAATTGCGTCTACATCAAGGCCTGAATCGATTTCGTCGAGCATAGCAATCTTAGGATTTAATAGCATGAGTTGGAGAATTTCATTTCTCTTTTTTTCTCCGCCTGAAAACCCTTCATTTAAGCTTCTTGTTGCTAAGTCGAAAGGCATTTTTAGTTCTTTAGTTGCATTATCAAGCATTTTATAAAACTTATAAGTTGATAAATGTTCATCTGAGGTAGCATTAACAGCGGCTCTTAAGAAATCAGAATTGATAACACCTGGAACTTCTGCAGGATTTTGTAATGCTAAAAATAATCCCGCCCTAGCTCTAGCGTCAGTAGTTAAATTTGTTAAATCTACATCATCCAAAAAGATTGATCCTTCCGTGATTTTGTATCGTGGATGACCCATAATCGCGTTAAATAATGTGGATTTACCATGTCCGTTTGGTCCAAGAAGAGCGACAGTCTCGCCTTCAGAAATAGTGACGTCAACGCCTTTTAAAATTTCTTTTCCTTCGACTTCAACATGGAGATTTTTGATTCTTAAAGTAGCCATACTTTTACCTCAATGCCGTTATATTCTAAATAGAAGAAAAAAGATATGCAAATAATACGATAAAAAGAATGATAAGTGGCCATTCACCCATATGTATACATGAAAATAATTAAAATTATTATTGCACGCGAAAATGAAGATATATAAAATAGAAACGCTATGTATTCAAAAAAGGAGAAAAACTAGATGAAAAAAAGTAAGCTATCTATCGGTTTAGTTACTAGTTTCATCGGCGCTCTTGCGTTAACAAGTTGTAGCGATACAGCAAGTGTCACAAAGAGCAAGGATTCCGTAGTTGATTTAATCGGTTATAACGACAAAACCGATAAAATCGAAATCAATGTGGATGAATTATATGCTGAATACGGAGAAAGCAAGGCAGGTACTACTGCATACTATAATGCCGTCCTTGAAGCTCTCATCAGATATGAATATCCACTCATTAGTGAACGTGATTCTGACTTAAAAGCCTATTCACGTATTGAATCCGAAGCTGATGATAAAGTGAAAGCTTTACAACAAACCGCTAAAGATAATGCCAATTCTAACGGCACAAAGTATGAGGATGAATGGGATAAAATCCTCGAATCAAACGATGTCGAAAACAAAAAAGAATTAAAATTGAAATTCATTTATCAATTAGAAAAAGAAGCGATGTCTGATTGGTACTTCAAGAAGAATTCTGAAAGCACAGCAACCACTCTCGGTTTAAGACAAGAGTACTTAGGTGTTGATGATTTCTGGGACGAACCAGCTCCAGAAACCAAAAATGTTGATGCGGTTTATCCATATCACGTTTTACACATCTTAGTGAAATTAAGCGCTGATGCCGAAGATTATTCTCGTGCCACTATCAGCGAAGCTGAAGCTAAGAAATTATGGAGCGTTGTGCGTCAATTAGTCGACGGACAATACACCTTCGAAGATACCGCTATTCTTTCTGATGATAGTTCAAACGATAACTTTGGTGATGTCGGCTTAATGACCACCAAGACTGACTTCTATAACGAATTCAAATTAGGTATTTACGCATTTGACGCCATCTTAAGTGGAATTAACGCTGAAGACGGTACCACAAAAGGTCGTTATAAAGCATTTGGTTTAAATCAAGACGCTGAAATCGTTACCAAGACATTAGAAGAAACTGGCGAAGCCAAACAAAAAGTACAAACCTTAATCGCCTCTGAAATGGTTAGTAAGGTCAATCTTCACAAAGAAGAAGCTACAGCCAAGATTCCATCAATCCCATTTGATGTCTTTAGACAAATTGGCTTAAAAGCAGAAGATGCCAAGATTGGTGCCTTCGAACCAGAAGGAAACGCTGCTTCTTTACCAAGAAACGTTTTATTCAACGCATTCTTAAACTTCCGTTCACCATTTGTTATTACAAATGAATTATTAGACGAAACTTCTGTTAGCTACAATGCAGGAACAAAAACTGCAGATGACAAGATTGCAACAACAACTTATAACTTTGATAATGCAGATATCTTAAAGTTACAATCTAACAACTTCCTAGCAAACAAAGTTACCGGATTAAATAAGAAAGTCTTGTGTGATACACATGGTAACGTCATTATCGGCGTTAGAAGTACAGCTGGTATCCACTTCATGGTGATGAGAAAGTCTGTCTTTGAACAAACTAATATCGCTGTTGGCAAAGTTGCTACATCATTATCTGATTATTACACAACCAAAGTCCCAACCGATGAAGATTTCCCAGCAGATAAAGAAACATACGTTAATTTGAAGAATTCAAATGACGGCTCCTACTACACACAACGTGCGAATACTATTAAAGACGATATCAAATCTACAAACTTTGACGCTGCGTATGACTACCGTATTTATGAAACCTTATTAAATCAAGATTTCGACGGTGCGCCAATGAAAGACAAGATTCACTTCTCAGATGAAGATGATCAAGGCAACAGTGTCATTAGAGACAACATTAATACAACCATCGCTTTATTAAGAGAAACTGCTCACTATTCCCAAGAAGAGAAGATCAATAAAGCATGGCAAGAATATTTATTACAACTCATGAACCAAAATACTTTAAGAAGCGATACAGGCATGTACAAAGGTGCATTCGTACCTACTACATGTGCATTCAGCTTCAAGAAAGGTAATGAGAGTATGTGGGAAAAGGATGGTGCCTGTTATGTCAAATAAGAAATTTCCTAAATTAGCCGTCTTATCATTATTAGGCATTCTCTCACTCACATCATGTGGAGAATCTAATGAAATCAAATCAAAACCAAGCAATTATGATGATCCAATCGTCACCATTGATGGTTATGATGAAAAGATTCAAAACGATATTGAAAGCATTATCTATGATGCCTATCATGATGATTCTCTCGCAAGTGAGACTTTAACTAAAGTCTTACACCGTTATGCACAAAGTATCTTCGGTGCTTATAACAAGATTGCACAATCTAAAAATGATGATTCCACAACCTTAAAAGAAGCAGTCAAAGACATCGTAAGCAACAACGTTGACAAAACCATTTCTGATAACTTCATTAGAGCCCATAAAGCCTATTGGACATATGATGACAATGGAAAGCACGTCAACGACGATGATCCAGACAACATCGTTGAAGTTACTGATGATAAAAACTTCACCCCATGTCAATCTGAAAGAACTAAAGTCACTTCTAGATTTGCTGATATCGAATCCAGAATCGCAGAAAATATGTTCTCTAAGATTAAAACTGGTAGTTACACTTCCAAGCACTTCTTCTCTGAAGTTAAGTTCTTAAAAGCTTTATATGAAGACAAACAAAGCGTCTCCAACTACCGTGATGACAACGGCAAATTATTAGACATTGATCCACTCATCATTGATTACACAGTTGAAGGCAAAGATGTCTTCGAAGAAGATATCTTACATCGTGATTTATATCAAACAAACTACGAAGTCAATGAAGATGAAACCGCTGATTATCAAGGTGAACAATATCACTACATTGAAAAAGTCATCATCCCAGAAGTTTATAACGATTTATTAATCGAACAATACTTAATGGATGAAGATGTCGCTGCTGTTCGTAACTCACGTGCAAGACAAATCAACGTCATCAAAATTGAAGAACATGAAGGCTTTGGATTAAACGCTAACTTATTAGCTAAAGAATTAGTGAAAGAAATCTACGCCACTGTTCCAGCAGCAACTGATGAATACAACGCAGTTGTTGATGAAGAAAATAACCCATTTGAAGCAATCTTCGAAAGATATCAAAAAATTGCTAAAGGTTTATATGATGACCTCTATACTCAAACCGGTGATCCAAAAGATGAAAGAGCAGACGAAATCATTCAAGCCATTAACACTTCCAGAAGTGACGCCTTCAAAGTTGAAACCGGTGCACTCTCTGGTAAGAAATACTTCTCTAACACCACCTATGGTGATTTAGTGGAAGAATATGAAGAATTATTAAGCGCTGAATCCTTCAACGAACTTGATATGACTTTATATAACAAGTATACCGATTCTGGTAAATGCTCCTTTGAAGAAGGATTTGACCAAGAAAAGATTAATATCGCTCAAAGCGAATCCATCACCAAAGGTTGGTACATCCAAAAATCCTCTCCAACACTTGATAGTAACGGTAAGATTGTTAACAATCTCTTCCAACTCTCTGTCGCTAACAACAAGATTGAAATCAAAGATGATGAAGACATCGAACAATTAGAAAAATTAGCAGAAGTTGACCGTATCGTCAAAAACGCTACAACAGGTGATTGGGAAGTCAGAGAAGGACCATCTCCAAAAGAAAACAAATATATTTGTTCCATTAACGGTGCTTACTTCCTTAAATTCGACGGACAAGCCGCTGGTAGTAACTACACAGATGACATTCTCTATTATGATGGAAGTGCCTACTATGTAGTCCAAGTTCTCGAAGCTGCTAAAGATGTCAAATTAAGAAATGGTATTTCTGATAACAGCTACGCTAATACTCGTAGTCAAACATTCTTAAATAAAGTTATCTCTGAAATCACAAAGAAAGTCGCTGAAACTGGTAACTATGCTTCCTTAAGCAAAGAACACTGGTTAAAGAAGATGGATATCAAATATCACGATCAATCTGTCTACGATTACTTCAAAGATAACTACCCAGATTTATTTGATTAATCGAAATAACTAGGTGCATGTAAATGTGCCTAGTTTTTTTATACAAAAAAATGATTATAATAAATAACGGAGACTAACTATTAAAAAACAATAAGAATTTTACAAAAATTTAATTCGAACTTAAAATAGCGTACTCTGAAAAGAACTCAACATAGTGAGCTTTAAAAA
>CADCNT010000006.1 GCA_902802905.1 uncultured Erysipelotrichaceae bacterium | reverse complement strand
TGAAAAAAATTTTAATATTTTTTTAAAGAAAATGAATATTTATTCATTTAATAATATAAATATATAAGATTATTGCGCGAACACGCACGAGGATATTTAACTATTTTTTTAGACTTTTTGTGTTTTATAACGTTATAAAATCTGATGTGATAATATATTTGCAATGAAAATAGGTGTTGTCGGAGCGGGTGCTTCAGGAATCACGTTTGCAATAAGTAGAAAGATGCTTTATCCAAAAGATGAAGTCATTGTTTTTGAACACTTAGATAAAGCCCTTAAAAAGATTCTCGCTACTGGAAACGGCAAATGTAACATTGGTAACACTATTGATATATCTGATCAATTTGATGAACCAATCGTTAAATCTATTCTCAAAGAATATCCTTTCGATAAGCAAAAAGAATTCTTAGATTCTATAAATATCAAAACCAAATTGATGGGTAGCTTATCTTATCCAATCACTGAAAGTGCAGTGACAGTAAGAAATGCACTTTTGAAAGCGTGTGAAAAATATGGAGTGAAGATTGAACTTGAATCCACTCCTATTGATTACAAAGTAAACGATAAAGGAATTACTCTTAAAACAAATAAAGGTGAATATCATTTAGATAAATTAGTGTTCGCCACTGCGGGTAAGTCATCACCAAACTTAGGTAGTGACGGCTCTATTGTTCCACTACTAGAGAAACATGGATATAGACTAAAAGAATTTAGACCAGTACTTTGTCCTGTCTATACTAAAAACAGAACTAAAGAAGTTGATGGAACTAGATTCAAAGGTAAAGTATCTGTCTACGATGACGACGAAAAATTAATCTTTGAAGAATTAGGAGAGGTTCTCTTTAAAGATAGAGGTCTATCTGGCATTGTTATCTTCAATTCAACTCGCTACATGAAGGAAGAAAAACCATACAGAGTCCGCCTCGATTTACTTCCAGATGTCTCTAAAGAAGAGTTAAAAGAGTTCCTAAAAAAGAATGGAAGAGAAGCATTACTAGAAGCATATCTCCATCCAAATCTAGTGAAGTATATTCTTAAGAGCAATCCTAACGACAAAGAACTAATTGATCACCATATCAAAGCCATGACATTTATATATGACAAAACATATGGATTTGAAGTATCCCATGTCAGTGCTGGTGGAATTAGATTTAAAGACGTTAATTCTAATTTAGAATCTAAGTCAGAAAAAGGCATCTATTTCGTTGGTGAATTATTAGACTATGATGGGCCATGTGGAGGCTATAACCTGATGTGGGCAATTGCCACTGGCTTGCACGTTTCAAAGAATATCAAATAATAGAGTTTGAGAATATCAACTCTATTTTTTGTTGAAGAATGACACTTTTTAAGTAAAATTATTCGCGTGAGGTTTCAATTATGGAAGAGATCAACAACTTTATAAAAACAATCATGGAAAAAGACCTTGAAGAAGGTCGCGTGAAACAAATTGTCACTAGATTCCCACCGGAACCAAATGCTTATTTGCATATTGGTCACGCTAGAGCGATTGTTAATGATTTTGAATTAGCAAAATGCTTTGGTGGATACACTAACTTAAGATTTGATGACACAAATCCAGTTAATGAAGGCGCTGAATATGTCGACGCGATTATCGAAGATTTAAAATGGTTAGGGTACACTCCTAAAAACATCTTCTTTGGTAGTGACTACTTTGAAAAGACATATGAAAAAGCCATCCTTTTGATTAAGAAAGGTTTAGCTTATGTTGATGATCTCACTCCAGAACAAATGACCGAATACCGTGGAACCTTAACTGAACCAGGCATTGAATCTCCATGGAGAAATAGAAGCGTTGAAGAAAACCTCAAACTCTTTGAAGAAATGAGAGCGGGTAAATATCAAAATGGCGAAAAGACCTTAAGAGCGAAAATCGATATGTCTTCTCCAAACATTAATATGAGAGACCCTGTCATGTATCGTATCTTACATGTCCCACATCATAGACAAGGCACCAAATGGTGTATCTATCCAATGTATGACTTCGCGCATCCACTTCAAGATGCTTTTGAAGGAGTCACCCATTCCTTATGTTCTCTTGAATATGATAATCACCGTCCTTTATATGACTGGTTTGTGGAGCAATGTGAAATGGAACATGTCCCACATCAATATGAATGGGGTAGATTAAATATCACTAACACAGTAATGTCTAAAAGATATTTAAGACAATTAGTCCAAGGTGGCTATGTCACGGGTTATGATGATCCAAGAATGCCAACCTTAGTGGGTTTAAAAAGAAGAGGATTCACCCCAACAAGTATTAAGAGTTTTATTCTCTATACCGGTTTAAGTAGAATCAATAGCACCACGAACGCGGATAACCTAGACTTCTTCCTTAGAGAAGAGCAAAAGCTCATCACTACTCGTCCAATGGCAGTCCTTAATCCACTTAAAGTAGTTATCGATAATTATCCAGAAGGACAAGTTGAATACTGTGACGCTCCTAATAATATGGAAAACGAAGAGTTAGGAACTCGTAAGATTGCGTTTGGTAAATACTTATATATTGAAAGAGAAGACTTCATTGAGGAAAAGCCAAATAGAAAATGGAAGAGATTATCCGTTGGTGATGAAGTAAGACTTATGTGTGCATACTTCATTAAATGTAACAGTGTCGTTAAAGATGCAGAAGGTAACATCACTGAAATCCACTGCACGTATGATCCAGAAACTAAGTCAGGAAGTGGCTTTGAAGGAAGAAAACCTAACGGCACAATCCATTATGTAGAAGCCACTACTGCTTTACCAGCCACCTTCAATTTATATGAACCACTAGTGTTTGATGAAACTGAAGAAACTAAAGGAAAAGACTTCATTGAAAGGCTTAACCCAAATAGCTGGATCAAATTAGAAGGATTTGTAGAAGCTTCTTTAAAAGATACAGTCCCATTAACTAGATATCAATTTATTAGAACTGGTTATTTCTGTACTGATAAAGAGTCCAGTAAAGACCACTTAGTGTTCAATAGAACCTGTTCTCTTAAATCATCATTTACAAACTAATATCAAGGCCCTCAAAATTGAGGGCTTTTTCTTATGTTTGAAATCAGTGCATAATATTTGTATGAAAGAACGAAACCGTACAATTGATATTTGCAAATGTTTTGCAATGTTTTTAATTATTCTTATTCATGTACTTCAAAGAACTACTTTAAAGTTTAATGATTCGTTTACTGGTACATTCTTTGTGGTACTTGGTTTACCAATCTTTTTTATCTTTAGTGGCATCTCTGTTTCTTATCGTCAACCACTAAAACCACTGGGTTTCCTATATGATATTTTAAAAAGAGCCCTTAATTATATGTGGCCAGTCGTCTTCTTTTTAATCTTAAGAGTGGCCTTATATAAACAATGGGTTGATGTACCTGCTGCGTTTGCAGAATTCTGGGAACTACCTGTTATGGGACTATGGTTCCTATGGGTATTATTGTGGCTTAATCTATCTAGTGATATAGGTCTGCTCATTTCTTCTTTATTCCCTAAATATAAGAAGTTATGTGTCTTCTTGTTTGTAGCGGCATCATACGCCACTATTGTCATCCTTAGGCAACAAAACGTTATTTATACGAACACTTTTATTGGCTATGACTATTTCATCGCGTATACGCCTATATTCTTATTTGGATATTTATTTGGCGACAAGTTCTTTAGATATTTCAATAAGTGGGTTTCTATTGCCTGCTTCTGTATTGGTATTGCCGCTACTGTTTTAATTGTTAACTATTCCACTAAGATGGTGGTCATTGATTTACCAACTAACTTACCTCTATTCTATATCGCTTCCTTATTTGCACTACTAGCGATGTATGGACTAGGAACACTACTAAATAACTTCAAGTTCTCAAAAGCTTTAGCGTTTATGGGAAGATTTACTTTAGAAGCTTATTTCTTACATCTCATGTTAATTAAAAATTGGAGAAACATGGGCTTAACTGATCCTGGCTTGCAAACAGGTTGGACTATTGCGTTATTCTTACTGTGCGTTGTTAATACCGCGGTAGTTGTCGCGGTAACTTATTTCATTCCACTTGGTCATTTCTTAATGTTTGGCAAGAGCTGGAGTTTCTATAAGTTTGAAAAGAAATTCTTCGATAAAATCAAAGAGATTGCGTATCGCTACTAAATATTGATATTATTCGTACTATGAAAAAAGAAAAGAAATATCCACAAATAGAAAGCACGCTTCCTATTAAAAGAGTGTGGAACATTTTTTATCTAGTGATAATCATTATCAGTGTTATCAATAAACTCATTAGCAATGTCAAACTAGTAAAACACGATAAATTACCAAAGCCACCATATATCTTAATTTCTAATCACGCTTCTATGCTTGATTTCTATATGGCCTTGTGCACCACTTTTCCACATAAACCATATTGGATTAGCACTGTAGAAGAATTTGTACCTAGATTCTTTATCTTTAGAAGAATCGGTGTTCTTGCAAAACGTAAGTTCACTAACGACCCACAAGCCGCTATTAAATATTTAGAAGTTCTTAAGAAAAAGAAAATCTTAATTCTCTATCCAGAAGCTAGATATTCCTTTACAGGTAATACTGAAAGAATTGATAAGAGCATGGGTAGATTTGTTAAAACTGCTAATTGTCCAGTGGTGATGATTAAAACACATGGTCACTATTTGCAGTGCCCACAATGGTCAGATAGAAAGAATAGGAAGTTTAAGCCTATCCAAGATGATGTATATGTCATCGTTAATAAATGGGAAACAGAAACTATGTCCGCTGAAGAGTTACAACATAGAATTGAATCTAACTTTGACACCTCTGATGAATTATGGATGGAGAAAAATAACATCCAAATCAAATATGATAGTAGAGCAGTTGGTTTAGAAAGAATCCTTTACAAATGTCCACATTGTGGAGCGGAATTCCAAATGTCGAGTGAGTCCCACTACTTAACTTGTAACCACTGTGGTGTTAAATATGATTATTTAGAAAACGGCAAACTCCACTGCACTAACGGAGCCACTATTTATGAATGGCCAAGTCAGTGGTATGAGTGGGAAAAAGAGTGTGTCAGAAAAGAAGTCTTAGACGGCACATATCACTTTGAAGATGACGTCCGTGTTGAGAAATTAATGGGGGCTGGTATTGGTTTTGTCCCTCAAGATGGTCATTATCACTTGACTCATGGCATCAATGAAGGCTTTATCTTAAAAGGGACAGACAATTCCTTTGAATTTAGAAGATCATCATTACTTAGCTACGCAGTTCATATTGAATATGCCTATTTAGATAGAGGTTCATTTATTGAACTTGCAGATAGAAATGATACCTACTTTGTCTATCCGTTAAGTAAAAAAGCCCAACTCACAAAGATCCATTTTGCGGTTGAGCATATTTACGATTTATTAAAAGATAATCTGAAAAGATAATTGTTTTGTAAAAGGGATAAAAAACCTGATTAATATCAGGTTTTTATGTTGTTTGATGTTTTATAACTTAACTGCTACTCCGTTACCAGATGCATCGAAGTAGAAGTGGTAATTTTGCATGACCGCTGAACCTCTAACACATAGTGTTCCATCATCAGCGTATTCAAGATAGAACCATGATCCACCAGAAGCAGCGCCATTATACATTAATCTAGTTTCAACTTTGTTGTTGTAGGAATTATATTGAGTTGATAAACCCCAAGTAGCGGTAATGCCATCTTCAAGAGTTTGAGTATAGGTCTTAGAAAAGTCTAAGAATCTGTCATCACTATCATCGAAGGTAATTTTTGTTCCTGCTTCATCAGCGGTTTCATATAATTGAACAACTTTATCTCCACTAGCGTTGTAGCTGAGCTGAATCGTGTATTTTTCAGTTGTGAATGTTGCGCTATTTAGTTTTCCGCCAATATAATCACTAGAAATGTTGGAGACAACTTGTTTTTGGTTATTGATATAGAATGTACCATTAACCACTAACATTGTTGTCTTGCTTGCTTTATGACCATATGTGCCTTTTAAAGCATGTAATTCTTCTCTAGTATAGAAAAGGTCATTAAAGACTAAAGTATAGTTTTCCGCCAAAACAAATGGTAAGGAATAAGTTCCTTGAGCGCTTTCTCCGAGTACGTTTAATGTATATACTCCATTATTAATAGAGATGGTGAAATCATGTTCTTCAGGAACTATTTGTCCATCGATATAGTTATCAAGGAATAGTTTTCCATCTTCTCTAAAGAGTAATGTTTCTGTTCCGTATTTTCCATCATATTGATATTTACCTAATAAAGAATCAAATGCTTTTTTACTAAACATTGTTTTGACATAGACAAAGCCAGCAGAACTATCAGCACGATATAAATTAACTATACCATTGAATGATAATACAGCGTAGTAAGCCACTGAACTGATTTCATAAGTTAAGGCAACAAGGTTAGATGAATCAGTTTGTAATAAAACAACACTGTAATTTACTGATTCGCCATCAACACTTAGTTTGTATTTTCCATCTAAGTTAAAACTATCAGTACCTTTAGAAGTATATTCATCAACAACTGAATTGAAATCTTTTTCATCTAAAAGGAATGTTGATTTATTTGTTTCTTTATTGAATAATCCACAGACACGAACATCTTCTAAACCAAAATTCACAAAGATGAGTTTCTTGTTAGCGTCTAAATAAAGAATAATTCCATAATCAGCATCTAAATCAATAGAGCATTGAACTTTGTCTGCACCATTAATTGATACTTTCAAATCACTATCAATTTTGACATTAGTTTCTCCACCGCTATAGAAATTTCCAACATAAAGTTCTTTAACGTAGGCAAAATTGTAATAGTAGCTAATTGTTTCACCAACAACATCGATAGCAACATAAGAGCTTCCTCTCATGAATGAATGAGCAACATTATCAGCAGTAAATGAGAATATAATATTTCCTCTTTCAGTAGCGGTGAATTTATAATCTTCAATTTTACTACCATTCCATTTGAATAATGGATCAATACAAACCCATAAATCCCAGTCAATGTCTTGATATTGCATGGATAATTGATTTGATAGATTGTCACTAACTAAAACTAATTCATCGCTATATGGATCTGGGATTTCAAACCAACTAGTAAGCGGAGCAAAATAATGTGCTTCGTTGCCAACTGTATAACGATATCCATTAGCGTTAATTGTCACGTTATAGACTTTAGAATCGGAAACAGTGAATGAATAAATTAAACCTTTATCACCTCTAGCAACTGAATAAGTAGCTTTTTCATTATCAACGAGATAGAAATCTCCATCTTCATAAGTATAAGGATCATAGGAACTATAGTAGTTAAGTAAGGTTTTTCCTTCTTCATTACAGATTTGTTGTGTGAACATGTGTTGGTCAGCGTAGAAATAATCTGGGGTAATATTTCCATCATAAATCATATGAAGATTAACAGAGTTCTCATTGGTGTAGAGCAATCCTTCAAAAAATCCTCCATCCGAAGCATCAAGAAGTTTTGCTACTGTCAGCACCGCCATTTCATTCTCGACTTTAGCAAAGCAATATCCAGGAACAAGTAATCCTTGAGCGGAAGCAAGGGCTCTACCATATTCATAATAGACGCTTCCTTCATACCCGGCATATTTATCAGAAATGGTTGAGGTTACAAAAGTATCTGAGAAAATCCAAACAAGGTTCTTGGAAGAATATTCACCGGTTAAGTTATACGCCCCAGCAAAATAATCTGCTTTAGGGGAGAAGTAATATTGGGTGACATATTTGTTATTTTCTTCTTTTTGAAATTCAATTAATTTGAATTCATCGCTAGAGACAGTTAATCGATAGTTTGCTTTGTTACGTTTTTTGCCGTAATAGACAGCAATAACGGTCTCTCTAGTGGTGTGAGAACCAACTTTATAAGTAATTGATTCTTCTTTGATTTCGGTTGGTAAATAAGTCTCACTTGTTTTTCCTTCAATAACTAACGATTTGTTGGTCACAGTTAATGTCTTATCTACTCCATAAAATTCACCAAGTAAATATTGGTATTGATCATCTGTGAAAGTAGGTGCACTAGGTTGATTAGATCCACATCCAACCATGCCCGATAACACCAAGCACGCAAATGATAATAGACGTATTTTCTTTTTCATATGTTTTCCTCCAGCTGAAAAACTTTTCTCATTGTATCTAAATATTTTATTTTTTTCTATTCATTTATCAAGATAAAAAAGATTGCAATCTTTTCTTCTTGTAGTTAACGGTAAAGAAATAACCTAGACAATGTGCAACTTCAATCGTCAAGCTAATAACGCTCATCGCGGTTAGATATGTAACTGAGATATTAATAACATTAAGAACAAGCACAACAATTGAAACTATAAAATTAATAGCTAAGAAAACTATTGCAGGAATGCGATATTTTTCTTTACCAGCGTATAACTTAATCGAGAATAGGCCGCTTACAAATAATAATATCACCCAAATTATATTCAAGACGATGTAAGCCGCTCCTAAATATAGAGTGCCAACTTTAAAAGTAGGAATCATCCTTATAGACATCATTAACGCTAAACCGATAAAAGCAAATCCAGAGAATAAAAGTAATAAATTTCCGGCTCTATTAAGCGGTGTATTTTTATGAAAATGTTTTTGAATCTGTTCGTATTCTTCATTTAGAAGAATCTTGTTATCTTTATCTAATAAAGAAATACAGTTAAGTTTATAAATAATAGAGGATCCTTTTCTCATATTCTCGTTTTCTTCTAAGAAGAGAATGGTAACAGCCTCCCAACAGAAAACCCATCCAGCAATCTCTAAGAAATTGCTCAATAATTCTCCAACGAGCTGTTCTTTATCAAAGAGATGCCACCACTGTTCTAAGGAAACATATATGCCGAAGAATAAAAGAACTAATCCAACGACAAGTAAAGCAGCAACTTTATAATATTTCTTTCTATTTTCAGCGTTATATTTTATACGACCGAATTCTAACATATCGTTAAATGAATCCATGATGACTTTCTCATCATATCCTTCATAATCATCAATACATAAAGAGATATTCGCATGATAATTTTTAGGTATATCTTCTAATATATAAGAAACTTTATTAAGGAACTCTTCACTCATTAATGGTACTTCAGAAATGCTTTTAACTTCTTTAGAGAGAATATCGCTTACTTTTTCATAATGAAGAACAATATTAAAGGTCTTGCTTGCTTCATCATAAGCATAATATTTTTTTAATAAAGCGAGCCTGGTTTCTAAATCATTTTTCATAACTTAACACTAATAAAATATAATGATTTGATTATAAAAAACATAGATAAAGTTACATCATTTTTTACTTAAGAAAATATATATGTTTTTATGAGAAATAAAAAATCCTGATTAATTCAGGACAATTTATATTTTTGGTGGATCTGAAGGGGATCGAACCCTCTACCTCCTCCATGCCATGGAGGCGCTCTCCCAGGTGAGCTACAGACCCGACAGCGTTATAAATTATATATATAGTTATAATTAAATATCAAGAAAAAATAATAAATTGACTTAATTAGAAACAAAAAGTTTTTATTACTTTTATGTATAAAAGTTAATAACTAGATCATTCAAAAAATAATTTTCAAAATTTTCAAAAATCTTCCCTCTTTATTATATAGAGGCACTTTTTATGGACACAGGTCCAAAAAGGTGTTCTTACTCTTAGTCTGGTATCCTTGGATATCAGTTAAGTGGCGTCTTTCTTGGTTTCTCGAGTGCTTATCTTATCCTAGGATAAGTCTAAGAGGAAATGTGAAAGGAGGATGTGCTATGGAAATCATGGTTATTCTCATTATGTTGTGCTTCCTGATAAGCATAATAAAAGAGTCACCTAGAAGATAGGGACTCAAACCACATTTATAAAGTAAACCAAGTATCAGGCTTTGTCAATATGCGCACAATCACTTTTTATGGTTAAGTGTGTACTCTTTCATATTTGAGAATTCATATCCGTTATCTTTAAGATAAGTAATTATGGAATCTAAATAAGATAAGTATGTTTCTCTATTTTTCCTGATGTATCTTTTTTGCGCTAATAAGATGTTCCATGGAACAGGAAGATATCCTTCATGAATTTCAAAGGGGTGAAAATAGACAAGGAAAGAATCATGTTTTTGAATGTGTTTATGAATCGTTCTATCAAGTTGTTTACCTTTAAGGAATCGGCAATATCCTCCTCCAGAAATTAACACTTTCTTTAAAGGGAAATCAATGATGTTTGGTGCAAATTCCATAAGCCCGTCTTTTTCATATATGAATCCTTGAACATGTTTAAATGATTTATTAGGTTTAATCACGCTTGAATCATAAATAAAGCCAAGGTCTTTTAATGTATCTAATAATTCTTTTCTAAGTTCAAAACAAGGAAAGCGGAAGCCAACTGGTTCCACTCCTAATTCTTTTTTCACGATTTCTTTAGCTTCGTTAATTTCTTTAATGAATTGTTCTTTGCTTATCCTTTTATAACTTTGATGATGTAGACAATGTAAACCAATTTCATGACCGTCCTTAATGGCTTCTAAAAGATACTCTTTACAGTCCTTAATAAAATCAGCCACAACAAAAAAGGTGCCGTGTATGTTGTGTTTATTTAAAAAATGTACGTATTTTTGAATATCAGAAGCACAGTTATATTTTGGATCTCGATCTATCTTTTTCCCTTTTAAACATAGGGTATCAAAATAGCTTTCGACATCCATGCTCATGAAAGCGACTTTTTTCATTGCGGGAGATAATCCTTTAGAAATCTAATAATTGCTTCATCATATTCTTTAGTGTTATGGATACGAATATGTGAATGTTCTCCTTTAGGGAACCACTCTAATCTTTTTGGAGCTTTGACTTTATTAAATAGTTCCATTGATTTTTCTGGTTTAGCATAACTATCTTCTCTGCTATATAAGAAAAGCATCGGAACTTTGACTTTATCAATTTCTTTTATTGGACTATTTCTATAGACACTTTTACCAGCGTGTAAACTAATTAATCCCATCACTTCCATGGTGTGAGGAAAAATTGGCTTATTTCTTTTTCTTAATTGATTATCAAATAGTTCCGCGAATGTAGTAAATGTGCCTTCACAAGTGACGCCTTTAAAATAGCTTGGAACATCTTTTCTACTTAACAAGTGAATCGCAGTAGCGGAACCAATACAAATGCCGTGCAGATAGATTGATTCATTGCCTTCTTTTTCAACAAGATATTTGCCCCAGTTTAAAATGTCCTTATATTCTTTTAAACCGATCGTGTTATATTTGCCTTCGCTTAACCCATGGCAGCGGTTATCAATTGCTAAAACATTAAAACCACTGACTCTATATGGGTCGGAAAAATAATATGAATAAGTTCCTGATTCGCTTCTTCCAGGAATGATGATGACCGCTCTTTTATAACCAAAATCAAAATATTCACCAACAAGATGGAAACCTTCAGAATCAATTTCTACTGTTTTACGATATTTATCGTATTTAGCACCCCACTCTTTTCCTTGAGCGAACATGTTTTCTAATTCTTCATCTTTCCAAGAAACAGTTCTTCCCCACTTATCTTTAGAGGTTCTTACAAATAATTTGGTGTAGATAATGCAGGAGATAATAAAAGTGAGAAGGATATACATGAATAATCCCGCTCCTAATAGACCTAATAGAATCCACAGCCAAAGCATATTAGAATAAACCAATTAACACTTCTAAAGTGTCTTGCTTTCCTTTAACAATTTGATATTCGATGAAATCATATTTGTTGTCCATTAAATCCATAATTTCATCTTCCAAACCATCTCTTGCGTCACGACCAAGATAGATAACCATTCCTGATTTTTCAGATAAGTTTTCAACTTTATTTAAAGCTTCTTCTAAACTCTTGATTTCTGAATCACTTGATGACACTAATTCATCGTTAATAAGCGCTATTTTGTCACCAATTACGCAACGGAAACCGTCTCTTTCATAATCCTTAGATGCAGTTGTCACAATTATTGTGGTCGCTAATTTTATGTTTTCTATAAAAGCAGAGATACGGCTATTTGCTTCTTCATCAGGCATATCCATTTGAAGAGCTACAAAGCATTCCATCATGCTCTTGGATGGGATGACAAATACTTTATCTTTTGCTTTGGCTAAATCGATTGCTTGGTTAGCAGCGCCAAAGGTATTTATGTTGTTTGGGAAGATAATAATCTTCTTAGCATTAATTGAATTAATAGCGTCTAAAAATTCATTGCTAGAAACATTCATGTTGCTAGATGCAGAGATAACAATATCCACACCTAAATCACGAATGTTATTTTCAATTTCTTCTCCGTTGATAACAGCGATAATACCCAGTTCTTTTTTATTTTCATCGTCTTTCTTATGAACGATAGAAAATTCGTTATGTTGGAGTTGCATATTCTCTAGCTTGAATGAAATGAACTCACCATATTGTTGGCTGAGGTCAATGACTCTAGAAGGATTAAGTGTATGAATATGAACTTTAACAATAGATCCTTCTTTAAGCACCACTAAAGAGGTGCCTAGAGATTTCAATGAGTTAATATATGTGTTTAGATCAAAAGTTTCTTTGTATTTTCTGATTTCCAAGAGTTGGAGTAAATACTCCATGCAGTAGCCATCAACAAATTCACTCTTTTCATCAAAATAAATAGGAGTGTTAATCACAGCAGGTTTAACTTCACGATTATCTTTTGGAGTAATTACTTCTCCAATGAGGAATTTATACATTCCTTCAATAATGAGGATATAACCATATCCACCACTATCAAGAACAGATGCTTCTTTTAGAGTTGGTAATAACTCTGGAGTTCTCTTAAGAGAATAATTCATTTCTTTAAGATAAAGCATTAAAGTCTTTTCAATGGTGATATCACCACGGATTTGATCTTTAATGTTTTCTACGCCTTCTCTAGCTACTGTAAGAATAGTACCTTCAACAGGATTCACTACTGCTTTATAAGCAGTTTGATACGCTCTGATAAACGAATTTTTTAATTCTCTAGAGTTAACAACACCTTTATCAATTAATTCATCAGACATGCCTTTGAATAATTGTGAAAGAATAACTCCAGAATTCCCTCTAGCGCCTAAAAGCATTCCACAGGCGACTTCTTTTAAGTATCTTCCTAAGTGTTTATTTTTAGCAGCTTTCGTATAACCATGTTCTAAAGTTAGACGCATGTTCGTACCGGTATCACCATCCGCCACAGGAAAAACATTCATGCTGTTAACAGTGTATTCAGCATTGCGAATATTGTTCAGGGCGTTTGAAAGCATCCCTTCAAAATCTATACCGGTAATAAGTCTTTTCATTAATTATTTATCTAAGATAGCTTTTAAAGCTTTGGATTCATCAACCAATCCCTCAGTAATTGGCTTGCCAAAGTAGTAAGCCGCCATTAAGCCTGGACCGATGTTAATTCCACAGTTAGAAAATACGTCACAGACATAAGCTGCTTGTGGGTGGAATCTTTCCACGATTAAATTCTTATATTTTTCTGCTTGTTTATGTTCGTTACTTGTCGCAACAAAGATAATTTGTTTTTCTGGTTCAACAATATTGGAAGAAATATATTCCACTAAGGCTTGCATAGTTTTATCTTCGCCCTTGCCTTTGCCGATAACAGTAGTCATACCGTTATAGTCAAATTCGCCAATTGGTTTAATACCAATTAAAGAACCAAAGAATGCTTTAGCGTGGGTAATTCTTCCTTTTTTAGCAACAAATGATAAATCATCCATCCAACCAGCTTGATGGAAACAATTCTTGTTTTCTTCTAACCACTCAAATGCTTGTTTTGCAGATTTGCCTTCTTTACGTAAATTGGCTAAATAGATACACATTAAGCCACAGACAGGACCAAATCTTCTAGAATCACATACATAAATTTCTGCTTTTGGGAATTCTTTTAAGACTGCTTCTCTTGCAGAACACATAAATGAATATGTACCACTCATTGCGCCAGAGATACAGACTGAAATCATTGCTTCTCCTTCTTTTGCGTGCTTTAAGAACACTTCTTTAAACTCTTCAATGCTTGCAGGAGAGCTAGCAAATCCAGCAGGGTCTCTTTTTAAAGCGCGATAGAATTCATCACGATTAAATTCATCCCAAGAACAATCACCTAAATGTTCTTTGCCATCAGGGGTTGTAAAGTGACCAGGGATGAGTTCAATATCGAACTCTTTTCTGAATTCCTTTGAAATGTCGCAGGTTGTGTCAGCCAAAATAACAAATTTGTTGCTCATAATATATCTTTCCTTTTTGTCTTAAATATTAAACACGTTTTTTATAATTATTGCAAAGCAATTCCAATTCCTTCTCTTTTTCCTCGAGGTATTTAGATACCTCTTTGATAGTGTTCACATTGAATGGTTTATCACCTAAATATGAATTTATATCAATCTGCTCTCCAATAAAAATTGTAAGACGATTCCACCAATGCTTTCGTTTAGTTATATATACCGGAAGAATTGGAGAATGAGTCTTATACGCCATCATCACAATGCCACCTTTAAAAGCTTTTAGTTCTTCAGGAGTGACATTGACATGACCTTCAGGGAACATAGTAACCATCTCACCCATTTGTAGATGTGAATTTACTTCTCTTAGGTTGGCCATAGAGAAATTATCTCTATCAATTTCAATACACATAAACGCAGTTTTAAATAACCAGTTCTTAAACTTGGTATCGAAGATTTCTTTGTTAGCCACAAAATGATGTCTTCTAGAAATGATACATGTTTGAATATAAAGCGGATCTTTCAAAGAAATGTGATTAGACATCAAAATAAGTCCACCTTTTAATGGCTTTTTTGCTTGCTTTGAAATGAAGACTTTTTTTGGTCTAAACCAAATAAAAAGAGGCCAACCATTAATTCTAACGAAGTCGTAGAAGAAGTATCTAAATGAAAATAAAGGTGACTTTTTCATTGCAATCATTATATACATACATATGCATATTAGAAAACAAAAAGATTCGACAATAGCCGAATCTTAGTAAACAAATATGGCGCGCTTGAGACGATTCGAACGTCCGACTTACTCCTTAGGAGGGAGTTACTCTGTCCAGCTGAGTTACAAGCGCAGTAAAGGACTACTTATCGTAGCCTTTTGGATTGTTCTTTTGCCAGTTCCAACTATCTCTACAAGCATCAACGATGTCGAGTTCTGCTTTCCAACCCATTTCTTTGAATGCTTTGGATGCATCCGCATAGTTTTCATCAACATCGCCTGGACGTCTTTCTTTGATTTCGTATTTAATAGTTAATCCGTTTGCTTTTTCAAATGCATGGACTAATTCAAGCACTGATGTTCCTTTGCCGGTGCCTAAGTTATAAATAACCAATCCAGGTTTTTCTTCTAACTTGCGTAGAGCCGCTAAGTGACCTTTTGCTAAATCAACAACGTGGATATAGTCTCTAACGCCGGTGCCATCTGGAGTGTTGTAATCATCACCAAAGACGTTAAGGAATGGTCTTTTGCCGACTGCTACTTGAGTGATATATGGCATTAAGTTATTTGGAATTCCTTGTGGGTCTTCGCCAATTAAGCCAGAAGCATGTGCTCCAATTGGATTGAAATATCTAAGAATGGCAATATTAGCGTCTTTATGTTCATTAGCAAAATCAACAAGCATATATTCAATTTCTAATTTGGTTTGTCCGTATGGATTTGTACATCCACCAATCTTATCGCTTTCCTTTAGTGGGACATGATCTGGAACGCCATAAACTGTAGCAGAACTTGAGAAGACAATATTATGAACATTGAACTCTTTCATAAGGTTAAGTAGAACAATACTTGAACCAATATTATTTCTGATATATAAACCAGGTTTTTGAGTGGATTCGCCAACGCTTTTTAAGCCTGCGAAATGGATGATATCGGTGATGTTTTCCTTCTTAAAAACTTCTCTTAATTTTTCTTCATTACAGACATCTATTTCATAAAATCTTGGCTTTTTGCCAGTAATTTTGAAGATTCTATTTAAAACTTCGGGTTTTGAATTGACATAGTTATCAACGATTACTACATCATAATTTTTGTTGAGTAATTCAACGACTGTGTGGCTACCAATATAACCGGTTCCACCTGTGACTAGGATTGCCATATTTTTATCTCCTTTTTAATTCTTCTAGCACTAATTTAGAGGTCAGTGCAGGATTAGCTTTTCCTGCACTTTTTTTAAGAACTTGCCCGACTATAAATCCGACGACTCTTTCGTTACCATTTTTGTAATCGATAACTGATTTTTCGTTTTCGGAAATAGTTTCAAGAATCAACTTTTGAATAGTTGACATATCAGAAATCTGAGTGCTATCAGATTCCTCTAATATTTTATTAGGGGAAATCTTCTTTTCAAGCATTTTCATGAATAGGTCACGTGCTTGAACATTTGATATTTTCCCTTTTTCGATAATTTTAATTAATTCCGCTAAGTGAATTGGGGTAATCGGAAACTCATTAATTGAGATATTTAAACGCTTAAGAGATGCTCTTACATTAACGTTAATCCAATTAGCTAATAGTTTAGGATTAGCGCCACTTCTAACTGCTTCATCAAAATATTTAGAAAGATCAACATCAGAAATTAATAAGTCAGAATCATATTCATTTAAACCCATGCTTAGATATCTAATCTTTTTAACTTCCGCGAGTTCTGGTGATGTGCTTATTGCTTCTTGAATAAACTCTTTACTTAATTTAATTGGGGCAATATTAGCGTCAGTGAAATACTTATAATCGACAGGATCGTTTTTAGCACGCATGAGCACTGTTATCTTTTTATTTTCATCATAGCGGCGGGTCTCTTCTTTAACTATTTCACCTTTTTGTAAGATTTCAGTTTGTCTTCTTATTTCGTAGTCAATAGCCCTTTGAATATTGGTGAGTCCATTGACATTCTTAATTTCTACTTTAATTCCAAAATCTGATGAACCTTTTTCTCTTACAGACACATTTGTGTCACATCTTAAAGACCCTTCTTCCATTTTCCCATTGGAAACATCTAAGAACGTAACAATCGATCTAATCTTTTCCACATATTTAGCAGCTTCTTCACCACTTCTAATTTCTGGCTTAGAAACAATTTCAATCAGTGGAATTCCCGAACGGTTGTAGTCAATTAAAGTATAGTCAGAATAATGTAGTTGTTTGCATGCATCCTCTTCGAGATGTAATCGTTCGATGCCTATATCTTTTTCACCTTCAAAAGTTTTAATGGTAAGATGTCCTTCTCTTCCAATCGGTCTAAATTGTTGGGTGATTTGATATCCTTTGGATAAATCGCTATAAAAATAATTCTTTCGATCAAACATTAGAGTGTCATCAATCTTCATGTTTAAAGCATGACACACTCTAATAGCGCTGATAACCGCTTGTTTATTAACACTAGGCATTACACCTGGGAATCCTAAATCATATAATTCAATTTGGGTGTTTGGCTCTAATCCATATGTGACAGGAGCAGATGAAAACATTTTTGATTTTGTTTTTAACTCGATATGAATTTCTAAACCAATGACGGCTTCAAACTCCATCTATTCATCCTCCTTTGCCACTAAATCTTTTAAACCCGTAGAATCTTCTATTGCTTGAGCAAGATTAAATAAGTTGGATTCGTCAAACGCTTTAGCGGTTAAGTTTCCACCGAAAGGTAAACCATCTTTAAACCCTAGAGGAAGAGTAATTGAAGGAAGTCCTCCCATGTTAGCAAACGCCATATAATCATCAGCAATAGAGTAATCGCCAATAAAAGCTTCTAAATTAGAACTTATTAAAGGTGCAACAGTTGGAGTAGCTGGACAATAAATCGCGTCAAATTTATCAAGAACACTATTAAATGCATCAACAATAAGCCGACGGCATTTTTGTGCTCTAACAAATAGTTCTTCTCTATTTTCTTTCAATAAAGAATATCCACCGATAATAAATCTTCTTTTAATCAATTTAGAAAAGCCTTTAGTTCTAGTATTCTTTAATATTTCTTCATAAGTTTTTCCTGGTTCTCTTAAACCAAATTTGACACCATCCAAATTTGCGTTATTGCTAGTTGCTTCAGCGCTAGAAACAATGATGTAAGTTGGATATATTGCTTTGAGAAGTTTGTAATCTATGGAAACAAAATCAATTACTACTCCTCTTTGTCTTAACTGTTCAAGGTTATTCTTAAATGTAGCTAATATGTCTTGATCATTAATCGCATCCACTATTTCTTTAATTACCGCAATACGTTTACCTGCTACAGGTTCGTTTAGTTTTTTAGTATAGTCTTCAACAGGTTTAAAAGATGATGAGTAATCTTTTTCGTCTCTTCCTGCTAAAACATTCAAAATAGCAGCAGAGTCATAGACACTTCTAGTAAAGTATCCAACATGATCTAGTGATGCTGCAAAAGGGAATAATCCAAATCTTGAAATTCTGCCCCAAGTAGGCTTTAACCCAACGGAGGCCCCGTAACTTGCTGGTTTTCTAACCGAGTCACCAGTATCACTTCCAATGGCTAAAGGTACTATTCCTGAAGCAATAGCAGAAGCACTTCCACATGATGAGCCACCAATTCTATGAGTTTTAGTTTTGTCCCAAGGATTATATGTAGTTCCTAAGTGACCAGCAGAACCGCTACCACCCATACCTAACTCATCCATAGTAGTCTTTCCAATGATGATTGCGCCAGCTTCTTCTAATCTATTTACCACTTCACTAGAAAAGATTGGCACATAATCTTTTAATATGTTGCTACTAGCGGTAGTTGGAATGTCTTTAGTGGAGTAATTGTCTTTAACAACAATAGGGATGCCATAAAGAATGTTGTCCTTTTTGCTATCATCAAGTTTTTTAGCTTTTTCTATCGCTTCTTTTTCACAAATATATTCAAAACAATTATTGGTGCCTTTTTTTGCTAATTCGATTGCTTCTAAAACTAATTCTAAAGGTGTTACTTTGTTTTTTATCAAAGCTTCATGAATATCAAGAAGTCCTAAATGCATGTAGCCCATTATTTAAGCACCCTAGGAAGTCTAATTTGACCTTCCTTTACATCTTTAGCGTTTTTCAAGGCTTCTTCTTTTTTTATTGATGTAGAACAAACATCTTCTCTTAAACAAGAGTTAGTGACATCAAAAGGAAAGGTCATTGGTTCAGCGTCATCAACGCCTTTAATTTCACCAATGATATTCATTTGCTTAATGAGTACTTCAAATTCTTTAACTAGACGGTCATATTCTTCGTCTGTCATATCAAACATAAGTTTGCTGGCTGTTAGTTGAAGTACTTCTTTACTTGCTTTTTCCATTTTTTAATTCCGAATAATTATTTTATCAAAGATAGTCCCACTATTAAACACGTAAAAAGAAAAATTGGCCATCATCGAGATAGCCAATCAATTCTTTGAATAGAAATACGCTATTTAATAAGTGATAGGAACATATCTTCAGATAAAACAGTAATGCCTAATTGATTTGCTTTATCTAATTTGCTTCCAGCAGCTTCTCCAGCAATAACACAGTCTGTAGCTTTAGAAACTGAACCTGTAACTTTTGCCCCTAAATCTTCAAGGAGAATTGTTGCTTCTTTTCTTCCCATAGATGATAGCGTTCCGGTGAGAACTACGGTTTTACCTGAGAAATAATTTCCAGCAGCACTAACGGTGTTACCAATATATTTGAAGTTGAGTCCTCTTTCTTTTAAATCTGCTATAAGTTTTTGATTAGCTTCATCAGCAAACCAGGTAACTAGGGATTTAGAAAGAATTGGTCCAACATCAGAAATTTCCAATAATTCTTCTTCACTAGCAGCAGATAGAGAATCTATGTCGAGATATTTTCTAGAAAGTACTTTAGCAGTTTTAGCGCCAACTTCTTTAATGCCTAAACCAAACAATACTTTTTCTAGAGAGTTGGCTTTTGAATTCTCAATTGCTTCAAGCAAGTTATCAATAGATTTATCTTTCCAACCATCAAGTGCAATTATCTCATCACGGTATTGGCTGAGATCATAAATATCGACAATGCTTTTAATGAATCCTTGGTTAAAGAATTGTTCAACCACCTTTTCTCCCATGCCTTCAATATCCATTGCATCTCTACTGGAGAAATGAATAATCTGTTCAATCTTTTTTGCTTCGCAGTGTGGATTTAAGCAGAAATGCATTGCGTCCACCCTTGTTAATGGGGCTCCACAAACTGGGCATGTATCAATCATCTTGTATTCTTGAACATCATCACTACGTCTTTCCTTAACAACACGCACAACTTCTGGAATAACATCACCTGCTTTTCTAATGACTACGTAGTCACCAATCATTAAATCTCTATCTCTGATGAAATCTTCGTTATGAAGGGTTGCTCTTTGGACTAAACTGCCAGCTACTCTAACTGGTTCTAAAACAGCATTTGGAGTAATCTTGCCAGTTCTACCAACTGTATAAATGATATCCGTTAATTTTGTGACCACTTCTTCTGGTGGAAATTTATACGCAATAGCCCATCTTGGAGTCTTAGATGTATAGCCTAATTTATCATAAGTATCCATGTCATCAACCTTGATAACAATGCCATCAATATCATAAGGTAAATCAGGTCTTTTCACTGTATATTCTTCGATGTATTTTATAACCTCTTCAATGCCATCACACAATCTACGTTCTTTGTTAGTTTTGAAACCTAACTTATCAGCATAGTTAAGTGCTTCAGAGTGATATCTAATGCCGAAATCTTTAGCATTAACAAAGTAGTACCAAAAGCCATCCAAACCACGTGAAGCGGCAATGGAACTATCGAGTTGTCTAATACTACCCGCAGCAGCATTTCTAGCATTTGCAAATAAAGGTTCTCCGGAAATTTCTCGCATTTGATTGAGTTTTGCCAAAGATTTTTTAGGCATGAACACTTCTCCACGGATTTCAAGTTCTTGATCACAATCGATATGAGATGGAACAGATTTGATGGTAATTACATTGCTTGTAACATCTTCGCCAACAGTGCCATCACCTCGGGTTGAGGCATAAATTAAATTGTTTCTATATAAAAGGGAAATACCAAGACCATCGATCTTCATTTCCGCCATATATTTAACCTTCTCAACGCCTAAGACATCTCTAACTTTTTTATCGAAATCTCTTAAGTCAGAATCATTAAATGCGTTCGCTAATGAAAGCATCATTCTCTTATGGGTAATCTTCTTAAATTCATCTTGGACCATGCCACCAACACGTTGAGATGGAGATAAAGGTGATTTAAGTTCAGGATATTTAGTTTCTAAAGCAATCAATTCTTGCATTAAGCGATCATATTCAGCATCACTAACACTAGGATTGTCTAAAACGTAATACTCGTAATTATATCTTTCAAGTAGCTTTGTAATTTCTTCGATTCTTGCTTTTGGTTCCATGATTCTATTCCCCTTTGCTAATCATAAAGTGCGTGCCAAGTAATGTCTTGAGACCATGATCTTCAAAATAAACAACAATAATATTGTCACCTTCAAGGCTCTTCACTACTCCACGACCAAACTTTTGATGAATTACTATATCTCCAACATGCCACACAATAGTGTTTGGCTTTGGTTCTTCTTTCGGTTTTGGTTTAACATCATCAAATGCGACATCGTCATCATTTCTAATGTCATCAAAAAAGTTGCTTTGACTTTGACGTCTACCATAGTTACTGCTAATAGAGGTTGGTCTACCAGGATTACTATTTCCGCTTTCTTTAATAAACTGAGATTCTATTAAATCGGCTCCAACAACATAGTTGAATCCACCAGAATAAGTTAAATATAGTCTTTCCTTTGCTCTTGTAAAGGCTACATACGCCAAACGTCTTTCTTCCTCTTCGGCCATATAGCCACCTTCTGTTAAAGCTCTATTTGATGGGAAGATACCTTGATTGAGCTTTACAACGAAGACAACCGGAAATTCTAATCCCTTAGCGGTGTGCACAGTCATAAGTGTGACATGGTCGCCTTCTCGAATATCATCTTGAGCACTAACTAATGCTACATTTTGTAGGTATTCTTCAAAAGTAGCTTCTGTATTTGAAGATAGGAAGTGTCTTAAATCATCAAACAAAGACTTAACATTATCAATACGATCTTCGCCTTCATCTTGTTCTTTTAAATAGGTATAGTAGCCAATATCTGTTATTAGGTCTTCTAGAGTCTTAGCGAAAATCTCAACATTCTCTTTGAGTTCATCACGAGTTGTGTTGATACGAGTAATCATGCTTCTAAGTGCTTTAGTAACTCTTGGTGGTAGTTCATTATCAGCATCTTCGCTAACAATGTATTCGTAAATAGAAACATCATGTTCTAATGCACCACTTTTAATTAAGTTGATGCTAGCTTCGCCAATTCCTCTTTTAGGAACATTAATAATTCTTTCAAATGAAATATCGTCTTTATAGTTATTAATCAAACGGAAATAAGCTAAAACGTCTTTAATTTCCATTCTTTGATAGAACTTAAGTCCACCATAAATAACATATGGAATCTTCTTGGCCATTAAAGCTTTTTCAAAATCTAATGTTAAATAGTTGCTACGATAGAGAATGACCATGTCTCTATATTGATAATGTTGAACATCTCTTAACGAGATAATCTCTCTAGCAATATAACTTGCTTCACCAAAACTAGAATCGGCACCTCTAACCACTATTTCGTGTCCTTTAATATTATTCGTGAACAAGTTTTTAGGAACACGATATTTGTTTTTAGAAATAAGTTTATTAGCACTGTCCAAAATGTTTTGCGTACTACGATAGTTTTGATTAAGAATAACAGTCTCTAAATCAGGGAAGTCTTTATCAAGGTTTAAGATAATGCCTTGATTAGCGCCTCTCCATGTGTAAATGGTTTGATCAGGATCACCAACAACATATAAAGCCGCTGATGGTTTAAGTAAATATCTGATCATTTTATATTCCGTATCATTAGTGTCCTGGAATTCATCAATTAATATATGATCAATTCTATTTCTCCACTTAGCTTGAACGAGTGGGAAATGGGAGAGTATTTCATTTGTTTTAAGGAGTAAATCATCAAAATCAAGGGCGCTCTGTCGCTTTTTGATATTCTCATACTCTTCATAAATCTCTAAGCAAACTCTTTCATCTTCAAAACGCTCATGTTCAATTTTGATATCTTCAGGATATTTTTCTTTTAACTTATTACTTCCTATATACATAAGGGTTTTCTTGATGATAGGGTCATTCTTCTTATAGCCCATTTGAGAAGCAATGTCCTTCACTAACTTTGTTTGATCTTCTTCATCAAGAATTGTGAAATTGCTTGGATACCCTAATGCATCGATTTCTTGTCTTAAAAAAAATGCAGCGAAAGAATGAAATGTTTTGATTGTTAAATCTTTAGAAGCTTCAGGAACAATCTTTAAAACACGGTTGCGCATTTCGTTAGCGACTTTATTAGTAAAAGTAATCGCTAAAATCTTCCAAGGCGCTACATGTGCTTGGGAGATAAGATAAGAAATACGATAAGTTAAAACACGTGTCTTTCCACTACCTGCTCCCGCAACTACTCTTAAATGCTGTGTAGGGCTTTCAACTGCTTCTAATTGCTTATCATTTAATGATTTAACAAATTCATCATATTGCATAGCAATATACTAACATAATTATGCCTCTCATTCAATTTGAATTATAAAATTTTCAAATTGATTAAAACGAAGAAATATAATCTCTAATCTCACTAACACCGACATAGTAATTAAACACAATATGCTGCTTTAGTCTTGCTAAAAATGGTGTGCCAAAAATAAAGAAATCTTCAATGCTATCAATACCTGTTAAATCTGATCTCGGACCAACTACTACATCATAGTCAGTACACACAAAATACATCGGCATAAATTCCTGAAGATAAAACTTCAAAACATCTTGTTTGATCTCATTACAATAACCACATCTTTCAGAATAGAAATAGACTAAGTAATCATCTTCATCTTGATTGAATATGTTGTTCCACTCGATTAACCGATCCTTAATTTCGTGATAATTATGTTGCTCTTCTGGTTGATTGTTTGCATTACAGCCACACAATATAAGCAACGGAATTACTAAGCTTTGTATAATTTTCATAAAAAGTCCCCCTATATATATAAGAGGGCGAAAAATCGTTTTAGCGCTCAAAAAATTTTATTTTTTTTGCTAACATATTGCTGTATGGCTATTTTTAAGAAAAGAGACACAGCAATTCAGAACATTGCATACATGTCAATTATGGCTGCTATCAATGTTATTTTTGTGTTGTTGACAAGCATTCTTCCATTCTTACTATTCTTATTAATATTCTTACTACCATTAACAAGTGCAATAGTTACTATCTACTGTAAGAAAAGATACTATCCGATTTACTTCATAGTAACTTTAGCCTTATGTATATTAGTGTCTTTTGGTTTTACAATCTTCGACACTTTGGTTTATGTATTGCCTTCTTTAATAACGGGTTTTGTCTTTGGCATATGTTTTGAGAAGAACGTACCTTCTATTATCATGATTGTTGGAAATTCTATTCTCCAGTTTTTGTTATCATTATTAACCTTCTACGTTTTAGGATATATTGTATCTAATTTTAATATGATGAATGTTTTGATATCGGCATTTGGATTAACAGAATTTGCATATAAGGAGACATTTACTCTACTCTTCATATATATAATCGCAATGATTCAAATAGTATTATCATATATTTTCATCAAAAAAGAATTAAATAGATTAACAGTTCCATTTAACCTAGATAATAAAAATAGAATTATGGTCTATATTGGCGCTTTTGTTCTATATGGGCTAACTATTATCTCATATTTCTATTTCCCTATTTGGACTATGGTGTTCGTCTTAATGCCGCTCCCATTTTATATTTATGAGCTGATCACAATTATCTTAGCGAAGAACAAAATCGCTATCATTTTAGCAGGCGTCGCGCATTTAGGATTTGCATTTGGCTATGCTTTCACAAATAAGTATATCGTTGCCCCTAATCAGTTGATGTTCTTAATCGCTTTATTTGGTTTAACCACAATAATTGATATTTCGAACAATTATTGTTTTGCTAAGAGTCGTAAATAATCTTAAAATTATTTTATGGCAGCTTTTTTTAAAGGATTAGCAAAAGGATTACTATACTTCTTATTCTTCCCATTTGGGTTATTAGCAATAGCGTTATACGCTGTCTTTGGACTGTTTGTTTTTGTATTCCAATTTATCAAACTCATATTTTTATTCTTTACGGGTAGAAACTTACAAAGTGATTTACCAGAAGATATCGAAGTTAAAAAGATTATCGAATCTAAGAAGCCTAAAGTCGAAGAGGAAGAAGACAAAGAATTATCTATGTCTCTTTACCCAAGCGATTCAATCGTCTACGGAGGGGGCTATACTTCTCCTTTAGTGGAAGATAAGAGGGAGGAAACTGTTGAAGAAAAGTCCTCTGAAGAAGAGGAAACAATAGATGAAGAAGAAAAGGAGGAAGAGGAAGATGATGCCTAATATTATAGTGTCCTTATCTGACAATGATAAAAGATTAATCTTTTCCATCCTTTTAATTGTCATCATCGTCATCGTTCTTATCGGACTTCTTGGTTATATTTTATTTAGATTAATGAGATGGCAATCTAAGAAAATGGATACTTTAGTTCATGATGTCGTTATTTATAAAGTAGTAACCGATCGAAAGCATTTCATAAGATATGGTAGAGTCAAAAACTGGGCGATGTTCTTCAAGCAAGCCTATATCCCTTTGATCATTATCATTGTTGCTTTTATCGTTTTAATTATTCATAACTGTATTACAAACAACTGGGCATATAATCCATTCTCCACATATGATGGATTTGGCACTATTTTCTATACCTGGAAGTTTAGTGGTCGCTATGTAGGTGGAACATTGATTAGATTTGCTGAATTAGTTGTCGACAATTACCCACATGTAACTGCGATCGCATGGTGTGGATACATATTTGGACCACTCATTCTTGTTGGTGGAGTTTGGTATCTCGTCTCTGTGGCTTGCTTATTAGCAAGAACAGTCCTCTTATATAAGCGTAGTAGAGAAGTGTTTGAAAAAAGCCTCGATGGCTACCGCCAAAGCGAGGCTGATGAAACTCCTAAAGAAGAAACTGAAGAAGCTAAATAATTATTTAACTCCTGCAATCATTAAGATTTGGATTATGATATAGGCGATTAACGCTAAATCCAAAATCAAAATAAACCAGAAGGTGCGACGTCTCGCAACTTCTTTTCTTTTTTTCTTCTCTTCTAAGATTGCTTGTTCGACTTCTTTTGACATAATTAATATTTAATTGTGTTGCTTGTTCTTGGATATGGTTGGACATCACGGATATTTTGCATGCCTGTAACGTACATGAGCAAACGATCAAATCCAATACCAAATCCAGAGTGGACACAGCCACCATATTTACGAGTATCTAAGTACCACTCAAGGCCTTCAGTTAAACCAAGTTTGTCCATTTTAGCTTTGAGTAATTCATAGTTTTCTTCTCTTTGTGAACCACCAACAAGTTCGCCAACTGCAGGGACTAATAAGTCACAAGCAGCAACTGTCTTTTTGTCTGGATTTAATTTCATATAGAAGGCTTTAATTTCTTCTGGATAATCAATAAGGAATAGAGGTCCATTAACCACTTTTTCAGTTAGATAACGTTCATGTTCGGATTGAAGGTCCATACCCCATTTAATATCTTCATTTTCAAATTTAACTCCGTTTTTGACGGCATTTTTGAGGATTTCCACGCCTTCTGTGTATGTCATCTTTTTGAATTCGGAATTCACAACATGATTTAGTCTTTCCACTAAGGTAGGATCAATCATAGTGTTGAAAAACTTCATTTCTTCTGGGCATGCTTGCATAACATAATTGATGCAATATTTGATGCAATCTTCAATGACTTTCATGTTGCCGTTTAAATCACAGAACGCCATCTCTGGTTCGATCATCCAGAATTCAGAAGCGTGTCTGACAGTATTACTATGTTCAGCTCTAAAAACAGGACCAAAAGTGTAGGCGTTTCTAAACGCTAACGCAAAAGGTTCAACATGTAATTGACCAGTAACAGTTAAGTTAACTTTACGGCCATAGAAAGAGAATGGATCTTTGCTGTCATGTGTAGTGACATCAAAGACATTTCCAGCACCTTCACCATCGTTAGTGGTAATTTCAGGAGTGTGGACATATAAGAAACCTCTTTCTTGGAAGAATTGATGAATTGCAAAAGAGAGAACACTTCTCACTCTAAAGACGGCTTGGAAAGTATTTCCTCTTGGTCTAATGTGAGCAATTTCTCTTAAGAATTCAAATGTATGTCTTTTCTTTTGAAGTGGATAATCTTCATCACAGTCACCTAATAATTCGGTGTCTAACAATTCAATTTCAAATGGTTGTTTGTTTTCTGGGGTAAGCTTTACTCTTCCAACCACTTTAATCGCGCAGCCATTACGATAAGATGAGGCTAAGTCATAGACTTTACTATCTTTGGAGTACACTAATTGGACATTCTTAAAATAAGTGCCATCATTAAATTCGATAAAACCGATTTGACCATTACTACGATTGGTTCTCACCCATCCTTGTAATTCATATTCGCTTTTAAGTAATTCTTCTAGTTCTTCACTATCACCATTTAATACGATGTCATAGAGTTCAAAATTTGTAATTTCCTTGCCCATATCATTTACTCCTTGTTGATATATTATATATCATTGTTTCTAAATCATTTAGATAATTTAAAATTTATTCCACTCGTCAATTTTCCAGTTAGGATCAACGCCTAAATCAAGAGGCGCAAACACTTTCAATTGATATAATCTTTCAGCTACTTTAGCAATCATGGCAGCATTATCAGTAGTACACCATAGAGGTGGAATATTAATCTCAATATTTCTTTTGCCCATTTCAATGGTCATTTGTTCTCGTAGGTATGAATTAGCGGAAACACCACCTGCTAAAATTACTTGATTAACTTTATATTGTTGTACCGCTTTAATCGTACGATCAATCACTAAGCCAACCGCAACATCTTGGAAAGATTTACACATATCTTCGACATTAACTTTTTCTCCTTTTTGTTCTAGATTATGGACTAAGTTAATTACATTAGTCTTTAATCCAGAATAAGAAAGATTGAGTGTCTTAACTCCTTTGAGAGGAGTTGGCAAATCATAAGTATGTTTTCCAACTTTTGCTAGTTTATCAATTGGGATACCGCCAGGATAAGGCAAGCCTAGTACACGAGCGACTTTGTCATAGCATTCGCCAATGGCGTCATCCACAGTTTCGGCAATAATTTCAAAATCCATGTGGTCTTTCATTAAAACTAGTTCTGTATTACCACCAGAAACCACAACCGCTAGCATCGGGAATTTAAATTCGGAAACATATTCATTAGCATATATATGTCCAGCCAAATGATGAACAGGAATAAGTGGAATTTTATAAAGCATCGCAATTGTTTTAGCGGCTTGTAAACCAACATGAAGGGCACCAATTAACCCTGGGCCTCTAGTAACTGCAACCGCATCTAATTCTTCAAAACTGATTTTTGCAGTTTCCATTGCTTCTTTAATTACAATTGAAATGTTTTCAGCGTGTAATCTTGATGCAATCTCAGGCATGACGCCACCATATTTTCGGTGGACATCGACTTGTGAAGAAACGATATTACTTAAAAGTTGGCCGTTACAAATAACCGAAGCAGCAGTTTCATCACAGCTAGATTCAATTGCTAAAATCTTGCTCATGCATTGACCTCCTTTACCATGTATAAAGCGTTTTCACCATTAGTGTAATAGTTCTCTTTTACTAATACAGTTTTAAAACCATATTTTTGATAGAAGTTAATCCCTTTTTCATTTGACTCTCTAACTTCTAAAGTAAGATGTCTAACTTTTTTGGCATAACATTCTTTTAGAATCTCTTCCATGAGTAAGGAGCCTAAATGATTTCTTTGATATTTAGGGGTAATAGCGATTTGACAAATTGTGGCACTATCAAATGTCACCCAGAAATCAGCAAAACCAACAACATGATTATCAACTTCCGCAACTAAAATAGTTGAATAAGGATTATCATTTAATTCTGTTATGATATCTTCTTGCTTCCAAGGCGCTACAAAACACACTTGTTCAATTTGATTGATCGCGTGTATATCTTGTTCAGTCATATCTCTAATAACACAGTTAAACATAATTAGTCCTTTAAATAGATTGGCTTAAGGGATAAGTCGTTTTCACATTTCTCTAGGTGTGGGAGAAGTGACACCATTTGTTCACAAATATTAGTGTCCTTATTTTCATAGCCTAAATAAGCAACGTTCCCACACACTGAATAATCAGGATGAGAAGCAATATATTCCTTCACTTCATCATTAGTTTTAATGCAATCATTTATTAATACTTTTTCACCTTCAAAAACACCGAAGTAACTACGCCCACTTCTAGCGTTAATCAAGCAGACCGAGCCTCTTTTGCCATCTTTGAGCACTCTTAAAGATGAGACAGGATAGATAGGAACATTATTCGCTAAAGCAATAATTTTAGCGATTGTTAAAGAAATTCTTACTCCTGTATATGAACCTGGCCCAATTGAGGTAACAACACCAGTAATATCTTTTCTAGATAAACCACACTTATCCATCAGTTTATCTATTTCAGGGATCATGTGTTCTGATTGGGCTTGCCATGCTTCATAAGAAGTATAGCCAATTAGCTTTCCTTCTTTTTCAATTCCCACTGATAAAGATGTATTTGAGCTATCAAGCAATAAAGTTGCCATATTATTTAACTACCTCCAAAAGACTTTCATCTTTGGAATAGATATGTAAGTGTCTACTAGTTTCACCAGTAATTGTGATTTCAATAAATAATGTATTTACAGGTAATAACTTTTCTATGAAAAGAGGCCATTCAATCATCGTAAGTCCTGTTTCATATCCAATATATTCATCTAGACCAATATCCGTATCTAAATCCGCTAAACGATATGCATCGATATGGATAAGAGGCCTGTCGCCTTTAAGATAGAGCTTCATGATATTGAATGTTGGAGATTGCACCACTTCATCAATATGCAAGCCTTTGGCCACTCCTCTAACTAAAGTAGTTTTACCAGCTCCTAAATCACCTAATAGAGCAACTACACTTCCGTTAGGGAGATTAGCAGCTAATTTTACTCCCAATTCATTCATTTGCTCGCAAGAAAAAACATCAATATCGATTGAATTCATCTTATTTATCCTTATTAAGTTGATTTAAGAACTTGTCGTAATATTTTTTGATACGTTCATCATCAAATGGAAACACTCTTTCTTCCATCTTTTTAACTATGACCTTAGTTGTGTACTTAAGTACAGTATCTAAATCATCGCTATATCGATACATTTCTTTGTGCCTAAGATATTCTTTTTCATCAAGAATACGAATTTCACCGTCAGGGAACAACTTAGCGTCTAAATCATAATCAATATATTTAATCATTCTAGAATTGATTAAAGCTGGAGAGGCAATATTGCAGTAATAGCAAATGCCGTTATCTTTTAGCATGCAGATAACATTCCACCATTCTTTTTTAGAAAAGATAGTAACTGCAGGTTCTTTAGTGAACCAGCGTCTACCATTAGATTCAACAACTTTCGCTTTTTTAGTGGCGATAACAATAAAATCATCATTATTGGCCAAGACTAAACCACGATCCCAACAACGATGTAAAGAACCGTCATGTTTATAACATTGAATTGCAAGCCAATGACCAAATAACCCCATGTAGACCCCTTATTTCACTAAAATTTCTAATAAGTTATGAATATCTTTTTTAAGTTTTTGATAAGCAGCAGTATTGAGTTCTTTATCTAAAGGAATAGCAATAACACTGTCATCGTAAGACATATAAACAGAAGTACGTCCAGCCCAAATAACAATATTCACATTAAGTAAAGAACCAGTGCAATCAATGCTCTTTAAATCATTAATTAATTCTTTGCCTAAATCTTTTTCAAACTTAGCACCATCTTTACCAAGAATTGAAAACTTGTTTTGTTCATGTAGAACCACTAAATCTTCAAAATCAGTTGGTTGATCAGTTTCATTAGCGCCTTTAATAGTAATAATGTAGCGATCCTCAAAGTGGAGATCATTAGAGAAGGTCATATATTTACCAACAAAGAGTAAAGCCTTTTGATGTTTTTTAGCTCCTTGTTTATATAAAGCACCTTCACCAACAGTGATTTCGTGATCTTTATAGGTAAAGCTAACGACATTTCTAGAGGCGATATCAATAATATCCTTATAGACACGATCAGGAAGGAAATCTGTAATTGCAAATCTCTTTTTAAAATATAATTCTGCTTTAGAATAATCAGCATGTGAGAAAACATAATTATCAGCGTGAGTGGCAAAACCTCTGATATAATCGGCAGACTTATTTGGAAGATTATTTTTGGTAAGAATGTAATATACAATCATGCCCACTAAGGTGACACCAATAATCACTCCACCAACAATCTTGCCCCAGTTTTCTTTAATAGCAATGAACAAGATAAAAGCAGCTGCCATTAATAAACCAACTACAGGAATTAAAATATTGGATACTCTTTTTTGTTTTGAATAAGTCTTGTAGAGTTCTTTTCTTGACTCTTCGACTTTTTCTTTAAATTGTTCTAATGATAATATTTCATCAAGAGTAATAACATCTAATGATTCTCTTAATTTTGCTTCATCAGTTTTTTCTACTGGTTGTTCAGCTGATACTGGTTTTTCTTTTTTTGCCATAAGTATTCCTCTCAGTGCTAATTATCATACCATAATATCTCACTAAGTGAGAATAATTATGCATAGACAATTGAAATAATTAATGTTGCAAGAATAAGGGGCTAGATTATAATAGTTTTTGGGAGCTGAGCGAACTCGGCTGAGAGGATTCTTCTTCGAATCGACCATACCTGATCTAGGTAATTCTAGCGGAGGGAAACATTTATTGTGTTGTTTCTCCGTTATTGCGGAGTTTTTTATTAGGAGAAAGCAAAATGAAAAACGTTAGTTTAACTAAAGTAATAGCGGAAATAGGCATCTTTGCTGCAATAGGATTTGTTCTTGATGAAATCCAAGGAGCATATTCAGTCAGTTTCGTTAATGGCGGGTCTATTGGTATCGCCATGATTGCAGTTTTAATAATTGCCTATAGAAGAGGGTGGCTACCTGCTATTCTTACCGGTTTAATCATCGGATTATTTGATTTAGCCACTAAAGCATATATTTATCATCCTGTCCAAGTGCTTTTAGATTATGTCTTCCCATATGCATTGGTTGGACTTGCAGGATTCTTTAAACCTCTATTTGATAAAACTGATGACAAACAAATAAAAGTCATTTGGCTCATTGTCGGAACATTTGTTGGTGGATTAGCTAAATTCTTATCACACTATTTATCTGGTGTCATTTTCTTTGCTGATGCATCTGGCTTTGCATGGAACTTAAATTACATGAATCCACTTCTATATTCATTTGTTTATAACATTGCATATATTGGACCATCAATAATCATATGTGCGACCTTACTAGTTATTCTTTTCTTAAAGTTCAAAAACATTGTTATGACTCAAGGCGAATCGATAACATATGTTCAAAATGTTGAAAGAAGAAAAAAAGAAAACGATATTATCTTCAGCTCACTAGAAATCAGTGGCGGCGCATTCTTATTTGTCTATTTTTTAATTAAATATATAAATAGTTACACATACAAAGATAAAACAGATTATATTAAAGTCGCATTTGATAAGAATTGTATGTTAATTATGATATTAGGATTTATTCTTCTTTGCTTTGGGATTTATCAACTCTACACTGTATACGCAAAAAGATTTAAATACCGATTAGCCTTCCTTATTGATGGAATTCTTATTTTGGCATTTTCTTTATACGGATTAGCTAGAATCTTAGAAATGTATATCGATGAATGGACTCCAATTGATAATAATTATTGGGGATGGTTTGTTCCGTCATTTGTTGTTTCAGTTGGACTGATTGCTCTATATATTGTTTTAAGAAAAAAAGAAGCAGCGAAAATCGCTACTTCAACCAATTAATAGGTTTTAATCCATTTTTGACGAGAAATTCATTAGTTTTTCTAAAATGGTTACAATTAAACCAGCCACCATGGTTTGCGCCTAACGGGCTCGGATGAGTCGCTGTTAAAATCAGGTGGTTTTTATTTGTTAAATATTTGGAAAGCTTCTTTGCGTTTCCACCCCAAAGTAAGAAAACTATCGGCTGATCAAGACTATTTAAAACAGAAATAATGTCCTGCATAAATAATTCATATTCTTTAATATTGTGTGAAAGAGGAGAATGTTCTCTTACTGTAAGAACTGAGTTTAAAAGAAGAACTCCTTGTTTTGCTAAATAGGTTAGGTCTCCACCTCTATTTTTAAACTGTGCACTGTATTCTAATTCGATTTCTTTATAGATGTTTTTAAGCGAAGGAGGAACATCTATTGTATCAGGGACAGAAAAGGATAAGCCCATTGCCTGTCCTTTTTCGTGATAAGGGTCTTGGCCAAAGATAACTACTTTCACTTCTTCAAGTGGAGTGTATTTAAAGGCATTAAACATCATTTCTCTTGGAGGATAAATCGTATATTTTCGATACTCTTCATCAAGAAAAGCATTTAATTCTTTAGCGTATTGTTTGCTTCTAATTTGTTCAAATACTTCATTCCAAGTCATGCATAGATATTATCATTTTTACTAACAAAAATGAATTGTCATCAGTATAATGTCTATATGCGAGTTCTGATTATATTTAATCATCCAGCACCATATAAGGTTAATGTCTTTAATGAACTATCAAAATTAATAGATTTGACTGTGATTTTCGAGAGAACAAAAGAAAGCGATAGGCCAGATTCTTTTTATGGTAATCAAAAATATGAATTTGAAGCTATTACATTAAAAGATGGCTATATTGGAAAATGGGGTTCAATATCTAACAACGTTAGAAAATATATCAAAAATCAATACCATGAATACGATTACATATTAATGAATGGCTACTCTCATTTAGCAGAAATTAAGGCAATTAGATACATGGCCAAACACAAAATTAAATTTGGTCTATTAATTAATGGTGGGATCATTAAAAGCAAAGAGTGTTCCTTAAAAAAGAATTATAAAACTAGTATTGTCAATAAGGCGTCTTATTATCTTTCACCATCACAAAAATCAAATGAGTATTTAGAATATTACGGCGCTGATCCTTCAAAGATACATAACTATTGCTATAGCAATTTCTTTTATAAAGATATAACTTCGCCAAGCAAGAATGAAAAATTAGAAGCACGTAAGAAATTTGGTTTGCCATTAGAAGGAAAGATTTTTATTAATCCTTCGCAATTTATCGAGCGTAAAAACAATTTATATCTCATCTCCTTATTCAAAGATAGAAAAGACACTTTGGTTTTAGTTGGGGATGGTCCATTAAAAAGTAAATATGAAGAATATATTGCTGAGCACAAGATGACTAACGTATTCATTCTTCCTTTCTTGAAAAAAGAGGACCTATTCTATTTATACAAAGCATGTGACATACATATTACTTTATCTAAGGAGGACATCTTTGGACACACAGTGTTAGAAGCTTTTGCAAACGGACTTCCTGTTATCTCATCTAACAAAGTAATCAGTGCACTCGAATATGTTAAAGACGGATATAACGGATATCTTGTCGATTTAAATAACGAAAAACAAATCAAAGAAGCACTAGAGAAATGCGATAATTCACTTAGTGACAACGCAATTAAGAGTGCTCAAAAAAATACATTTGAAAACAGCGCTCTATCTATTTATCAAATACTAAAGGATTTACATGAATAAAGTTATATATTTCACCAACGCGGTTGATCAAAAATATTTTAAAGAAGATTATTTAAGATTTTGGATTGTATCACCTAATCTAAGTAATCAAAATTTTCATAATAAGTTAATCAAGGCTCTTAGCGTGAACTTTAAAGTAGATATTGTTTCCGTTAGACCAATTAACGCAAACTATAAAGACAAAATGTTATTTGCAGAAATACATAACATTGGAAATACATGTTGGAGATATCCAAAAGTCACAAAAAATAAGTTATCCAAATTGCTTCTTTTAAATCACAGAATTAAAAATGTATTTGAAGTCGAAGAAAAAGAGTCTGTCATATTTGTCGATGCACTAAACTTATCATTATTAAAAGCAGCAAAAAGATTTGCTAAAAAATACCATAATCGTATTATCGGAATTTGTACCGACAATCCTTTAAATATTTCTTTTACAAATGCCTACTATAACAAGCAATTAATCAAGTTAGGACAATCTCTAGATGGGTATGTTGTTTTAACTGATGCAATTAATAAGTTTTATAACGTTCACAATAAACCATTTATTAAAATTGATGGGGTTTCCGAAGAGTTTTCGACTGAAAAGAAGCCGTTAGTGACTGGCAAATATATCTATTTTGGTGGCTCATTAATGCATGAATATGGGGTTTATAATCTGATAGAGGCTTATAAAGAACTTAATTTAAAGGATATCCAATTAGTTCTATGTGGCCATCACCCTGTAAATGACTTATTTGACGCAATAAAAGATAATATGAACATCAAATATCTGGGCCCAGTAAGTTATGAAGACAATCTAGTACTAGAAAAGAACAGTGTTCTTTCTGTTAATCCACGTCCTATCAATCCAAAAATTGATGATTACTCTATTCCGAGTAAAACTTTAGAGTGCCTCGCTGTTGGTGCACTTAACATTACAGTTAAAAACAAATTATTAGAAGAACACTACAGGGATTGCATTATCTGGGCTGATTCATCTAAAGTCGAAGATTTAAAAGCCGCTATTAAAAAAGCTTTAGCGCTTAGTGACAAGGAAAGAAACGTGCTTATTGAGCTAGGTAAACAAAAAGTCATGGAACGAACATCAATTGAACATGTTGCTCAGTTGCTACATGATTTAATTATTTAAATTCTTTTTCAATCTTACTAACCACCGTTCTCAAAGAGAAGTGCGTATCGTAATACAATTTATTAAGCTTGCCAAGGCGAGCTTTTTCTTTTTCACTTAAGTTAGAAATGGCAAGTAAAGCATTTTTCACAGACTCAGGATTCTCATCAGCAAGGAATGCACCACCAGAATCTTCTAATACATCTTTTCCATCACCTTTAATAACGCCAACTATTGGGCGAGCAAATGTAAGTGACATCATTAGTTTAGAAGGAATAGTTTTACCAACTGTACCTTCGGCTTTTAAAGAGATGTAAAGAGCATCAGCTTTTTTAAAATATGCTGCTGCTAATTTAGCAACAATTGGGCCATGATAAATAACCTTATTTTCTAACCCTCTTTCTTTTATTGAGTTAATTAAATAATCTGTCATCGGTCCCATTCCAATTATATGAAAATAAATGTCTTCATCTTTTAGTAGACTCATCGCTTCTACGATTAATGGAATTTGCTGAATTAAGCCAAGATTACCACAATATAAAATATGGGTTCCTTTTCCATAGTCAAATGCAGCTATATCACTATCTTCAACTAGAGAGCTTTGAGGAACGTATTCTATATTATTTGTCGGCAATTTGAGGACATTTTCAAAATATTCCTTAAAACTTGGCGAAGAAATTAGTATCTTGTCAGCGTGACTATAAATCGATCTAGACCATCGATAAAGTATACGATAAACAAGTGATTTTTCTCTAACTGCTTTGGTCACTAAAACACTCTCAGGCCATAAATCTAAGCAATGAATTATATGTTTAATGTTATGCTTTTTGGCGTATAAATTACCAGCTGAACAAATGGTCACTGGGCTTAAACTCATAGAGTAAACATAGTCAAATTCAATCTTGCACTTTCTAACCCACTTTTTCGAGTTTCTCCAGAAAGATAAATAGTTCTTGATGATGGATAATCTTGATTTCTTTCTAGGCTTTAAATTGACACGATGAATATTGACTCCATTAACCACTTCTTCAGAAATGTTTTTGTATGATGGAAGAATATACCCATACCCATAGTTTGGTTTGCCAGTTAAAACATGAACTTCATAGCCATCCGCTGCCATTTGTTCAGCAAACTGGGTGATAATGAAGTTCTCTGGATAATAAAACTGACAGACAACCAATATTTTCATATGAAAGTATTGTAGCAAAATCATACTCGATTAAAAAGTTAGAATTATTGTTCAATATGGGGATTGTTGAAAATATATCTTTTCAATTCAAACTATATCAAGGTTATAATATTTTGCATGAACGATCGCACTCGTACAAACGTTATCATCAATATCGCCAGGACTTTAGTGTTAACGATATTATCTTTTATGACATTCCCATGGGTTTGTCGTTATTTAGGTTCAGCTAGTGTAGGTATTTATACTTGGTGTAATACCTTTGTTTTATATTTCTTAGTTCTTGCTAAAGTCGGCATTCCAAATCTAGCAATTAGAGAATGTGTGAAAGTCAAAGATGATAAAGAAAAACTATCGAATAAAGCACAAACATTCCTGCTAATTCAAATGGTGACGACATTGTTATCGTTTGGATTGATGTGTGCTCTAGTCTTCTCTGTTAAAGATTTTGCCACCAATAGTGAAATCATCTTCTTGTTATCCATAAATTTCCTATCAGGAGCCTTCTCTTTTGAGTGGTTATTCATTGCTTTAGAAAAACAGTTCTACATGTCAGTTAGAAGCATTATTGTTTTAGCATTAAGTGCTCTTTTAATCATCATCTTCGTTACTAATCCAAGCGACATCTATATTTATGCATTAATTACTGCGTCAGTTACTTTAGTAACAACAGTGATAAACCTAGTCTATTCTCGCAAGTATATTTCCTTTAGGAAAACAATGCCATATGAGTTTAAACAATACATCAAGCCACTACTAGTGTTGTTCTCCATCACACTTATCATTTCTTTCTATAACCAAACAGATACTTTTATTCTTGGCTTTATCGATCAAGGAAAAGATGAAGTTGCTTCTTATTCTGTTGGTGTCAAAGGAATTGATGTCATTATTGGCGTTATCACCGCATTAAGTACAGTGTTTATTCCTCGGGCTGCGATTTGTTATGCTCAAGAAGACAAAAAATACTTTAATAGGTTGAATGCTTATGCAATCAATATTTGTTTATTTATCGTTTTACCTGCTATTGCCACTATGACAACATTAGCGAAACCAATCACAGGCTTAATTTCTGGTAATTATTCATTCACAGATGACCTAGGTTATTTAAACGCGCCAAGCGTCTTAATAATATTAAGCAGCATGATGCTTACCTATTCCATTAGTGACATTATCTATGGACAAGTCTTATTGCCAATGAAGAAAGAGAAATATTATCTCTATGCTTTATTGGGTGGCACCATTCTTAACATTGTTTTATCAATTGTATTTGGTAAATATGTCTTTAAGACAATGCCTGCAGTTGGAGTTGCTGTCGGCACTGCTGTTACTGACTTATTAATTCTTGCTTATCTTATTTCCGTCACATGGAAATGGATTAAAAAAGCTATCTTTAATTTCAACTCCTTAAAGATTTTATGTGTTACTGCTTTAATCTTTGTAATCACATTCTTTATAAAAGATCCATTATTTAATTTATTAATTTCTAAAAATGTTTCTCATGTTGCCGCTATGATTATTGAACTTGTTGGTTTAGTGGTTATCGACGCTATTATCTATATTGTGGTATTAGGCCTATTAAAGGAAGATTTAGTGTCCTCATTCTTAAGAAAGAAGAATCCAGAAAATGCTTAACCCAAGACTTAAAGAAAACAAATTTAAAAGAGCGTTAGTAACTCCTTTTAGGGGTATTGTTAAATGTGCTTCCAAGAAAGCATATATTTCCTATCAATATAAATACATCACCCATCATAAACTCGATTGGAAAAAATTGTCTCGTTATACAGAAAAGCTCCAATACCTTCGTTTATATGTCTATCCTAAATGGGATTTAGTCTCTAAATGTGCTGGTAGAGTAGGTGTTCGTGATTACGTAAAAGAGCAGGGCTACGACGAGTTATTAATTAAATGTGTCGGGGTTTTTGATAAGTTTGATGACATTGATTTTGATAAACTTCCAAATCAATTTGCGATGAAATGTTCACATGGATGCGCAATGAACTATATCTGTTGGGACAAATCAAAAATAAATATTTCTGAGTTAAAAAAGAAATTCGATAAATGGCTTAAAACTAACTATGGTAAGAAAACTGTCGAACTCCACTACAGTAAGATCAAACCACAAATCATTGTCGAAGAGTTAATGTTAGAAAATGGCAAGCTTCCTACTGAATACAAGATTCATGTTTTTAATGGTAAAGCAAAGAATTTATATGTTGTTACTTCTAGAGGAGTAGACATTAGATATAACAACTATTACATTGATTGGACTCCGTTTGATGGCAGCCAATTTAATGGTTGGAAAAAGACTGATTATCCATTAAAAAAACCATCTAACTTTGATGAGATGGTTAAGGTTGCTGAGAAGTTAGCCGCTCCATTCCCATTTGTGAGAGTGGATTTATATAATATCAACGGCAAGATTTATTTTTCAGAGATGACATTCACTCCTGCTAAGGGAACACTTATTTTAGATGATGATAAGTGCGACTTTGAAATGGGTGAATGGCTTGATATTAGTAAATATCGTTAATTCCAACTAGTGTAAGGTAAAAACATTTCGTATAAGAAGAGGGCATGATCAACATCAATACCTTTTTGTTTGTTCCAATTCACTAATTCATCATCAAAAGTGTAGGTAACAGAAGCACCTACTAATCTAGATAAGTTTTCTTCTTGTAAATCAAATGCATAGAAGATATAGAAATGGCCATCATTGGTGTGATTATTATCAAACTCAATTGTGGCTGTATATGGATGCCCTTCAATGCCATTACTCGTCTTTACATATAATGTAACATTGAGTTGAACTGTAGAATTATGAAATAAAGCGCGGTCATTGGTTCCTGCTGGTAATATTTCATCTGAATCTACAGGGTAGCAATCCACTGTGTTATCGGTAGACGATTTAAATTGCATAGCGAAGTAATGTAATTCACTACTTTCCTTAGCAAATCTAATAGAGAAGCCGCTATCTTTAATTTGCACTCTACCTAGTTGATATGCATATTGAAGATGTCCGTCTTGCGCGCCACATACCATTTGACCATCAAATAACTTAGATTGATAGCCGTAGTTAAACATGTCATCAACAGAGTTCATCTTGTATTCCACACCATATTCTTCTGGACTCTCAGGCGCACCAGGAAGAACAAAGTTAGGGTCAATCTTTTCTAAATCATCAAACTTGGTAATCTTTCCGTCGTTAACATCTTTAGCGGCGACTTTAGTAGCATTCTTTAGTTCTGCATCCCAGTGATTGTAATAGTTCTCTTGGAAAACAGGAGAATTATATTGATTGCCAGGTACAAGATAAGAAGCACTATAGCCACAAGAAATAGAAGCAATTGCAGGTAATAAAGTTAAATATTTAAGCTTGCTCTTCATTTACTTCTACCTCCTCAGCTTTTTGCTCTTCAACTTGCGCTTTTGATTTACAAAGTACATAAGAGAAGATGAATATCATTAACATAAATGGAGCGGTTAAATAGATTGGCTTATAAATGTTGTAATACAAAGCGTATTCTCCAGCGTCAAAAGCAGAGATATAAACGACATAAACAACAAGGAAGACTAATAATGTAGCTTGCAATCTAAACTCGTCTCTATGAGACTTAAAATATCCTTTAAAGGCTTTAAAGCCAAAGAACACAAAGGCAAATAAACCTAAAGCACCTAAAACGCCACTAGTCATGAAGCTATCAAATAAGAATGAGCCAGATAAATGGACTTCTTCATATAATCCAGGACCAAGGGTTTCAACGGCAAAGCCTAAGAACTTCTCACCGCTAAATAGATTGTCTACAAGTGGGGAATACATTTTGGCAAAACGATTAGAGAAGAATAAGCGATTAATAAAGGCATTAGATGCTAATCCAGACATGAAGTTTTGGTGAACCATAATAAAGCCCACAAAGCCTAAAGCAAACAAGATTAAGAAGATAACTAATATCCACTTAAAGACTTTTCTAGCGCGAACAAACTTCTTTCCGAAGAAGATTACTAAAAGTAATATTGCGATAAATGCAATGCCACCTAAAGCTAAAGTAGAAGGCACTAAGACAAGAGATAATAACGCTACAAAAGTAAAAGCACAGTATGTAATAAACATCTTCTTTTCTTTTCTTGGCGATAAGTACATGAGCATCACGCTAGAAGTGAGTAATAGAAGTGGATATAAGTCGTAATGATTCATATCAACTTCAATAAATTTAAAGCCTTCTAAGGTGTAAGCAAATTCATTAACAGGGACCGCACTTCTTACCCCACCATAGTACAAATAGTAACCTTTATAAATTACAGGATAAAAAGCACCAAAGTTGATGATGTTATAGAAAAGGTTGATTAAGCAATAAACACTTAAGGCCGAGAAAACAACAATTAAGAATGTTTTGATATTAAAGTGCTTATCCACACTTAGCATATAGCCAGTAAACGCCATCGGAAGTATTCCTAAAGGAATAAACACTAGTTCTGCATAGGAGAAGTCTCCAACTTTCGCGTGCGCTATCGAATAAGTACCAAATGCAGTTAATAAAACAAATAAAAATAATGGAATAAAGAATAATGCGACATTAGATAAACCTTTTGTTTTGATCTCAGCGATATTAAATAGAATAAGTAGAACAGTTAAGGCTAATGTTAATGAGCCAAATAAAACAAAACTGCCACTATAGTTAAATGCCATTAAGGCAAAGAATTCAAATGCTAAAAAAGTAATCGCAGGAGCGTATTTACCAAGGGTTTTTAATTTTTGCATAAGAATATAATAATATATTTCTCTAAAAAATAAAAATAACGAGCATTATACTCGTTATCTTAGATGATGAGGTCATCAATTTCGATTATGTTGTCATCGTCGTCTAGATCAGAATAATCGTAGACTTCTTCGATGGCTTCCACCACTTCGATGGTCTCTTCGTCTTCGGTTAATACTTTGTCACCTGGGCCAAATAGCATAATCGTCATACCTCAATGCAAATAAGGTAGCATACTTATATTAATATAAAAAGAGTTTTTTAATAAACTTTTGGACAGTGTCTAAACAAGTTTAAACTACATCGATATTCGAAAGAATTTTACTTATTTTGAATCAATCAAAACAAATGAAAAGCGGTATTATCTACCGCCATCATTGAGATATAGAATGCCAAGACATTTTGGTCCGCAGTGGCTTGTAATTGTGGCCCCTGCTGTGGTCTCGATAATTCTCTTAAATCCTCTTGCTTCTAATTGTTTTCTTGCGGCTTCCACCATATCTGGAGTTGCCATACTATGAGTTAAGAATACAAGGCTAAGATCTGGATTATTAAATTGTTCTAATGTGTCTTTGCAATAGGATTCAACACAGCCAACTTGTTTGCCCAAATATTTCTTACCTGGAGACATCTTGCCATCGGCCATAATGATTTGTGGTCTAATTCTAAATAATTGAGCACCTAGCTTTGCTAAACCTGAACATCTACCACCTTTATATAAGTAGTCAACAGTAGCGAGAACAAAGCTGGTTTGATTGTGAGGAATTCTTTCGCTGACTTTAGAAACAATTTCTTCTGGAGATAATCCTTCTTTTGCTAATTGAGAAGCATAAATTGCTTCTAAAGCGATACCAGTAGATAAGCTTCTAGAATCAACAACATAAACACCCTTTAATTCTTTAGCGGCATTAAAGGCGTTGTTACACGCTGAAGAGATTTCACTAGATAAAGAGAAATGAATAACCGCATCATATTCTTTTAAAAGATTTCTAAAATATTCATCGAATTGAGCCTCATTGATTGCAGATGTTCTCGGAAGGACACCAGTCTTATCAACATAGTCAAAAATTGTTTGTGGAGTAATAACTCCATCGAATCCACTTTCAGTACCTAAAATAACTGAAAAAGGAATAGTTTTAATCGAAAACTCATCAAGAATCTCTTGTGGTAAATCGATTGTACTCTCTGCAGAAATACAAATTTTCATTTTTATATACCCCTTCTAATCAATACATTGATTTAGATAATTTACGATTTGGTGGAGCCGGTGGTGTTGAAACCACGTCCAGAGATGGCCATACAATAACGTCTACAGCTTAGACGATATTTGAATTTGACATAGCTTCGTATATCGACTGACTACACTATGCGAGATCTACAATGTTTCATGGATTAGTAACACATCCACTCTAATCCACTATTCTTTTGTTATGACACTTACTTCAAGCGTGAAAGACTAAAACCTTGAAGAGCGCTCTGTCCCGACCTTTGCCGGGTCCCTATATCGGGTAGACTAAGCTAAGCAGAGGGATTGAGCTCTAGGAGCTCTCATATAACTGTTGTCAGTTATTTTTGTTTTGGTTTCAGGTTACCAACCGCTGCATTTACTGCCCTGCACATCCCTGTCGAATCCAATTCGACCCCATGCGTTTTTGCCTTTCTTTAAGAAAAGCAAGACAAGTATAACACACGCAAAATAAAAGTCAAATGCGATATTTGACCTCTATTTATAATAATGATATTAATATAATCTTTGTGCTGTTTGCTTAATATTTTCGGTTAAGGTTTTCGCCAAAACATTAAGTTCAACATCTTCAAGCGGGAAAGAGAATGATGGCATCTGTCCTAATTGCTTATATAGTTGAGCAAATAAAGGAACGTTTAACTCATCAATTGGAGCTTCTTTTCCTCTGTAGCGGAACCATACAGAACCGTCTTCTTTTTTAAATAATTCAATCTTATCCATAATTAATCTTCTTTCTTCTTTTTAATGAGTACGTAAGCTCCAAGAGCTAATAAACCGCCTATTACTCCACAGGTAACAATTATTGTTGTATTGGAGCTATCTAACTTTGTTACAACATCAGTTAACGCTCCATTTCCAATTGGGGATGGATTTCTATGAATAAAGTCATTATAAGTACTCGATCCATATTTGCCTACGATATAGTCGTAACGAGAAATAAATCTTTCAATTTCAGTTCCGTTAGCGATAGCGCTTGAAGAATATAAAGCATATTTAGAATCGTCGTCTAAATTGTTGTATATATTTTCAAATGATGATGCGCTTACATCGGATAGTGACCAATAGAATCCATTAAATGTTGGCGCGGATGTTCCTTGCGAACTACAAGAGATATTGTTATTACAAACATTTGCGAAGGCAAGTGAAGCGTTAGAGTCAGTTGCCATGAACTTTATTTTATAATCTGGATATTCGATAGTATATCCACCTAAAGTTTGATGTGTTCCTTTAGAACCAGTTGTGTACGCAACGTTATTATATGTGTAGGTAAGTTCAGAGTATTCTAAATTATAAATCCAAGGGGTAGAAGGAGCTTCTGTTGCATCACATTTAAAATAAGTTTTACCACCACTTCTTGTTATGTATATATATTTGTTTGAAGACATACGGATATTCTGTCCTGAACCATTTTGTTCAAAATAAACATCTATGGCATTAGCAATTTGTTCGCTGGTCTCTCCATAATCACCATTCATAGCACCAGTGAAATAATAATTCTTATTTGATTTAGTAATGTACATTTTATATGCAATGCCGTTGATATATGGCGAACCACTAGTTAATGAATAAGTACCAGCAGGGACGCCAACGTAAATTTCATATGACGCCTCCTTTTCTTCATATGTAACTGTCACAACTCTAAAACCTTCTGAATCCATATCTGGAGTAGATACTGAATCAGGAGTAACAATCGCAGATGATTCATCATCATATTCAGCAGTAACTACTAAACCTTCATACGAGAATGCATCACCAATTTCAAAGTTTTTATTAACATTTGAGGTGTCTAAAGAAATACCTGTAACAGTAGGACCGGATGGAACGGAATATGTGGCTACCCACGAAATGCCTTTAACAGCCCAGTTCCCACCACCTTTTGTTACATATGTAACACGAATTCCGGTTGTGCCAGATAAACCACTATTCATCTCAAAATCAACTTCACCATAAGAAGATGATGAAAAAATAGATGAACCAGTTTTTTGATCTGATGCTTTAGAGATTATATTATTCCCGCTACTTGAAATTGCCTCTACACTATAAGAGTTGGCTGTAGTTGGAGTACCATTAATTTTTGCATTTATAGTAACTTTTAAATCGGTCATATATACACTAGCATCACCACTAAAAATATCAAATTTATATAATTTAGCGCCTGTGGCAGTAAAGCCAACAGAACCATCTTGATAATCATTTTTAAATGAGCCACTTTGTGTCCAACCAGATGCGTAACCTTCTGAAATAGTAGCACTACCAGGTTGAGTGTGATCTTCAGAAGAACCAGAATTGACTGTAATTATACATTCATCAGTAAAATCACCATCATCTGTTGTCGCCGTAATGGTTGCTGTTCCTGCACCAACTGCAGTAACAACACCATCTTCTACTTCGGCAACAGTATCATCACTTGTAGCCCATGAGACATTTTTATTAGTTGCGTTATTTGGAGATACGGTCGCAGATAAAGTAACAGAACCACCAACATTTAACGATTCTGAATTAGAATTCAAAGATACTCCTGTAACACTTATTGTGCCCGATAAAACAGTAACTGTACAAACATCAGATTTGCTTGAATCTGCAGTGGAAGTTGCAGTAATTGTTGCACTGCCAGCAGCCTTTCCAGTAACAAGGCCACTGCTTGAAACAGTAGCGACACTTGTATTGCTTGAAGTCCACGTAACTGTTTGAGCAGCACCATGAGAAACATTGACAGTTGCGGTTAATTGTCTAGTTTTAGTCCCAGTTAAATCAATAGTGACTGATGATGGAGAAACAGTAACATAGTTAACAACCGGGTCAGTGGAACCGCTGTTATAACCATTTAAAGTATCGCTACTTGGTTTAGCGTATCCTGTTGGAGTGCTGTTATATGATTGATAAGTAGAGCCACTATAAGTTGCGGTTCCCCAAATAAAATCAGCCCATTCAGGGAAATCGACAAATGGATTTCTATTGTTTGTAAAGTTTGTATATAAAAGATTATTTCTATGAATTTCAATTTCATCAACTGGGTCAGCGTGATGCCACGCTAATAAATCAGTTAATATGCCTAATTTACCAGATTTACTTGTTGATGAAGTGTATCCACTGCTAGACCAATCACTTAAAGATTGTGTCAAAGTTAAATTAGGATTGTTTGCGTTAATTCCGTCACTATCACTGCCAGACAAATAATTATATCTAGCAACCATGTAGAAAATAGAACGTGCGATATCACCCTTATCTGAATCTTGTGGTTCAAAAACATCAGTAGAACCGCCCAAAGTTTTAGACACCCCTTTGATGTTGCCACTTAAATTAGAATATTTTGATCCACAATCAGTGTAAGAAGATGACTTATTGACATAACCATAGTAAAGGTTACTGTGAATATTGTTTGCATAGCCATTAGCAGCCACTAAATGAAATGGATCACCACGAGCACCACCAGCACCCTTAGAATCAAAGCCTTCTGCTTTTGGCCATAAGTGTTCACGATTGATGCCCCATTGTGTTTGTTGGTGGTCCGACCAAGCAGTAGTTTTATTATCAACGTTTCTATTTATGTAAATAGCGCGAATATATGGGTCAGTCGTATTGTATGTATAACCGGTAATTTTTTTAGTATTGGCATTATAAGTACCATTTGTAATAGCGCTTGCCGGAGATTTTACCCAGTCTCTGTCAGTAATTTCATACATTTTCCAAATATTTTCGCCATTTTCATAGCTAAAATACTTTTGACCATTTTTGAGGATTGTCTTCAAGTTTTTTAAAAGATTTGGGCCTTGTCTTTCAGATTGAGAAAGGTTGTTTAAGGATGAATAATACGAACGAATATTCGCTGCGCTTGTATCATTTAAATCGATTGTGGTTGGTAAACTAGCAGCAGAATATCCTTCCGCTTTCTTAATATTTTCATTCTTAACACTAACGGACACTGCCAGAAGCGATACTGTAAAAATCGCTGAGAATGACAGACCTAAAATAAACCTTTTTTTCATATGACGTCCTCAAAAGCATGGTTATTATAGTATGCAATTTATATTTTGAAAATAAATTTCAAATAAATTGCGGGCACAATTTAGTAAAAAACAATATTGCTTTACTTATTTATAAATAACATTTAAACTTTATTTGCGTTTTTTCAAAAACAGGTAGGTATATTAACATGGCAAAGAAATTAAAGAAGGCAAAAGAAAGAAGGGTTTTATCTCCTAAAGCTAAATTTACACTTGTAAGTGTTTTTAAAGGATTAATCAGCAACCAAGCAGTTATCGATGGTTCCAAAGAATCCGCATGGTGGGTTGCCGCTATTTTCCTAGTGTTTTCTATTTTCCTACCATTAGTGCCTAACTTTGTTAGCTTAAGCAACGCGAACGGAGCAAACTTCATTTCTACTTATAACTTTGGCTTAGATCAAGAGATGACTAGATTCGCCTACACCATGGATTCAAATAATGTTGAACTTATGGTGGAAGGTGGCAAACTCCACTACTATGAAAACGGCACTGAAAAGCCAGAAAAATTTGAAGATTTAACTCAATTAGAATACACAGATCCAGTAACTGGTGAATCGCTATCCTATTTCCAAGTTACATTTGATAAGCTTGATCATGAATATCACTATGTGAATTCAGTGACTGGCCAAGTTGACATTAGAGTGTTCACTTGTTCTGACACCAACTTAAGAAAAACAGTTAAAGCCTTAACTCAACAATATTTCAAAGTTGGCACAGTTTTAAATCCAACTGATGATAAAGATGAAAAACATTATTTACCAAACTTAGTCATCTTTACTCCTACAACTTTCGCTGTTGCTGTCTATAAAACCAGCACCACCACTCAAGCCGCTACTTCTTATGGAGGACTTAACTGGGTTAATACTTCTAAGAAAGTTGGTATTATCGAAAGATTATTAGGTGATGGAGCTGATAAAGTCACCACTCTCAGTGAAACTGATTTTGTTAATCAATACAGTGCATCAAGTTTCAAAGAATTCAAAAAGATTTGTAAAGAAACATATTTATACCAAAAAGAAATCACTAAGTGGCAAACCACTGGTATCTATGCAGGCATCTACGCTGGTATTATTGTCTTCTTAGGATTAATGGTATTCATCCTTACAAGAGGAAAGACAAATCCATACAAATTCTTAAATGTCTGGCACTGCCAAAAAATCTCTTGGTGGGCCTCAGCATCTCCTGCAATCTTAGGTACAATCTTATCACTAATCTTTGCTGGAAATTCAATTGGTCAAATGGCGTTCATTCTCTTGGTCTCACTTAGAATCATGTGGCTATCAATGAAACAACTTAGACCAGTCTACAATCAATAGTAAAGAGCCTTGGCTCTTTTCTTTTTCATAATAAAAACCTCTCTATTAAGAGAGGCCTATATTTTAAATGCGATTATTTTGTCAACTTTATAGTCGCGTATTCTTCATTAATTTCTTCAATAGAAACTGTCCAAGTAAACCCTTTACCGTTATTGAACGATCTTCCGTTTTTAAATTGTGAAGAGAACATTTTAGAGGAGAAGGAATCGCCTTCATAGAACAAGTCATCAATCACTACATTTGCCCCAAAATCATAGCTTGCAAAACGATTATTTCTTAAAAGAGTTAATGTATGGATATCAGATTCCATAAACGATTCACTATATGTGTTATTGCTTGTAGCTGGATAGACATAAGGTGCAGAGTTAGGATCGGTAGTATAACCAGTAATATTGCCACTGAGATTAATCTCTAATAATCTAGCGTCAATATGCCAAATGCGAATTCCTGGCTCAACTAATCCCGAAGGATAATTTCCTCGATATGCATGGTTAGTGTCCATTTCATTCAAACCTGTTGGGGTATAGTATTCAATCATTACATATTCATCAAAACATGAATTTGTAAATTTAGGTGCAAGTAAGATAGATTCTCCACTATCCTCGATTGGTTTTAACTTAATCGTACAGCTTTGTGTAGGAATATATGGGCTAGTCCATCCTAAAGCATATCTAGAGAATGGGTCATGGGCGCCGACATTATAATCCTGCATGGAGAAACCACCAGCAAATAAATTTGAGCCATTATAGTCATAGTAATCAGGTAATCCAAAGCAGTGACCCCATTCGTGGATGAAACAGTGAGCGTCGATTTTCGCTATTTGGTTATCACCACGGTTTGAACCAGTTCCTGCTCTTTCAAAAGCAGTGTCTTGATCATACATGAAGTCATAACTAGCCCAGAAGAAGTTTTTAACACTAGGATTAATTTTACTTGGATTTGTGTAAGTAACCCAGGATGTATAACCCCATAAATTAGAAGCATCCTTTCCAGGAAGATTTGAAGAATCTGGTGCTCCATAAATTAAGACTAAGCCATCTATAAATCCATCAGAATCCTTATCAAAACTTGTAAGATGTTGTTCTCCTGATAAATTCTTATACCATTTAACTGCATTATTAATTAAACCCATCATATCGCTGTCGGAGGAATAGAAATCAGTTGATGGTTTACCAACCTCGTACCAAGGAGTAACTACACCAGTGATTTGTGATTTTCCAAAACTATCTAAAGCGTAATATGAAGCGACACTATGCCAACCAGTTTCTTCAGGAGTTCCTAGATATGCTTTTTCAATATCACTTCTAACATTTTCTTTTTTGCTATCAAGAATATAGTCAGATGAATCAGTAAACCAAATAGGAATAACTAAAACTCTAGATTCACCAATTGTTGGAGCGGAACCGCCATTATAAACATTGTTCCTTTGATAATCGCGATAAGTGTATTTCGAAAAATATTGTTTAGGAACATAAATAGAGCGACCACAACTTAACAAAGTTGAACTAACAGTTAAAGATAATAAAGCAATGTATTTAAATTTCATAATTAATCACCATAATCCGATCCACGAGATTTATCTTCCACAAAGATTTGAAGAGGATTAGTAATATCAGTAATTTCTAGATATATATAGCCTTTTACTTCTGTGAAATATGATTCATAATCACCAACGAAGACAACATGTTTATTTTTCTTCACTCTATCAATCATTGAGTCAATGATAAGTTGATATTTATCTGGATGCCTTTCTTTAAAACCTTGTAGCTGAGTATAGACCATCGGTTCCATATAAAAATCGCTCTCTTCATCGATAATAATATGAGGAGAAAAAGGACAATCCTTTTCGATAACTATATTGAATTTGGAGAACTCGTCGTATTTCATTTGTGGTAAGTCTCGTTGTTAAGTATTTTAAATGCTCGGAAAATTTGTTCAAGTAAAATTAATCGCGCGAGTTGGTGTGGGAATGTCATTTTCGAAAAGGAAATAGAAGAATTTGCTCTCTTTTTGAGAGTGTCACTTAAACCATATGATCCACCAATAACAAAAGAAATGCTTGATCCCGCCTCCACTAATTTTTCATTCAAAAACTTGGAAAACTCAACGGAGTCCATCTCTTTTTTATTTAAATCTAGAGAAATTAAATACTCGTTTGGCTTTAACAAATTTAATACCCGATTACTTTCAACCTCTTTAGCCTTTTCTATTTGCGCTTCTGAAGGTTTATCAGGAATTGGTTCGTCTTTTAATTCCACAATTTGCAGTTTGCAATAACTTGATAAACGTTTTGTGTATTCATCTATTCCTTCTTTATAAAAGTCTTTACATTTGCCAATTGCATAAATTTTAATGTTCATAATCTCCTCCGATAGTAGGGATATGTTGATTGGCGCATCTAACGTTATACCTTTCTAATCTTTTACCAGCAAAATCAAAGACTTTCTTATAAGCTGCTAAAGCAACTTCTGGATCATTAGCCTCTTCAGAAAGATGAGCTAGAATAATCTCTTTAGTTTTATCGCCCATAATTTCTATAGCAGCGAAGGCACTATCTTCATTACAAAGATGTCCATAATCAGACATAATTCTTTGAATTAGTTCCATTGGCCTATTGGTGTGTAAAAGCATTTGAATATCATGATTTGATTCAATAATTAAATAGTCTGGATTTTTTATTAAAGGAGTATTGCTAGATAGATACACTCCAGTATCAGTCATATAAACAAGTCTTGTGTTACTACTTTCAAGCATATATCCACAAGGATTAATCGCATCATGACTTGTAGGGAAAGCAGTGATAGTTACATCCTTAATCTTAAATGGGTGATTCAATTCAATCACATTACTTAATGAACCAGGAACCGTTCTTTCTAGAGCATAGATTTTCTTTGGCGAAAAAGCTTTGATGTTTTTGATGTGATCGGTGTGATTATGAGTGATTAAAACAGCATCGATATCAGCGATGGTTTTATTAAACTTATTTAGCTCATTTTCGATCAAAGACGCTGCAATTCCCGCGTCAATTAAAATAGTGGCCTCATTGGTAAACACTAATGTCGCATTACCTTTTGAACCACTATTTATAACATCAAAAAACATGGTGTTTATATTATTCTTCAGCGATTGCGTTCATCGCATCTTCCCACTCCTTAGTTGGAGCGTCAAATCTTACATAGTCTTTATAGAAGAAGAGTCTAGCAGTACCGGTTTGACCACTTCTATTTTTAGCGACGATAACTTCGGTATATGAAGCATTACCAGGAATTTCTGAACCTAATTCTTTTTCTTTTTGTTCTTTGGCTAGTTCATATTTCTCAGCGTTAGTGAGTTTTCCGCCTTTTTTCTCACCAGCAGTTTTTGTCTTTTTATCTTGATAATAGTCTTCTCGATATAAGAGGATAACGATATCAGCGTCTTGCTCAATATTACCAGAGTCTCTTAAGTCAGACATAACTGGCCTTTGAGAATCACGTTTTTCAACCGCTCTAGAGAGTTGACTAACAGCGATAACTGGAATTCTTAAGTCTCTCGCTAATGCTTTTAAGGCAAGAGAAATACGTCTCACTTCTTCTTGTCTGCTATCTGGTCCTTTACCTTTAGTGGCAATTTGGACTAAGCCTAAGTAGTCAACAATGATTAAACCTAAATCAGGTTCATGAGCTTGTAATTTGGTGGATTTAGTGATGATATCGTTAAGCTTAATAGACGGAGTATCATCGATATAAATCTTGGAGTTTGCTAAAATCTTAATAGAATTAAGAACTTTCATCTTGTCATTAGCGGTATTAATTCTACCAGCATTGATTCTTTTACAATCCACTGTAGAATCCATAGCCACTAAACGGTTAAATAGTTGCTCTTTAGACATTTCCAAAGAGAAGATAGCGACAGCTTTCTTAGCTCTGGTAGCAATTCTATGAGCAAAGTTTAAACATAAAGCAGTTTTACCAACAGCAGGACGAGCAGCAACTATAATTAATTCACCAGGTTTAAAGCCTTGTGTGATTTGATTAAGTCTTTCATAACCTGTAGTAACACCGATAACATCACTATCATTATCCGCATCTTGTAACTTATCTAGAGCTTCTTCGATTTCAGGAGCAATTTCTTTAGTAGTCACGAAGTTAGAAATATGACGTTTAGAAATGCTTTCTTTGAATTTATTTTCACTATCCAAAATGAAGTCGTTAATGTTTTCAATTTCTTCGGTACGATATTCATTATCAATACCTCTAATGGTGGTGAGCATCTTTCTTAAAACCGCGTTATCTTGAACAATACCGATATAGAAAGTTAAGGTAGAAGCAGCAACCACAGTATTAGTACATTCCGCTAAATATTTAGCGCCACCAACATTTTCTAATTCTTTTAAGTTTTGCAATTCTTCAGCTACAGTTAAGACGTCAACTGTTGCGTTTCTTTCACTTAACTGTGAGATACATCTAAAAATAATTTGATGTTTGCCCACAAAGAAGTCTTCTTCTTCAAGGGATGTTAAAACATCAAGACAATAGTCTTTTTTAAGCATTGCACTACCAAGAACCACTCTTTCGGCAGCTTCGTTATAAGGAAGTTCTGTAGCGACTTTTTTAGTTACTGATTTACGAGTTGTTCCTGCCATGCTATTTCCTTTCTACAATATGGACGTTAATTTCACCAACGACACCTCTATATAATTCAATCTTGAGTTTATAAAACCCAAGCATATCAAGAGGTCCTTTATCTAAGAATTTGCGTTTATCAATGGTGATATTGTGTTTTGCTTTTAATTCTTCTTCTATTTGTTTTAAAGAAATAGAGCCGAAGATTTTAGAGTCTTTGCCGACTTTAGCGTCAAACTCTAAAGTAATGCCTTTAAGTACTTCCACGAGTTTAATGGCGTCTTCTTTAGCCTTTTGATCCGCTAAACGAGCATTCTCTTGTTGTTCTTCAAGAATCTCAACACTTCTTTTAGAAACAGGGACTGCTAATTTCTTTTTAAATAGGAAGTTATTGGCGTAGCCATCAGAAACATTGACAGTTTGATTCTTTTTGCCAACCTTTTTCACATCTGCTAGTAAGATTACTTCCATAATTATTCACCAGCCCCTCTTTTAGCGGCGTCACTCTTAGCTTCTGCTAAATGTTGAGTGATAACATTAAGAAGCATTTTTTCCACTTCCTTGATGTCACTCTTTAAGAAAGTTGCGGCAGCACTTGTAAAGTGTCCACCACCACCTAATTTTTCACATAATAATGAGACATTGATTAAGCCATCACTACGTGCAGAAATCTTGCACTCTCTAGCGCCTGTTTTGCCAATAACAAAGGCAGCATGAATTCCTTTCATACCTAAACATGCATTAGCAGCTTTAGCAATAGCGGCTGTGTCATAAATCTTATTTGGATCGCACACTGCATAAACCACCCCATAGTCAGCAGTAATCATCTTGCTAACGATAGAAGTAGTCTCTAAATATTCTTCAAAGTCGTCTTTCAATAAATCATCAGCGGCGGAGTTATCAGCCCCATATTCTTTAAGAATTGTGGATGCTTCAAAAGTACGGATACCAGTGTTCTTATTCTTATAGAATGAGCTATCAAGGAAGATACCCGCTAACATAATGGTCGCGTAAGTTGAATTAAGTTCAATACGTGGAGAAATTGATGAGAATCTAATGAATTCGGTAATAAGTTCAGAAGCACTAGATGCTGATGGATCAATATAGTTAAAGACTGGAGATTCAATATATTCTTCAGCACGTCGATGATGGTCAATAACCACAATCTTGTTGGTGTGATCTAAAATTGATGGGGCCATAACCATGTTTGGAATATGGACGTCACAAACGACCACTAGTGTGTCGCTTTGAATCATCCCAATCGCATCTTTACTATTAACAATTAACTTTTCAAGTTCTTCTTTGGTAAAGCTTGATGTAATTGCCGCTCTAGTCTTATTTTCGGTAGCTTTTAAATCCACGACCAATCGAGCAGGAATGTTTACTCTTTCACAAATGGCTTTTACACCTAAACAGCTGCCTAATGCGTCCATGTCCATGTTAGTGTGGCCCATGATTAATACGTTAGAGGCAGATTTAATTAAGTTGATAAGAGAGTCAGCAAGAACTCTGATTTTAACTCTACTTCTCTTTTCTTGAGCTTCGGTTTTACCACCATAGAATTCCATTTCTTTTCCGTAAACGGAAACAACGACTTGGTCGCCGCCTCTACTCATCGCGATACTTAACGCCGCATTTGCGAGTTCATTAAGCTTAACGACATCTGGGAAGTCTCTAGCAATACCGATGGATAAGGTAAGAGGAATATCTTCACCATATGAAACTTCTCTAACTTTATCGACGATTGAGAAATTATCGTCTTTAATCTTGGAGTAGGTTTCATAGTTAAAAAGCATTAAATAATTACTATCTTTGAATTTACGAAGTAAGATGCCATATTTTTGCGCATAGTCAAAGATAACATCTTTTGCTTTAGTAATCGTGTCGTTATAGTCTTCATCACCTTTAATGACTTCGTCATAGTTATCCATGGAAAGAATGCCAACGACAGGAGCTTGTTGTTTGCTATATGCGTAAATTGATTCGTAATCTGTTGTGTCTTTAAAAATCCAAAGACCAGCGTCCGCTAAAAACTTAACTTCAAAGTTACGGTTATTGATAATGGTCTTAGCCACTTCATCAGGAGAACCTTTTTCTTTGAGTTCTCTTAAAGACGGCTGCCAATCAAAAATGTTGGAGTCAATGATATCGATGTGACGATCTTTAAATAAAGAGTTATCCCAAATAACAATGTCATTATCATCAGTGACTACTAAGCCAATCATCGCAAAGTTATAAGCTTCTTGCACATCACTACCAATAACTTCAGCAGCTTTTAAATCGGTTTTATGTCTAAACAAAGAAATTCTCACTGCGGAAACCCATAGGAAGATAACATTAAGTAAAACTAATGCCGCAGCACCAATGATGACATATTCAACTTTAAGAACATCTTTGGTGTGAAATAAGTTAAGGAAATAAAAAATTGTAAATGCCGCAATCCCTAAGATTTCAAAGACAATGATAAGGAAAGCGATAAAACGGATACGACTAATCTTCTTTTTCATAGTGTAATCATTATATAAAATTCGAGAATTTATATAAAGAAAATCTCAAAAAACTTTATTAAGAAAAAAGCAACCAAATCGGTTGCTACTTCGAATAATGCGCTGCGTTCCACTTCTTTGTCAAATCGAAGAATGGAGTGATGATTTTTTCTTCACTAATTTCTAATTCAAAATCACTCGGTAAATCATCATAAAAACCAAACTCATCCGCTGTGGAAGCACAGATATCTCTTAGGTCTCTGATACTTTCTGGGATTCGAGAAAACACAACATGTTGAGAGCCATCATAAAATTGGAAGAAATCTATAGATTTGAAATCATTCATTGTTAACTCTTTGCCACTATTAAGTTTGTCTTTTAACGCGATGATTGGAGCGACTTGAAAACCATGTTGCACACACTGTGTATAAAAGTCTTTGCTATCGTAGTCTAAATGATTGTTATAGACTTTATTGAAATCTTGAGTCGCGCTTCTGAGCATAGGTTCAAAAAAGTTCAAAATATCTAACGCTAGTTCTTTTAAATTTCTACCCCAAAATAAACCAACGAGTATCTTCTCGCTGGAATATGTATCATAAATTGATAGTATTGAATAATAGTATTCAAGTTCCATTATTTATTTGGGTCGTATTCTTTTAATTCATATCTTTCAAGATCGTAGGTCTTGCAATACTTAACAACTTTAGGTGCGTCAGCGTAAATTTTGACTTTGGAACAGCCATACAATGTGCCCCATCCAAACTCGGATAAGGAGTCACTCTTTAATACGAACACTTCTAAATTGTCACAGCCTCTAAACGCTGTATCTTGGATAACTCTAGTAGTGTTTGGAAGAACAATCTTTTTAATCTTGTCGCAGTTATAGAAAGCACCTTCGCCAATCTTTTCAACACCACGTTCCATTTTAACTTCTTGCAAATATTGGCAATCTGCAAAAGCCCAGTCTTCAACAGTTTTAACTGATGGAGGTAATCTAAACACACCATCTTCAGCCTTCTTTCCTGCTGGATAGGCAATAATTCTATCTAGAGATAAGCCAAAGAGAACGCCATCAACATCTCTAAAATATGGGTTATTCTCATCTACTTCAATTTTTTCTAAAGAAGCACAGCCTCTGAAACAACCTGGATCCATCTTTTTAACACTCGCAGGTATAAAGATTTCTTTTAATTTTTTACAATCTTTGAAGACGTTTTTGCCAATTCTTGTCACTGTGTTAGGAATAATAATTTTCTCTAAATTGATACAGCCAGCAAAAACGAGATCATCAATACGAGTACATCCAGAAGGAATCTCAATTGTCTTTAATTTGTCACAGCTAGCAAAAGCACTATCGCCGATAGCAACTAGGTTAGCCGGAAGTTTTAAACTAACTAATGATTTACAGGAATTGAATACACCATTAGAAATTTCTTCTAATTGGTCAGAAAGAATAATTTCAGATAATTTGCTACAGTTTTCAAATGCTCTTTCGCCGATTTCTACACGATCATAAATAATGAGTTTTTGCATTTCGATACAATCCCTAAAGCAGCTATCGCCAATGCTTTCAAGAGGTCCGGGAATCTTAACTTCTTTAAGAACTTTACAGCCTCTAAATGCTTCAGCGCCAAGTTTAACCACTGTATCAGAAATAGTGAGTTCTTCTAACTCAATTCTGTCTTTACATGCACCTGGAGCAACTTCCTTGATGCCACTATATAAATTCAAATCGGTACAATCTAATGGGGTATTAGAGACAACACCGTCTTCCACTTCAAGATCATTTTTACATTGACTTGGAATTTCGTGTTTTGATGTTAATTTATCAACCAATTGTTTGACTGTTGGTTGTTCTTTAATATCGTTAAACAAAACTTGATAAACATCCAAAATCAAAGATAAAGCCTTTGGAGTTGGAACAGGTTTATCAATCCAAATTGGGATTAAAGTAATTTTCTTTTCTGCAGGTTTATTGCAGTAATAGAAAACTTCTCTATTAACATATTTACTGGCAACAGAGTTAGGAGATAAGAAGACAACAAAAGCAGAACATTCATCCATTTTGGAATCGATTTGTTGTGACCATTCACCATGATGAATACCAGCGTCATACCAAACACGATATCCCTTATCAATCAATCCATGAATAACGTTATCAATGAGCCCTTCTCTTTCAATATTGTCATCGTGAGAATAGCTAATAAAAACAAATGGATGTGATCCTTTGTAAGGCGAATATTTGTCTTCTAAAATTTCAGTCTTAACTTCTTCTGCCATAAATGTCACCTGCGCAAACTTGTTTCTTATATCTTATAACATAGTTATGAGATTTACCATAAAGAATAAGTGATTTTTCATCACTTGTGTGTTATTGTTTTTAGGAAATCGTATGAACATTGCAGCGTTAATTATTGTTGGCATCTCATTAATATTGATGATTCTTGCAATCGCTCTTGATTGGAAGATTAAAATTAAAAAAGTTTCATTCGCTCTTTATTGGGTTTTTTGTTTGGTGGGCGCCATCGTTTGTTTGTGTTGTGGCTTTGCTGGCCAAAATCCGATTAAAGACATCTTCTTAAATGACGCTAATATTAACCCGCTTAAAATCTTGGTGATATTTATATCATGCACCAGTATTTCAGTACTCTTAGATAAGATTGGTTTCTTCTCTTATATTGCGGCAGTTATCTTAAGTAAAAACAAGAGTAGTCAAACCAAATTGTTTTTCTCTTTTAGCGCAATCATCGCTATTCTCACTATCTTTACTTCAAACGATATTTTGATCTTAACATTCACTCCATTTATCTGTTATTTCTCTAAGAATGCGAAAATCAATCCTATTCCATATATCATCTCTGAATTCGTGTGTGCAAATGTGTGGAGCATGTTCTTCTTTATTGATAATCCAACCAACATTTACTTATGCACCACATTCGGTATTTCCTTCTTAGAATATGCAGCGGTCATGGCCATTCCAACCGCGGTCTGTGGGGTTTTTTCAACATTCTTGGTGTATTTCATGTTCAGAAAACAACTTAAAGAAAAGATTAATATCGATGATGTTGAAATCATTAAACCAGACAAGCAATTACTCACAATTGGCGTTACAGGTTTAGCGGTTATGGTTCTCTTTATGGCGGTCTCTAACTACATCCCAGGAGTAGAACTTTGGTATATCCCCCTAGTGTGTGCTGGAGCTACTTACATCGCTATCATCATTTGTTTATTAGCAAAGAAAGAAAAGTTCACTATCATTTGGAAATCTTTAGCAGGACTTCCATATTCACTAGCGCCATTCCTTCTTTCTATGTCGGTATTTATCGTGACTTTGTCAAATTCTGGACTTATTAGTGAATTTGCAACATTCTTACAAGGCAATCACATGATGGTGACTGGCGCTATTTCATTTGGTCTAGGTAACTTACTTAATAACATTCCGATGACAATGATGTTTACCACAACACTTCATGATTTCTCTTGGGTTGATGCTGCTGGTAATATTGCAAATCCTGCTTTCTATCCATATGCTTACGCTACTGTAGCATCTAGTAACATTTGTGCATTATTAACTCCAATCGGTTCCTTAGCAGGAATTATGTTCATGAAGATATTAAAACAGAACGATGTTAAGTTCTCGTTTACTCAATTTGTCGGACACGGAGCAATTATCTCTATTCCTACTATCGCTCTAGCGTTGGTGATTATTATGGCGCTTCCATGGGTAGGAATCTAAGAACAAAAACAAGTGGCTTAGCCACTTATTTTTTTATCAATTTTAATATCAATACGCCTGGTATCGTACCAAGTGAATTGCCTATAATGCACAACATAAGATTAACATATGCATAACCGTTACCATATTGATTACCAAATCCCAGGTAGTACATGTTAGCGATACAGTGTTGGAAGCCAGCGTATACAAAGATAAAAACAAAGAGAACAAGTAGGCAAACACCAACTGGTTTTAATCTATTCAAAGCGAAACATTTGACCGCTAAATATACGCAGAGCCCACATAAAAGTGATTTGACAATGAGTGAAAGATAGTTTTCAAAAGTGAACAAAACTACCCTTTTATCACACACACCATTAACAGTGGCCATGATCTCCGGATTGTCTTTGAAAATAGCCCAACAAACGTAGCCAAGAGCAATCGCACCAATTGCATTGCCAATAAGCATAATTGGAAGAGAGATATAGAAACTCTTTTCTTGTTTCTGTTCAAACACTAAACCAATCTTGCCGGTATATAACGCTAAATAGAAGGTGCAGACAGTAAATAGACCAACTGCAAATAAGAGAGAACCTAATACATTACCTAATTCACCTTTAACAAAGTGAATCATCAAAATATAGAGAAAACCACCTACTCCAATAGAGAGTCCTGCTAATGTGCCTTTTAAAAATGTTAATGCTTGTTGTTTCATTAGCAATAATTGTAGCAAAAATATCTTTGATATTGTCAATTAATAGTGAAAATAGTATATTAATTATGCTGTATAGCGGTGCCGACTGAGGCTCAGGCACGGAAATAAGAGCCAACTAAATCGCTTCGGCGATTTTTTTATTTTTATTATGATTAGCACTATAATATTCATGAGGATTTCATTATGAATGTTACAAAATTAGGCTGGAGAAAATGGCTCTCCTTTATTGTTGCGGGTTTAATTGGACAATTAGCCTGGGCAATTGAAAATAATTATCTTAATGTTTATGTCTTTGACTGCACTGGTGATGCAAAATTCATCACCTATATGACAGTTTTCAGTGCGGTTGCCGCAACCATAACAACATTATTCATGGGGGCTTTATCTGATAGATTGGGTAAAAGAAAGATGTTTGTATCCCTTGGTTATATCATTTGGGGTATATCCATCATCATGTTTGCTTTCTTAGATCCAAGCAAACCATATAACTTTGTTGCTCACTCCGCTTTACTCTCTGGAACCATGATTGTCATTATGGACTGCGTGATGACTTTCTTTGGTAGCACCGCAAACGACGCTGCATTTAATGCTTTTGTCACCGACACTACAGACACCACAAATAGAGGTAAGGTAGAAAGTGTTTTATCCATTCTTCCTTTAGTGGCCATGATTGCTGTGGTCCTTCTTCAAGGAATGTTAGTTGGTGAAGACGTTAACGCTCCAGGACATTCTGATTGGCTTTGGTTCTTTGTTGCCTTTGGTGGCATCACCACTGTCAGCGGTATTGCTTGTTGCTTCTTACTTCCTAAAGACAACATCAAGCCAAATAGAGAAGAACCATATATGAAAAATATCGTTCATGGATTTAAACCTTCTGTCATCAAAAGCAGACCAAAACTCTATTTAGCTTTATTGTCATTAATGACTTTCTCCATTGGCATTCAAATCTTCATGCCATACTTCATGGTCTATGTTAATGACATTTTGGGATTTGATTTAGTATCCACTGCTGGACCTATTTTAGGTGCTGCTTGTGTTTTAACAGTTTTATTTGGATTCTTCATGGATAGAATTGGTAAATATAAATTAGCGTTCTCTGCGATTGCTGGCGCAATTATCGGTGGCGTTCTCCTATTCTTCTTCCAACAACAGATTGGAGTGATTATCGGTGGCATCGTCTTAATGACCGGTTACTTATTAGCTACTGCTGTATTAGGCGCTAAAATCAGAGACTACACTCCAGAAAATGAAACTGGATTATTCCAAGGTGTGAGAATGGTCTTTATCGTCATGATTCCTATGGTCACTGGACCGTTTATTGGTCGTGGCGTTAGCTACATCAATGGCACAATGGCACCAAACGAATATGGGGAAATGACAATTCTTCCAAATCAATATATCTTCCTATTCGCTGCTATCTTTATTTTATTAACACTTATTCCATTATTATTCTTAATGAAAAAGGAAAAGACTGATGAAACAGCCCCTAAATGAATATCCTAGACCACAACTACAAAGAGATTCGTATCTTTGTTTAAATGGTTATTGGGACTGCACAATTTCTAAAAACGAGGGACTTCCTACAAGTTATGAAGGAAAAATCCTTGTTCCTTTTTCTCCGGAATCGTCATTAAGCGAAGTCAATAAAGCAGTCCAGCCTGATGACTATTTATTCTATAGATTAATCTTCAAACTCGATGACTTTGAGATTAAAGATAAAGTGATTCTCCACTTCCTCGCTGTTGATCAAATCGCAGAAGTTTATCTTAACGGACAATATTTAGGAAAACATGTTGGTGGTTTCCTTCCTTTTGAATTTGAAATCAAACAATATCTTAAAGAAGAAAACGAACTAATCGTAAAAGTTCAAGACTTAACGGACACCTCATTTTTAAGTAGAGGCAAACAAAAGCTAAAACATGGAGGAATCTGGTACACCCCTCAAAGCGGTATCTATTTCCCGGTTTGGATTGAATCTGTTTCTTCTGATTATATTGCTAACATCAAAATCACTCCTGATATCGATAATAAAGAAGTGATTATGAATGTGAAAGGTGAGGCAAAAGAAGTTGATATCATTTTTGATGAAGATAACATCTACAGAATTAAAACCAATGTTGATGAACGTATCAAAATCAAAGAAATGCATCTATGGAGTCCAGAAAGTCCTTATCTATATCACTTCAAAGCTAAAACTGATCATGATGAAGTTTCATCTTATTTTGCAATGCGTAAATTCTCGCTTGTTAAAGATGAACAAGGAATAACTAGATTAGGATTGAACAACAAACCATATTTCATGAAAGGTGTCCTTGATCAAGGTTATTATCATGATGGTCTATTAACTCCACCAAGTTATGAAGCATATGAAGAAGACATCAATTTAGTTAAATTGTTAGGATTTAACACCATCAGAAAGCACATCAAGATTGAAATCCCAAGATGGTATTACGAATGTGATAAAAAAGGATTAATTGTCTGGCAAGACTTTGTTAATGGAGGAGAAAACTACAAGTTTCTCACCATTGCCGCTCCTCTTATTACAGGTAGGCACCATAAAGATAATAACTACAAGAAATTCAATAGAGAAAGCGAAGAAGGAAGAAAACAAGCCCTTCAAGAATTTAAAGACACAATTGAATATTTATATAATGTTCCTTCTATTGGACTATGGACTATCTTCAATGAAGGATGGGGTCAATTCGATAGTGTCCCTATCTATAACGAGTTAGTTAAACTTGATTCAACGAGATTATATGATCACGCTTCTGGTTGGCATGACCAAGGTATTAGTGATGTCAAATCTTATCATGTATATTTCAAACACTTTAAGATTAAAAACAAAGAAGAAACTAGTAGCAGAGCCATTATTTTATCTGAATTCGGTGGATTTGTTTTACCAGTCGAAGGACATATGATTAAAGGCAATCACGTCTACAGATTTTTTAAGAATAAAGAAGAATGGTTAAAGAAATATCAAGACACAATTCAAAAGGATGTTATAGATAATATTCCTCATGGATTAAGTGCAATTATCTATACTCAACTTAGTGATGTTGAAGAAGAACTAAATGGTTTTGTCACTTATGATAGACAAGTGGTTAAAGTTGAGCCTCAACAAATAAAAGAAATCAACGATAAGATTGATTATTGATATACTTTACATATGCAAGAAACTAGAAAAGCAATTGTGTTGACTGGTGCCTCTGGTGGCATAGGTTTTGCTGTAGCAAAGAAATTTATTTCTGAAGGCTATCTTGTTTTTGGTTTGGATATTAAAGAACCAAAAGATAATCTAAATTGTTTTCACTTTATCAAAACAGATATCACCAAAGAGCAACAAATACATTCAGCCTTTAACTTTGTAAAAGAAAAGGTAAGTGAGATAGAGGCGATTATTTCCGCTGCTGGTATCTATGATTTAAATTCTCTTATCGAAATATCTGAAGAAGATTTTATTAGAAGCTTTGATATCAACGTTTTCTCAATGTATCGAGTTAATAAAGCTTTTATTCCTTTGCTAAAAGAAAAAGGTAAAGTCATTATGATATCTTCAGAATTAGGACCTTTAGACCCTTTGCCATTTACCGGCTTATATGGAATCACCAAGTCTACAGTAGAAAAGTATGCCTATTCCCTTAGAATGGAGCTTCAACTATTAGGTTATCAAGTTGTCTTAATTAGACCAGGAGCAATTGATACTGGCTTACTTAGTGTCTCTGAACAAAAGTTAGAAAAGTTTACAAATGGAACTAAGCACTACTCTTACAATTCTAAAAAGTTTAAAGAAGTTGTTTCTTCCGTAGAAAGTAAAAAAGTGGCACCTGAAAAGATAGCTAAACTCATATACAAGGCAAATAGTAAAAAGAAATCTAAATATGTTTATAAAATAAACAGGAACTTTGGTCTATTAGTGTTAAATGCCTTGCCACACAGGTTACAAAACTGGATCATCAAAAAAATCTTAACATCGAAGTAGAAATGCTTCGATTTTTTGTTTACAAAGTTTATTAAAGAATTTACTTGGTTTAAAATAGATTTGTTTGAAGCAAAGTTATAATCATTTTGGAGAGTAAAACTATGCAAGATATATTAGCGATTTATAAGTTATGGAAATCAAAAGCCAAAGAAGATCCTGACTTGGTCAAAGAATTAGAAGAAATCGAAGGCAATCAAGATAAAATTGAAGATGCCTTTTATCGTGAATTAGAATTCGGTACCGGTGGTCTAAGAGGTGTATTAGGCGCTGGCACTAATAGAATGAACATTTATGTGATTAGAAAAGCCACACAAGGCTTCGCTAATTATTTGAATAAGCACTTTAAAAATCCAAGTGTCGCCATTAGTTATGATTCCAGAATCAAGAGTGACCTATTTGCCAAAACCGCTGCGGAAGTATTCGCAGGCAATGACATCAAAGTTCATATCTATAAAGAACTCATGCCAACACCTAATCTATCTTATGCAGTAAGAGAACTAAAATGTTCAGGTGGTATCATGGTTACCGCTAGCCATAATCCAAGTAAATATAATGGTTATAAAGTTTATGGAAGTGATGGCTGCCAAATCACCACTGAAGCCGCAAAAGCAATATTAGAAGAAATTGATAAAATAAATCCATTTGGAGATGTTCAATATTGTGATTTTGATATCGCGCTTGAAGCTAAATTAATCTCTTATATCGATGATGAATTATTAGAAAGATTTATCGCTAGAGTGGAACAAGAAAGTGTCCTTTTTGGAGATGAAATCAATAAAGACTTAAACATTATCTACTCTCCACTTAATGGAACTGGACTAAAACCAGTAACAAAGATTTTAAAGAAGAACGGTTATAACGTTTTTGTAGTGCCAGAACAAGAGCGTCCTGATGGCCATTTCCCAACTTGTCCATATCCAAATCCAGAAATTAGAGAAGCAATGGAATTAGGCATCAAATATGCGCAAAAACAAAACGCAGACCTTTTCATTGCTACTGATCCAGATTGTGATCGAGTGGGCACCGCTATTAAAGATAACAAGACGGGTGAATATGTTTTAATCACTGGAAATCAAATGGGTATTCTATTGCTCGACTACATCTGTTCTCAAAGAATCAAGCATAACAAAATGCCTAAAAATCCAGTCGCAGTTAAGACAATCGTCACTAGCGATATGGCGCTTCCAATCGCAAAGAAATATGGAGTGGAAATCAAAGAAGTTTTAACTGGATTTAAATACATCGGAGAACAAATTCTTTTCTTAGAACAAAAACATGAAGAAAACCGTTATATCTTTGGCTTTGAAGAAAGCTATGGTTACTTAAGCGGTAGCTATGTTAGAGATAAAGACGCAGTTAACGGAGTATTCCTTATTGCAGAAATGTTCACATATTATAAAACTCGTGGTGTTTCCCTATTAGAAAAGTTAGACGAGTTATATAAAGAATATGGTTATTATTCAGCTTATCTAAACTCCTTTGCTTTTGAAGGTTCAGTGGGCGCTAAAAAGATGAGTGAAATTGTTGAGAAATTTAGACAAGGTAAAGTTAATTTCGAAGGCTACCATATTGATAATGTCATCGACTACGCTAAAGGGGTTAACGGACTACCTAAATCTAATGTCGTTAAAATCAATTTTAAAGAAGGACATTCTATTGTGGTCCGTCCTTCTGGGACCGAACCAAAAATCAAAATCTATTTCTCTATTACTGGTAATTCACTTGAAGAGAATAAAAAAGTCTATGATTCGTTATTAGAAATCATTAATAAAGAGGTTCAATAAAATGAAAATACTTTGTGTAGGTAATTCTTTTGCGGTTGATGCTTCAACATACGTTCATCAAATCGCCGAATTCATCAAAAAAGATATTGATATCCATGTTTTATATATTCCTGGTTGTCCAATTAATAGACACTGGAAAAATATACTCACCAAAGATAAAGAATATGAGTTCTACATCAATGGAAGTAAAGAACCTACTATGTGGTGCGATATATATGATGGCTTAGGCTATGCAAAATATGATTACATCACCTTTCAACAAAGAAGCGGAGATTCAGGGGACGCCTCTACTTTTTTCCCTGAATTAAATCTATTAACAGAAGCTATTAAAAAAGATTATCAAGGTACACATGTTCTTCATAAAACTTGGAGTTACGCAAAAGACTTTTCACACGATAAATACGGCAGAGATCCCTTAAATCAAGATTGGATGGATCAAGACATTAAAGATGCTTATATCCAAGTTAGTGAAAGAAGCGGCATTAAATATATCATCCCTTCAGGCGAAGCTATTAGACTTGCTAGAGAAGTATACGGAGATGATTTAAATCGTGATGGATATCACCTCAATGAAAGAGGCAGATTACTAACAGGAATTCTTTGGGTGATGTTCTTTACCGGAAAAACTGATTTCAACCTTGATGGTTTTGTTCCTAGAGGGTTTACATATGATGATGTTACTCCTGGAACAAAAGTTGAAGAAATCCCAGAGTTAGTTAAGATTGCTAAAAAGGCATTAGAAAATAATAAAGGATACAACTTATATGAGAATTGATAAGAAAACATTTAAAGGAATAAGATATTTATTATTTTATCCAGTCAACTATGTTGAAGGAAAACAATATCCTGTAGTTTTCCATTTCCATGGAGCAGGCGGAAGAGGCACTGATTTTAAAGAATTCAAAGGCTCTGTTATTCTCGACATTTTAGGTAGAGAAGACTCACCACTTAAAGATGCATTTTTTGTCATCCCACAGTGTCATACTGATACATGGTTTGACATCTTCAACCCACTACTCGAATTAGTCAAACATATCTATAATCAACCATTTACTGACAAAACTAGATTTACAGGCTCTGGTATCTCCATGGGAGCGTATACTCTTTATCAAGTTCTCATGTGTTTACCAGAATTGTTTAGTAAAGCTCTTGTCTGTTGTGGAGGTGGGATGTATTGGAACTCAGGTCGTATCAAAGACATAAAATTCCGTATTTTCCATGGGGAGAAAGACAACTGTGTTTACCCTGAAGAAGCCAGAAGAATGTATGCGCGTTTGTTAGATACAAATGCTGATGCAGTCTTAACAATTTATCCAGAATGTGACCATGATTGTTGGACTAAAACTTACAATAATTATGACAACTTGTCATGGTTAGTAAACATGTAAACATTTTAGTAAACTATGCATAAACTTTTGCATTTGTTTACCGTAATTCAATAAAGTTAACTAAAAAATATATTAGTCCATTACTCGCATGTGTGAGAAAATGTAGGTAGGAGAAAACACTATGTCACACCATAAACTTTGGTTATCTGCTGCCTGCATTTTATTTTTAGTTGGCTGTGGATCTAACCCTGGCACAAAACCAGAACCAGCTACAATCGACACTCCAGTTTTAACTCTTAATGATTCCAATGATGGTCTTATTTGGGAGGATATTGATGGAGCTAGATCTTACGAAATCACAGTGGATGAAGAAACCACTTCCGTTGATATTCCAGGATATCTGTTTTCAACAGAATACGGAGATTATGAAGTTTCCGTCGTCGCTGTTGATAAAGACGGAAACAAAAGTGAGGCTGCAACTTACAGCTATGAAACTCGTGTGACAAGACTTGGTAATCTTCAATTTGATGGTACAAAAATTTCTTGGCCAGGAAGCGATTATTTCGGATTAGAAACTAGTTGCGATGGCGTCAGCTATACTCCAATTACTGACAATTTTCTCCCTGTCGAAAAATCCGCAGTCTATTATTTCCGCACAATAAACGGATTTAGAGAAAACGGACATGTTTACTTCTGTCACATCCAATCCAGATGTATTATCGCAACCCTCGGTGTTGCCACTCCATACATCATTGAAGACGGCACAGAAGTAGATGATGCAACATTAAACGAATATTATCGAAAAACAAAATATACAAGTGGATGGGAAGTTGCTGCTTCTTATTTAACACTTGATTACGACCATGAAGAATATGTCACAGAAAATGGCGTTGATTTCCACACTTGGTATCACGGCAACTATTACATGTTCGAAAAACAAATTAAATTAGATGGTTCTTATAACGAATTTGACTTTACTGCAATGGCATCTGATTCGGTCGCTGTTACTTTATCATTCCAAATCACACACACAATGATAGTTAATGGTATCGACTTAAACGGCGTCTATATGAAATACGAAATTTCAACAATGCCAACTTTATTCCATAAATATCGTGTTTCGATGAACGATTCTAACTGGCGTATCAACTATGCTGGTTCAGACTATAAATTCTCTGAAGTCGCGACTTTAATAAATGCTGCTGGTGTCAAAGTTAGTAGCATCTCAGATATGTTCCCATTCTTTGATGTCTTCCAATTCAGAATTAAAGCAGCATACGCTCAAGGCGGATCTGCCGCTCACGCTTATTTTGATGATGTTCAATTATTAAATAGCGATTTAGAAGCTACAGACATTAAAGAAATCATTCCTACATTAACAGCTCAACCATATTACGCATTTAAAGGAAGTATGTGTAAGGGTGGCTTAACATTCTCTGATGAAACTCACGCTACAATGAGAATGTCTTCACCATTCCCATTAGATTTCGATTGTACATACGAAATCGCAGATGAAGTATTAACTTTAACTTGTGCAACATCTGGTATGGACTTTGTTGCTAAATTCGATTCTCCAGATGGAGGCTATACCTTAAATCTTATTTCTGCTACTGGTTCATTTGGCCAATATTTAGCAGGCGTAACCGCTGAAACAGTTAAATGTTTAGATGACTATGAATCCTATTCTGAAACAGGTGTTGGATATGATTTAGATCACCCTGTTGAAGAAAGAAGTGGTTTAAGAGGCGCTTACTTATGTGATCAATACGTCGGTGGAAGCGCAACATCACCTTTAGGTGGCAAAGGTTGGTCACTAATGAGTTCAGATACTAACTATATGTCTTTAGATGAAACAAGCGCACATACAGGTACAAAAGCATTGAGTTTAATTAACGATGGTCTTACCAACAGATTCATGCAATGGGGCTTATTCGATGCCAGCTTAAAAGGCATTAGAGGTAAGACACTTTCCATCTGGGTCAAAGGTGGAGAGAAAGCTGATATGACCTTAAGATTAGGCATCTACTTTGTGCAACCTGTTGGACCATCTAACCACGCGATTGACGCAGCTAGAAAACAAGTTGACTTCACCATTCCTAAGAACAGTGGATGGAAAGAATATACATACACACTCGATTCCAACAAAGTATATTACGGTGTTTCTATGTTAACACTTGGTAACAAAGCAGCTTTAGGTGATGAATCACAATGTATCCTTGTTGATGATATCTACATCTACAACACCATGTCTCCATGGGCAGCATAAGGAGTAGCAATATGGCAAAAAGAGTAAGACTAGAAGATATTGCTAGAGAATGTGGAGTCACCAAAGGTTTAGTGTCTCGCGCTTTAGCCGGTAAATATAACGTTGGTGATGAAAAACGTAACGAAATCATGCAGAAAGCTGTTGAACTCGGTTATGACTTCAATAAACTCAGAGTAAAAAAGAGCAAAACTAGTTCTGTTGTTGTTATCGTTTCTCAAACCATTCTTCTTAAAGAAGATTTCTGGCAACCAATCTTAAAGAATATGTACGCAACACTCAATAGAGCGTCCATCAAAATGGAATACTTTGTCTTTGATTCTGAAGACATCGATATGGCTGCAGTTAAAGCTTTAAAAGACAATCCATGCCTCGGATTTGTGGTTCTCCATAAGAATCCAGACGTTATCTTCAAGGAATTAAAGAAGTTTGGTAAACCAATCGTTGAAGTCGATCCTAAATATATGCACTTCACAGGCGTCACACAAATCAAATATTCCAACTACACATCAATATTTGAAGTAACACAAAAATTAATTGATTACGGACATAAAGAAATCGTCTTCTATGGAAGTGATATGCACTCATTCTCATTTAGAGAAAGACATGAAGGCTTCTTAGCCTGCATTACTAAAAACATTATGAATAATGTTCGTGGTTATTCTGTTATCTTTGATAACAGTAATCTCCAATATAGTGATAACAAGATGTTAATCGACTTCTTAAAGAAGCATAAAGATGTTACCGCGATCGTATGCGCAAACGACATCGTCGCCCTTAACGTCTATAAAATTATTCAAAGCATGGGTAAGAGCGTTCCAGCAGATTATTCAGTTATCGGATTTGATAATATCAGCTCTGGAAAATATGCCTTCCCACCACTATCCACCTTCAATGTTCCTAGAGAACAAATCGGCGATGAAATTGGTTACTACATCAATCGTCTCCGTCAAGAAGGCAAACCACAATATTCAGAATTCACAATTAGATGTGATTTCATAGAAAGAGAATCAATTAGAAAGTTGAAGTAAGTGTTATGAGCAAAGTAGTAAAAGGCAACAAAATGCAAAACATGCCATGGGAAGAATGTCCAAAAGGTTATGAACAACCAATTTGGAGATATTCTCAAAACCCAATCATCAAAAGAAGACCAGTAGAAGGCGTTTCGCGCGTTTTTAATAGCGCACCCGTTCCTTTTAATGGTGAATTTATAGGCGTGTTCCGTGGCGATAACGTTGATGATATTCCACATTTATATGTTGGCCATTCAAAAGACGGCATCCACTTCGAATTTGAAAAAGAACAAATCCATTTTGTGAATGAAAAGGGAGAAAAAGTCCCTGATACAAATTATCAATACGATCCACGCGTCATTCCATTTGAAGATTATTTCTTCATCGTTTGGTGCGATGATTTTGCTGGACCTACTATTGCTATTGCTAAAACATACGACTTCAAGAAATTTGTTAAATTTGATACACCATTCCTTCCATACAATCGTAACGGTGTGCTCTTCCCAAGAAAGATTAATGATTCATACATGATGTTATCTAGACCATCTGACAGTGGCCACACTGCTTTTGGTGATATCTTCATCTCTGAAAGTAAAGACTTAACTTATTGGGGCAAGCATAGATTAGTTATGCAAAGAGGCTATGAATGGTGGTGCGCTCTTAAAGTAGGAGCAGGACCAGTCCCAATCGAACTCGATGATGGCTGGCTAGTATTCACCCACGGCGTTAATCGTACATGTAATGGTTATGTCTACTCTATCGGCGCCATTATCTTAGATAAGGATAATCCATCCAAAGTCTTATACAGATGTAAGAACTTCTTAATGACTCCAGAAGCAGAATATGAAACAGTTGGTTTCGTACCAAATGTTATCTTCCCAACTTCCGCTTTAGTGGATGAGAAAACTGGAAGAATTGCTCTATATTACGGCTCTGCTGATACATATACCTGTTTAGCGTTCACCACTGTTGATCGTGTCGTGAAATATATAAAGGATAATGCCCGTTAATTAAGCTATGGAAAAAGTATTAATTAAACAAAAGAAAAGCTTTACATACGGATTTAAAAGACGACTAGCGTCATCTAGATTTTTAATCATGATGATTATTCCTGCAGTCATCTTCTATGCAGTTTTTAACTATATTCCAATGTATGGCATTCTCATCGCGTTTACTGAGTATTCCCCAACTCAAGGTATTATCGGATCTATTTCTAATAGATGGATTGGCTGGGAAAACTTTGACTTCATTTTCAAGTATCCAAACTTCTGGCCAGCATTTAAAAACACGATTATTATCGGTTCAGTTAAGATTGTTATTTCCTTCGTATCTGCTGTTTTAGTTGCTCTTCTTATTAACGAGCTCAGAATGAGATTCTTTAAGAAGTTCGTCCAAATTACTGTTACCTTCCCACACTTCTTATCGTGGGTTGTTGTTGCCTCATTATTCTTAATGATGTTTGGTCAAACAAGCGGTATCAGTAAATTGATAGAACAGGCAACTGGACAAGGACTTAGGTTCTATGGCAACGGAAAATGGTTCCTATCACTGATATTCTCTGCTGACGTATGGAAAGAAGCTGGTTGGAGTTCCATTATTTATATCGCCACTATGGCAGGTATTTCAACCGACTTATACGAAGCCGCTAATATCGATGGAGCAACACGTTTACAAAAGATTTGGCACGTTACACTCCCAGGTATCAAAGCTACAGCAGTCTTACTTCTTATCATGTCCGTTGGTGGAGTCTTATCCGCTGGCTTTGAACAGATCTATAACATGACTAGTAGATTCAATAACTTCCTAGTCGTTGACTCTGTAGAAATTATCGATACCTTGATTTATCAAGGAACTTTAGGTCAATTTGATGGCTTATCTAAAGGTGAATCCGCTGCAATCGGTTTATTCAAATCACTTATTGGATTCGCTTTAGTTATCGTTACCGATAGAATCGCAAAATTATGTGGTGAAAGAGGTATCATCTAATGGCAAAGATTAAACTCGAAAAACTCCCACTAGCAAGAAGAGAAAAACCAGGACCATCAAACCGTTTTGGTGCATTTGACGTTGTCATTTTCATTATTCTCTTGGTATTTGCGTTCTCAATCATTTTCCCATTCTATTATTTGTTTGTCGTTTCTGTTACTCCTCAAGAGATTTATGTGAACAATCCAACGCTTTTATGGACACCTAAAGTCTCATTTGAAGCGTATGAAACAGTCTTTAAAGAACCTCAAATTTGGGGTGGACTTAAAATTACATTAATCCTCTTATTTGGAGGTACCTTATATCAAATGTTCTTCACCGTTATTACTGGTTACGCTTTAAGCCGTAAGAACTGGGTTGGTAAGAACTTTGTGATGAATATGATTTTAGTCACCATGTTCTTTGGTGGTGGCTTAATCCCATACTATGAACTTATCGTTGCCTTAGGTATGCCAGACACTATCTGGGTCATGATTATTCCAGGCGCGATTGATACATTTAACATGCTTTTGATGAGAAACTATTTCGCATCGTTACCAAAAGAGTTAGAAGAAAGTGCGAAGATCGATGGCGCAAACGACATCCAAATCTTTGTGAAGATTTTCCTTCCACTTTCGCTTCCAATGCTCGCCACAGTTGGCTTGTTCTTCGCTGTTGGTAACTGGAACTCTTGGTATAACGGTATGTTATTCAACAAATCTCAAAACTTAAAAACGTTACAACAAGTCTTACAAGACGTTGTTTATACACCAAATAGTTCGATTCCAAATCCGAACGCACGTAAGATTACCACCGAAAGTATCAAGATGGCGGCAATCTTCTTCACCATTATTCCAATGATGTTATTTTATCCATTTTTACAACGATTCTTCGTTAAAGGTATCGTTGTTGGGGCGATTAAAGGTTAGGAGGTACAACTTATGCGCACCAAATATTTCTTATTATTAACGGCAGGAGCTATTGCTAGCTTATCTCTCAACGGCTGTGGAGCAAAAACCAAAAGCGATGAGTATGATAGGTACAATAGATTAAAAATCTCAGTTAGTAATCTTTATTTTGGAGATTATGAAGGTGGAGATAGTTATCTAGAACAAATCCAGAATGATTTTGGAGTCAAATTCACATTATATTCATATCCATGGGATACATGGGAACAAAAAGTTTCTGGCGAAGTTAATAGTAGAAACTTATCTGACGTTTTCCATGCGAACATCGATAGCTATAACTTTGGTTCATCATATAAATTCTGGGCTGAAGACGGAATTTTAAAACCACTTCCTGAAGATTTAAGCAGATGGCCAAATTTAAATGCCATGCTTGAAAATACTTCTAATATCGATGCTTTAAAGCTTAATGGTAAGCTATATGGAATTCCTGTTGCTAAAAACACTTCTGATTATAGTTGCACATTCTCTCCATTTACTTATATCTATAGAAGAGACTGGGCAAAGAAATATGGTGTTTACCAAGAGAATGATGAATACACCTGGACACAATTTGAAGCCTTATTAAAAGCATTCAAAAAGAATTTACCATCTGACACCTATGCATTAGGCGATGTTGAGTGGGGTGCTCCAAGTATTACAAACTTCTATAAGCAAGTACCACACTGCTTTGCTTATGATGAAGCCACTAATAAATACGTTTGTAATTATACAACCAACGAATATATCAAAGGTTTAAATGAAGCTAAGAGATTCAAACAACAAGGTTACTACTATGAAGCACAAAACGAAGCCGCTGATGGTGAGTTAAACAAGCTTTATTATGGTAATAGAATTGGCGTTTTCTACGAAAACCTCTCATACACCAACTTTAATGATCTTAGAAGACAACTAATTACTTCTAATACAGATACTCCTAACTTCAATATCGATGACGCAGTCGCGATTATGAAGATTAGAGGCGAAGACGGCAAATACGTTCTAGAAGGAACCGACAACTGGTTCTCTATGACCTTATTTGATAATCGTATTAGTAATAAAAAGCTAGAAAAGATTTTAGATATTCTTGATTATCTATTATCAGAAGAAGGTACAAGATTCGCTATTTATGGCTTTGAAGGATATGACTACAACATGGTCGACGGAAAAGTCGTTATCGATGAAGATTATTGGCCGAAAGAATTAGATGGCGAATACGCTAGAAAAGATAACGGTGGCAAATACCTTAGATATTTAGCAACATTAGGCTATGACACATTAAGTTATGACCCATTAACTCATAAACCAACCGTTAAGTACCTCGAGAATTGGGAAAAAGAAATGCATGAAGCCTATGATAATGGCGAACTTAAAGTTCTTAAAGAAAGAACTGAAGTTATGTGGCTCACCACAAAATGGAAATCAAAACTTTCTGGTGGTATGAGAAAAGCCGCTTTAAAGAACGCAATGAAATATATGTGGAGCGATCCAGAAGTTGACACAATTAGCAAATATAAGGATAAATTCGGTTATCCATGGCCAGAAGTCTTAGAAGAAATAAATAACGCGTTAGGAAAATAAGAATTATGAAAAAGGAAAGAATCAGTTTATTAGGTTTAGTAACACTATTATCTGTTTTTTCCTGTGGTAAAGGTAACGAGACAAAACCAGTGGTTGATAAAGAAAACATCTCCTTTGCAAGCGGAGACATTATCCAAAAATCTTTCGGTGGATTAGGTGTTGAATGGGGTGCCTATGAAGACACAGATAAAATCGCCGAAGGTGGTTGGGAAAGAGTGATTAAATACATGGATCACTTAAAAGCATCAAGAATTAGATTGATGATCAACTACGATTGGTTCTGCCAAGACTTTGACAACAAGGGAAACACAGATCCAGAAGATGATACCTGGACTTACAATTTCACAAACAAATACGCTAGAAACATGATTGAAATATTGGAATACTGCCAAGTACACCATATGGATGTCGCTTTCGGAGCGTGGAACGTCATCGGTACCGTCGGTGAAGGTGACGTTTGGTGCATGATGGAAAAAGTGACCAGTGATATCCGCTGGGCAAAAATCACTGCCGATGTTTTAAGTTTCCTTGTCAAAGAAAAAGGATTCACTTGTATCAAATGGTTTGTTAACTCTAACGAACCTAACTATAAGGGCACCAAAGAAACTAGCAAAAACTGGAACAATACCTATGAAATCTGGGAGCAAGGCGTGAAAAACGTCAGAAAAGCTTTAGACGAAGCCAATTTAAAAAATATTGGTATCGTTGGTGGAGACACCACTGGCTTTGAAGGAACAGAAGAATACTTCACAGGCATTTCCAAGAATATTCCTGATTTAGTCGCTGACTACGGCGCACACTTATACTTATCAAATATCGCCGTCGATAGAGGCGAAATGATGGAACAAATTAGAACCATCTATAAAATGGTTAAGAAAAACGATAAAGGTATCGGTGTTGTTAGAGACGCAGATATCTGGGAAGCAGGTCTTAGAGATGGTAAAACCGCTCTTGACTGCCAAAGCTTAATCGCCACACCTGACTATGCAATTAGAATGGTGGATTTCACCCTTCAATGTTTAGCGGGCGGAGTTAACGGAATCGTTTATTGGGATTTCGATGACGCGATGCACTTTATGTATAGCGCTAACTCCACTACACCTAAAGAATGGGGTATGTTCTCCTCTTTAGCAGGTGCAAGTTCTAGAAAACAAGAATTAAGACCTTGGTATCATTCAACTTGCTTACTCACTCATTTATTCGAAAAGGGTAATAAAATCTATTCTCCAGCCCAAAACGACACCACTTTAGATAATTCCTTCAGAACTATCGGTACCGTCTCTCAAGACGGCAAAAAAGGTGGTTATGTTGCAGTTAACGCTGGAACTAATTCAACTAGAAGATCCTTCTATATCAAAGATGCAGTAGAAGGCGAAAACTTATATATCTACTATTTTGGTAAAGATACATATCGTTTAGGCGACGATGGTTTTATTGAACCTAATGATGTCATCGAAGGTTCATTAAATAAAAGATTAACTCTGACAATACCTGGTCGTTCCGCAGTAATTATTTCTAATACGAGGTTATAAGTATGAAAAAGAGAATTGTAATATTTTTAGCCTCACTCCTTGCTTTAGGAGCGTGCTCTGCAGTTGATAACAAAGTCAACACTCCAAAAAGAGCCCCTACAAGTGGAGATGTAGAAGACAATGAATATCATCCAACTCCAGGCCACACTGGTGAATTAGGTAGTTTTTCACTTGTTTCACCTACTAATGGTAAACGCCTCGATTCTTTAGAGCCATTCTCTTGGGAAGCAAGTGAAAACGCCGATCGTTATTCAATCGAGATTTGTTCCGACCCACGTTTTATTAGTACTATCGAAACAATCGATTACTATCGTCAAGATAACATCACTGTTACTCACTGGACAGTTACTGCCCAATTAGCAGATAAAGACTGTAACTATTACTGGAGAGTAATCGCTTATAACAAATCAGGTAGCAAAGAAAGTAATGAATCTTTTAGCTTCTTTATGGTCGCTCCCGAAGTTGATGAAGTCGTATTTGATATTGGTGAAGCCGATGATTGGTCACTTCACCCACTCGGATCCTACGCTGATATCGAAATCGATAGAAGTAACTACTTTAATAACAATAAGGATTCTTTAAAAATTTCCTTCAAAATCGAAGACACCAACCAAGGTATCGCTTCTAGCGATGGTTGGATTGTTGTTGCCCGTACAGTAGAAAAGAGTATTTATGGCGCGGACGCCATGTATTTCAACTTATTCTACGCCGGACAAGATGCTGACATCTTCGTGCGTTTATTAGATAAAGATAATGAATATTGGGTTTGCCCTGTTCTTGTTTCTAATAACGCTAAACAACAAGTTATCTTAAAATTCTCTGACTTCGTACAAAGAGTTACCGCTGACGTTACAGTTGGTAACAGAACCTTTGACTACGACAGAATTAAATATATTGAAATCGTTTTTGAACACGCTTTTGGTGATGGCATTCTCTTTATGTCAGATATTAAAGCAATCAAATTTGATAACTATCGTGATTTCTTCATTCAAAAATTAGACTTCACTAGCTACGTTGAATCTCAATGGGTCTATGAGTCTTATGAATTTGAAGTTGAGAAAGCAGAAAACGAATTAACACTTAAGTACTACAGTGGTACCTCTGGTAAACCATCTATCAGTGGATACGGCTTTGAAAAGATCAAAGTAGAACAATATTTCTATTCCGGAGACTCCATAAAAGTCGATGTGAAATATACGGGTGGTAAAGGCTCTTCAACTAACGCGGTCATACGTATTCTTGAAGAAGACAATGACCGATGGTCATTTACGTTCCCATACTCCACACTCACTGATGAATATCAAACCTTCATTATTCCATTTGCAGCGTTTGGTAAGAGTGATATCCAAGGTGATGGTAAACGTCAATTCTACAGCATTAAAGACTTACAATTCGGTCTACAAAATCAAAATGACGGTGGAACTTTATCCTTTAAAGACTTTGAAATCGTTTATAAAGCAGAATTCGTCGAAAAAGATAAAAGAGTCGTTGGTGCGGATGGCATGATTGAAGACTTTAACAATTATACATCCTCTAATGAAGCATTCTTAATTTGGAACGTCTCTGAAGAAAATAAAGACGAATACATCAAGCTCAACGATAGCAATAAAGTTGGTGGATCTGATAACCCATATTCTGGTCAATTTGAATATAAGAGCGATATGGTTCCTGCTAAATATGAATTGCCAATCGAAGTAAATGATGAATTTGAATCATTATCCATTTGGATGAAAGATGCTTCTGTTAAGACTGGCGATGCGAAATTTGGTCATGTCACTGATTGGAGAGCAAAGGTCACAATCTATCTTACTTTAGCCACTGGAGAATTAGTTTCTTATTTACTCGGTTCTGTGGAAAGAATTTGGACTGAATACAACGTTCCATTTGAAGAATTTAAAGACGCGGGAGGCAATAAGTACGATATCTTAGGTAGAAACGTTGATAGCATCGCTATTACAATGCAATACTTCTACTACAACGCTCTTGGTGATCCACTCCCACAATACACAAACAGCAACCCTGTTTTAGTGGATAACATTAGATTTGCTCATGAAGCAGAAATATCTATTGTTGAAAAAGAAAAAGTTATCAGAATGGATGAAAACACTGCTCAAATTGACAACTTTGAACAATATCCAAGCACCAGCTACTTAAAGGATAATTGGCACGATGGTAATACCTATGACTATCAAGATATCCAATTAAGTGACAAAGTATCATCTGAAGGTGGAACAAAATCCATGTCACTTCAATATAAATCAAAAGATAAATCACCATCTTATTACATCTCTCCTGCTTTTGACCAAGATGTCTTAGGAAGAGCAATTAGAGTGTCACTTTGTGCTGAAAAGCAAACCACAGTCTATATTAACTTCTACATGAAGATTGGAACATCTGAATTCCAATATCGCGCCACTATCAATAACGTTAATAGTAAGTGGACTGAATACACCATCGGATTAAACAACTTCGCTATCGTTAGTGGTTTCAACAGACCATTAAGTGCAGTCGATTTAATCTTCATTACCAAGATTTCTATTGGTATGGTTGGTGATGATGGTACTTCTAACTTATATCATCTTTACGTTGATAATATGTCATTCATTTATGACGTCCTCTATAGTGTTTACACCACTAGAGTAATTTCAGAATAGTGAGGTTCTGTATATGAAATTAGAAAAATATGCACATAATCCAATCCTCACTAGAAATGAGAAAAATGCTTGGGAATCACTATGCGTTTTAAATCCTGCAGTGATTTATAACGAGGATGATGAAACTTTCTACATGCTTTATAGAGCAGCAGGAAATGACAAGCAACATTACATCTATTTAGGACTTGCAACTTCTAAAGATGGTATTCACTTTGAAAGACAATCAGATAAACCTCTTATCGCTCCAGATGTTAATGGAGCGGATGGAGGAGGCATTGAAGATCCTCGCTTAGTGAAAATTGAAGATTACTATTTCTTAACATATGCTTCTCGTCCATTTGCCCCAGGACAATATTGGAGAGAAGATAAAGAATATTTTGGCTTCCAACCTAAAGCTGGACCAAAAACCATTATCTATAACGACACTCAAACTCATTTAGCGGTTTCTAAAGACTTAAGAAATTGGAAAAAGCTTGGTCGCATTACTGATTCTAGATTTGATGACCGTGATGTCATCATCTTCCCTGAAAAAGTTAACGGTAAGTATGTAAAGATTTCTCGAGCAATGGATAAATGTGGTAAAGGTTATCCAAATAAGAACCCAGCAATGTGGATTTCTTTCTCCAATGACCTACTTGAATGGAGAGAGGAAGAAGAACTCTTCTATCAAGGTCAAGAACCTTGGGAAGATGCGAAGTGTGGAGGTAGTTGCCCACCTATTAAAACTGAAGATGGTTGGCTATTTATCTATCACGGTGTCTGTTCTAAAGATAAAGAATATCGCGTTGGTGCGATGTTATTAGACTTAAATGATCCAAGAAAGATTCTTGCTAGAACTAAAGACTTTATTATGGAACCAGAATTCCATTTTGAGACTGATGGTTTTTATAGCGGATGTGTCTTCCCGACTGGAATCGTAGAAGTCAAAGATAAGTATTACCTCTATTATGGAGCAGGCGATCAATGTATCTGCCTTGCCACAATTGATAAAAAAGTCTTATTAGACGAATTAAAAGGAGGAAGAAAATAATATGAAAAGAAAATTCTTTATATTTCTTCCAGTCTTAGCGTTACTCGCATCCTGTGGAAATGCCAGCGATGGCTCCTATAAACCAGGTAGAGAGTATGGCGACGATGGATATTACGCACTTTATATGCTAAATATCGCTCGTGGAAACTCCACTTCTGAAAGTGGTCTTGATGAGCTTGTGGAAAACACACTCTATTTGAAAGTTGATATTACTGATAAGTTAGGTCAACCTCTTGAAGAGCCAAATCCAGCTCCAACAAGAGAAAACTATGATTTCATGGGTTGGTATAAAGAAGCCTCAGGCACTAATGAATGGAACTTCGATACCGATATTCCATATAGTTCCGTGATTTTATACGCCAAATGGGGAAACGGCTCTGAAGAGCAACCATACCAAGAACCAGAATATATTCCACCAGAAAGGATTATTGAAGATATGGATTTCCGTATTACTGATATTCTTAACAAACCTTTAGAAGAAGGCAAAAATGAAGTTAATCTTACCGCTGGAGGTATTAAAAGATTAGCCACTCATAAAGAAAATGTGAAGTTCGCAATCGGATTTGAACATCGTGTTGGTGTTGATGTTACAACTGCAACATATGATGAAACTGATAAGAACATCTCTGTGACATTTAGCAACAATGAAAGTGTCACTATTAAAGTTAATGACATCACCGCAACATTAAAAGTTGATAACTCTTATTATGAAGGTAAGGCTGTTAACTATGAAGCCAAAGGCGGAGATATCGAAAATTACCACATCGCTTTAGCAGGTTCATCCTCTATGGAAAACTGGGATACATCCACTGAAGATATGGCACCAATCGTCTCATTTAACCATGGTATCGGTGGTACCACTGTTGAACAATGGACCAAATGGTTACTTGAAAGATTAGTGATGCCTTATTCACCAAAAGCTGTCGTCTACTATGTCGGTGTTAATAACATCATTAACTCTTCTGATGATGGTAAGATTACCGCTGATAAGTTAGATGCCTTATTTGATAAGACACATCAATACTTACCAAATGCACACATCTTCTATGTGTTAATCAACAAATTACCATTATATGGTGGTTTCCAAAATGATTTTGATATCGCTAATAATAGTGCGCTCGAGTATGAAGCAAACCATGAATACTTAACATGTATTGATGCTGGTAAGGGATTACTTAAACCTAACGGATTACCGCACTTTGGTTATTTCAAGACTGATGGTTTACATATGTCTAGAGCAGGCTACGCCATTTGGGGTGCCGCTGTTAAACAAGCAATCATAGATTGGTTAGGATAAAATGGTCCAAATAATCGATGCTGAAAAGATAAAAAGAAAAGCTATAGTAAGATTTATCGTTCATCTTATTGTCGTTTCATTATTAGCAATAGGGGTCGTCTTAGGTAGCGTATTCTCTCTAATCTACTCTTCGCTCGATTATCAATTAAACCTAATCCTAAACATCGTTATCGACTCATTATTCTTCTCGTTCCTAGTCTTTTACTTCTTTACGATATTCCCAGTAGTTTCCTACTACTTCAGAACATTTAGAAGGATCAATAAGACTTCCTATGAACACCGTCGTAACGTTGAATATTTAGAAGAAAGAGACCCAAAAGGTATTAGTAACGTCTCTTTTAGAACCTTATTGTTCTCTTATAAGGAGGGAGAAAACACTTACAAAGAAAACTTATATGTCTTAGATAGTGATGTTGCCTTTAAAGAAGGAGTCCACTACTCCATGTACACATATCACAACATCATCGTTTCATTCGAGGAGATCAAGGATGCAACTGTTAAATAAATCAGCAGCGAAAAACATTTTCGCACATACTTGGTATATCTATCCTCTACTTATAGGTCTTATCACTGTGATATGGATATGGGGTTTCCAAGCATTCCATCTTCCTGGCGCTCATGAATCACTAACCTTGTTCTTTGCGACAAGTATCAGAGATGAATCATTCGCTACAAAGTTAATGAAGACCTACTACGCTAAAGAAAAACTAAGACAAGTTGATGCTTATTCTTGCCTACCTACTAACGCTGGATATTATGCTAAGTTACAACTCTACTTATCTAAATCAGACTTCCTCGTGTTAGATGAAAGAACAATCGATGAATTTAAAAACTATCAAGATAGATTGTTCGTAGAATTAGATGATGAGTTATTAGAAAAGTATTCTTTGGAAAATTATGATTTCTATACCTTCGTCGATGAAGAATCCATCTCCCATAAATACGGAATTAAGATCAAAGACAAAACAGAAACCACATATCTTGATCAATTTATGACATTTGATACAGATTATGACTACTACGTTTGTTTATCCACTAGCAGTGTTAACCTTGGCTATAAAAGCGATAAAGGAAATGACAAACACGATAACGCCATTACATACATGAAGCATTTATTAGAAACAAATCAATGAGAAAAGAAAAAGTAAGAGAAACTGACTATCAACAAAGCGAAAGACCAAATACCCGTTTGGCCCAGTTTTTCGATCTCGGAAAACATCGTTTTGTGGAATTATTGAAGCTATCTATTCTTCAAGCAGTGTTTAACATGCCTTTAGTGGCTACTCTTATTACTTTCTATCTCTTCTTAAGAAGTGCAACCACTCTTAACTCTACAATGACAGTGTTTCTCATTACAGGAGCCTTACTATTTGTCTGCATGATTTCATCTTTTACTGGATTAACCGGCTTATTCTATTGCTTAAAGAAGATGATATACGCTGAAGGAGAATATGCATCTAGTGATTTCTTTAATGGACTAGTCCAAAACTGGAAAAAAGGTATCGTTATTGGTGCTTTAGTAGGACTAAGCGTTTCCTTAACAGTAATCGGTTCATTCTTCTTTATCTATTACCTATCTGCTTATAACACTGTAGTTGCAGGATTTGGTATCGCTATCTTAGTGGTTCAAGCCCTAGTGGTCCTTATTATTGCTTACTATTCAATCGCACAAATCGTGCTTTATGAAAATAACTTAAAGTACGTTATTAAAAATTCGTTTATCTTCACACTGATGAGATTTCAATATAATCTCCCACTATTTATTCTCCATCCGGGCATTATTATTGCCTTAATGGTTATTATGGAAATAACGATGTATGTCGCTGTTGCCCTAATCATCATTTTCATCGCTTTTGGAGCGTTAATCTGGTCACTTAACTGCATCAGTGCGTTTGATAAATTTATTAACAAAGAAAATTACCCTGAACATTATAGAAAGGGTCTAAATAAGGAGGCTTAATTATGGCAAGTCTAAAATTAAAACACATTTACAAAGTTTATGGAGGAGGAGTTAGAGCGGTTAACGATTTTAATCTTGATATTAAAGACAAATCATTCGTTGTTCTCGTTGGTCCTTCCGGATGTGGTAAATCCACTACTTTAAGAATGGTCGCTGGACTAGAAACAATTACTTCTGGTCAACTTTACATCGATAACACTCTAGTGAACGATGTCGAAAGTAAAAATAGAGATATCGCAATGGTGTTCCAATCCTATGCACTTTATCCACATATGACCGTTTATCAAAACATGGGTTTCTCACTCAAACTTAGACATGTAAAATCCGCAATCATTAAAGAAAAAGTTTTAAAAGCCGCTGAAGTATTAGAAATCTCTGACTTATTAGACCGTAAACCAAAAGAACTCTCTGGTGGACAAAGACAACGTGTCGCTCTTGGAAGAGCTATCGTTCGTGAACCAAACGTTTTCTTACTAGATGAACCATTATCAAACTTAGACGCTAAACTTCGTGTTCAAATGAGAACTGAAATCACTAAGTTACATGAAAAACTACAAACCACCTTTATTTATGTTACCCACGACCAAACCGAAGCTATGACAATGGGTGACACTATTGTGGTTATGAATAAAGGTTATATTCAACAAGCAGATGCTCCTGTGACCTTATTTGAAGATCCAGTGAACTTATTCGTTGCCACATTCTTAGGTTCGCCGCAAATGAACATCATCGAATCTGAACTAGTGGTAAAAGGTAATAAGATTGGCGCCAAGCTCGAAGGTTTAGAAAACAACACTATCTGGTTTAGAGATGAAACCGCTAAACAAATCCGTAATTCTGGAATAGACCTTGAAAAGAAATATCTCTTTGGTGTCCGTCCAGACCATATCAGAATTGGTCAGACCGGTGTCGATGCACATGTTGAGGCTGTTGAACAATTAGGCGATGAAACCATTATCTACACCAATATCGAAGGTCATAAAGGTCACGTCATTATGAAGTCCCCATTAGTGACCCATGTTCGAGTTAATGATGACATCAAATTAGATATCGATATGCAAAGAGTATATCTCTTTGATAAAGACAGTGAACATTCCTTAATCGGTATGCCTTCATATAACAAACTCCCATGTAAGGTGGAAGATGGCAAAATCATTCTTGGTACTTCTGAAATCCCATTTGATGAAGAATATGGCTCTCACTTACTTTCAGGTGCATACGCGGATAATCGTTTCTTAGCTATCAAACCAGAACACATCGAATTTGAAGAAACTGAAAGCAATCGCTCTATAAAAGTTAAAGTTGATTTCATCGAAGAAAGAACCAACTATAACATCATCTTTGCTCAAATTGATGGAGTCATTCCTTATCTCATCTTCAAGGCTAACAAAGATCGTAAGATCAAAGTTGGCGATGAATTAGTGGTTTACTTACCACTTGATCACATCGCAATTTATGATGAAAACGATGATTCCTACTTCTGCCGCGAAGTGGTATTCCCAAATGTTGCAGACGCAACTGTTAAAACAAAAGACGGAAAGACCACGATCTCTATTAATAGAGGACAAAAACTTGTCTATGAAGATCTTGGTGTTGCAGATGGAAAATATCAATTCGTACTCAAACAAGATAAGTGCGAACCAGTCATAACTAGAAAAGTCGCCAAGACAATTCCAGAAGAAGTACTGACAAAAGTAAACAACGGAGAGTTTTTATCCGTTTCCTGTTACGATGAAGAACCTCAACACAAGATGAACACCATCTTTGTGAAAATTAAAGGTTTTGAAGAATATGTAACCTTAAATATCAAGAACCAATTCTCGGTTTATAAGATGTCTTCATTTAAAATGAAAGTGCCAGCAGATGGTTTTGAGTTAATTCCAGTTGCAGAAGAAACTGAAGAAATTAAAGAAGATCCTGAAACTGCAAAACCAGAGCAATAATCAAATCTATAACATAAATTAACTGTTTTTAGCCTCATGCTGAGACAGTTTTTTTATTTACTGATTTTTGTAAACTTTATTTTTTGTTTACTGATAATTACGTTTGTTAACCAATTAGTTTAGACTGCTTCTTTTTAAGAAGGCAAAATATAAGTAGATAACGACATGTTTTTATAAATGGAGGAAACTCATGAAAACTAAGAAAAGTTTTATCGCTCTTTTAGTTGCTACTGGCGCTCTCGCAGTTAGCGGATTTGCTTTTGCAACTTTAAGAAATGGAACACTTGGAATTAGAGTCCACGGTGATCCAAAAAGCTACACAACAACATTGAGTAGCACAAATAGGCCAGCTGAGTTAACAGCTTCTTTCCAAAATAGTTTTAGTGGAAATGTTAAAACAGCGATCGATAATAACCTCAACTTTACCTTTGTTAACGCAAGATCTTACGAAGGACTATTTGCTCAATTGGCAAGTCACGGAAAGATTTATAACTATGCTACAGGTAATTCTGAGACAAGAGGCCTTAATGGAGTGACATTCGAAGGTCAAGGCACTCTGTTATTCAAGCCAGCCATTAAGTATGGAGATAAAGGCGCAGCTATTTATCCAGAAATCGAACCAGTTAGTATCGCTGCTAACGCAGGAAAAGTAACAGTTCCTACTTGTGACTATTTTGAAATTGAAGCCGCTGATGGCGGAGCTGCAATTCAAAACTTAACCTTTACATATTCCTGTGAAACAGAAGGAATATTAGATATTAAGATGCTTAATGGTACATTCACAGGCAAAGGACAAGATGGTTTTACATGGAAATTAGTAGTTGAAAATGGCCAAGTTGCTATTAGCAAGCTAGATGATCCTTCAGCACCATTAAATCTTTCTGGTTCTGTGACAATGCTTACCAAAACAAGAGCAAAATGTACATTTGTCTATATGACTAAAAACGTTTTCTACGTTATGGATTATGATGGACATCAATTTAATTTTGTTGAAAAATCCGATGACGCTGGTGGAATGATTGCAAATGCTGTCACACAAATCAATCATCTTTATAGAGTTTATAACGTTGAAGATTTTGAAAGCTACAGCGAAACCGGACAAGGTTATGTTGACTCAAACAAAAAATATCAAACAACAGGTTTAAGAGCTAATTACTACGCTGATTTCTGGACTGGATCAGGTACAGGTGAAATTGGTGGAAGCGGATGGCCAATCATGACTTCTGCAGATAACTCTAACTTATTCACGACAGGCGGACACAACAATTCTAAAACAGGCGTCTTTAAATTCTCATACGACAAATCAATGAGATATATCTCAATGAATGAATTATATGGTGTTCAACATGCTGTTGGTAAAGGAACAACATTAAGATTCTGGACTCACGGTGCATACAAAATTGAAAATAGTCAATATGTTAATTACACCGCTAATTTATCAATGAGTGTATATTTGTATTACACTTCTCCGATTGGCCCATCAACTCAATCAAACAGAGAAACTTTCGACTTTGTTTGTCACCAAGGCAATGCTTGGGAAGAACACGAATTTACGTTAAATACTGACGGAAGAGTTTATTATGGAATTGGTATTTATTGTAAAAACACAGTTGGTAATACCCCATACGTTCCATTTGATGATTTCCAAATTTACAACTACGATCCTGATACAGTCTATACAGCCGTTACTGGTGTCTCTTTAAATAAGAATTCAACAGAAATTACTGCTGGTCAAACAGAAACATTAGTAGCAACAATTGCTCCTCAAAAAGCAACAGATCAACAATTAACATGGACATCAAGCAATGATGAAGTTGCAACAGTTGATGCACAAGGCGTTGTTACTGCAGTTAAAGCAGGATCTGCTACAATCACCGTAAAAACACATGAAGGCAACTTCACTGATACGTGTGAAGTCACAGTTAATCCAGCAGTCTTGTTAGACTATCCAGAAGGAACCTATGTTGCAATAGCAACAATCTTTGGAAGCTCATGGAAATTAGCATTAGCAATTGGCAATGCAAGTAATGGCTTAATTAATGTCAGAGTAAGTAATAAAGATATGCATGCAGACAGCATCACATATAATCAACAAACTAGGGCAATTACTATTCCTACTAGCGGTAGTTTCGAAATGGAAATTCAAGGAAAAAATGAAACCATTTCCATTGGAACAGTCACCGGTGTTTATGATCCTGAACATTGCAAGATTACAAACATTCACGTTGAAGGAACAGTAGAGAACTATGTTTCTAACAACGGAAGCCTTGAGGCTACAATGCCACAAACATACTACGATTGCGATGGCACAACAGAACAATTGCAAGCCACATTCAAGAGAAGATATATGTCTGGTAGCTGGCAAGTCGACACAGACAACGCTAGTAGATATGAAAGAGATACAGAACACTTTGTTTCTGGTACTGGTGCTATGAAACGTAAAGGTTGGACTGGTGGCGCTGTCGCAACAAACCTCAACGTTGACTTCAACCCAGCAAGAAGTCTTGAAAACATTGGCTTCTGGGTCTATAACCCAACAGCAAACAAAATTGAAATCTCTCAATGGATTTACAAAGCTTCTAACTTAGGAAGTAACGAACAAATCGGATCCGTTTATGCTGAACCAAATACATGGAGTTACTGTGTGATGGGCTTTGGACAAAAAACGATTTATAATTTCCAAATTGCCGACTTCACAAATAGTGGTGCAGCATTCACATTCGACAACATCGTGTTATTCTAATCTCGCTATTATTTAAGTTGGATTAAATAATTGATATAATACCCACCATATGGACAAAGTTGTTAAACTAGTCCCCATAATCAAATCATATATATGGGGAGGAACATTCTTTAAGAATTATAGAGATTGTAAAGAAGAAACAATCTCCGAGTCTTGGGAACTCTCTATCAGGAAAGATAACAACAATCATGTGGTGGGTTTTTCTGTTCCAATTAATGAATTAATAAGTGAAGAAGATTTAGGACCTAATTGTAAGCGTTTTCCATACTTCCCACTACTGATCAAATTAATTGACGCAAGAGATAACTTATCAATTCAAGTTCATCCAAGTGATGAATACGCTCTAAAACACGAGAATTCCTTTGGAAAGAGTGAGATGTGGCATATTATTGATGCCGAGCCTAATTCGGGCCTCTACGTGGGCTTAAAACGCGATTATAGCCAAAGTGAAATAGAAGAGAAGCTGAGAAACAACACAATTGAAGAGTGTTTAAACTTTTATCATGTTAAACCTGGTGACACTTTCTTAATTAACCCAGGAACAATTCATGCGATTGGCAAAGGTGTACGTTTAATTGAAATCCAACAAAATAGTAATCTCACTTATCGTTTATACGACTATCAAAGAAAAGATAAGAATGGAAACTATCGAGAACTTCATATCGATAAGGCTTTAAAAGTGATTGATTATCACCAATACATCAACAAGCCAATCAAAGGCAACGTTTTAGCGGATAACCAATATTTCAAAGTTGTTAGAAAAGAAGTTAATAAAGAACTCACTTTATCCGCGGATGAAGGTTCATTCTTATCATTTACTTTTATCGAAGGAGAAGGAAAGGTTGATGATATCCATTATCACAAGTATGACACCTTCTTCCTACCAAATGGTAAATCTTGTCAAATTAAAGGAAATGGAGTAGTTATTATTTCCTCGGTTAATAAATAATATGGGCGACTATTTAAAAGACTTACGAGCGAAAACAAATCATATGCCACTACTACTTCCTCACGCAGTAGTTGTCCTGTTTAATGAATTAGGAGAAGTACTTCTTGAAGAACGAGCGGATGATGGCTACTTTGATTTTCCAGGCGGAGGAATCGACTTAAAAGAAGAAGCCGAAGAAGCCGCAAAAAGAGAGCTATTAGAAGAAACTGGTCTAGAAGCTCTAGAGTTAGAATTCTTTAAACTATATTCTGGAGAAATAACACATTATGTCTATTTCAACGGAGATGAAATATATGGCATTGATATCGTTTATATATGTCATAAATATCAAGGAGTGATGAAACCTCAAGCCTCTGAAGTTAAAGCGTTGAAGTTTTATTCCTTAGACAACATGCCAGAGAAGATGTCGAAACGAAACAAGCAAATTATCCTAGATTTAAAAAGTAGACTTAAATGAGTCTCAGAAAGGATCTAAATATATGAAAAGAAGATTATGTTTATTAGTATTATCCACCGCTCTATTTTCTTTAGTGGGCTGTGGAAATTCTAGCCAAGGAGGAAACAAAAAAGTGGAAAACAATGTCGATGTTGTTATTATTTCCGGGCAATCTAACGCTGTTGGATGTACACACGAAGAATACTTAATAGAAACGGTCGGACAAAGATATGAAGCTTTCCTAGATGGATATCCAGAAATCCAAATCGCTTTTAATTCCTGGACTAAGAATGCTCCTAATGGAGACTGGAACAACGGACCATTTACTTGGGAAATTCAAAATAGATCAAAGAACGATAATTTTGAGAAAGTTAAATTAGGTCAAGGAAATGGTATCAACACTTTCGGTCCTGAAATTGGTATCGCTGAAGAATTACATGAAAGATATGCGAATAAGCTATTTATCATCAAATTAGCCTGTGGAGCTTCTAACTTAAAGAATGACTGGACTAATAGAACCTCAAAGATGTATCCAATTCTTATTGACTTTGTTAAAAAACAAATTTCTAACTTGCAAAAGAAAGGATTAACCCCAACCATTAAAGCGTTCTGCTGGATGCAAGGTGAAGGTGATTCCTGGGATGGATATTGCAACGTTTATCTAGATAACTTAAGAACATTCGTTGGTAACATGAGAGAAGACTTAGCGGGCTATTCTGGTGGAAAAGAAATCCCATTTATTGACGCTGGTATCTCTAACGCTGCTGACTGGCCAAAATATAAAGAAGTCAATGATGCAAAAGAAGCTTTCGCTGCAGAAAGTGAAAATAACATTTACTTCAGCACTATCGACGCTGGATTACATACTAACCAAGAACCATATCCAACCGCAGATACTGCCCACTATGACTCTGAATCGCAAGTTCAATTAGGTCATCTGTTTGCAGAAGCATTTGAACCATTCTTACAAAAGTAAAGTAAAGCCACGATTTAATTCGTGGCTCTTTTTTTATTCTTTGTCTTTTTCCTGTTCGGAGATCTCTTCTTCAATCTCTTCAACTTTCTTATCAATCTTTTCTATGGCTCTATCTTGACGCTTCTTATTCATTTCGTTATAAAGATTAACAATAAAGGAAGTAAATAAAGCAACAACGACAATGCCACTTATTCCAAGCATTACAGATAAGATTCTGCCAAATGTTGTTGTAACAGCAACATCACCAAAACCAATCGTAGTGATTACGGAGAATGAATACCATAAAGAATCAACATAACTAGTAATGTTTGGTTCCACTACTGTGAAATAAACTGAGCAGAGAAGTACTAAAACCGCTAGTATCATCAAGAATTCATCCACAAAGGACTTCTTAATAATTTTAGAAACTAGATGAATCTTAAGCTTTTTATGATATGGGAAGAGTAAGTTCTTACTACTAGAGACAATAATCATGATCGAATAACATAAAACGATAAAGTTTGAGTTACTCACTGATGTGGCGTGTTTTGCGTAAATTGCTGGGAAGAAGAAAACAAACGAGAACAAGAAAGATAGGACCATACACAAAACATTAAACAAAATGGATTGTGCGGAATGGTCTTTTTTTATTGCTAATAATCTAGCTCCAATGATTGTTAGTGAATAACAGAACATGGAAGTGATTAAGCAATATATGCCGTATTTAGTTAAAGAAGTTAATATCGCTAAAACAAAAACGAAGACAGTTAAGAAAATATTCTCAAACATGTTCTCCTTAAAGTTGCTTAAATGTAAACCAATGCGATTAATGCCGAGGCAAATTAATGCGAGTGATAAAGTGTAGATGCCGTAATATCTATCACTGATAGAAAAACCAATAGTTAAACAGCAAAAGATAATCGCTAAGATGCCACTTATAAATCCAACAAAGTATGCTGCGTTTTTTCTTGACTTATTTTCTTCCATAATGACCTATTTTATCATATGCGTTTCACAAAAGTGCCACACGTTATTTTTTTTCTATATTTTCTCCACGTTCATAGTCCGCTTTAACATCAGGATCCATGCCGCTATAAGGGTTCCAAGGACCTGTTGATCGACGTGGTTTTTTAGGCATTTTTTTGCCAATAAAATAGTAAAATTCTTCCATTTTCTTGACGGAGGCCCTTTGTTTTATTAAATAACTCTTAACTATGCCTTTGCCCATAAAGGTGGATAACAAAGATAATTTAAATTCATATTTATTGTGTTTAAACACTATTTTTTCTTTAGGTTTAAGTTCTTCTTTAAACTCACATTTCCTATCAAAATTAACTTCTATGGAATACTTGTCATCATCTAAACGAGCGAAAAACAAATATTCATCAATCTCTTCCGCAGTGGGAATTAACTCAGGAATAAAGTAATAAGTGCTACATTCCTTTTCATTTTTGATAACGACTACTTTTACAAAATATTTCATACTGTTTTCTCTTTCTTATTTAATTCTCAATGTTTTTAAGTAAGTTTTGTGTTCTTCACTTACTCTATAAGAATCCACCGCTTTTTGAATGGCTTTATTATGAATAGAGGCATTAAATTTTTTCTCTTCCATAGCCTTAATGAATTGGTCGTAGTTTTTCGCTAATCCGGTAGCGAGATACCAGGCTATCATCATCTCCACATAGTAGTCAGTTAGTTTGACTTCTTGTACTCTTTCAAGATGCTCTTCTTTAAAGTTTTCATCAAGATAATAATTCATCAAGCATTTAACCGCGTATCTCACTCGATACACTTCTTTACTTTTAAGCCACTTATATACTTCTTTGATAAGTTTATCTTTGTGTTTATTCAAATGTTTGTTACAAAGTGCGTCACAAACGCTCCAATTAGTGACATAAGGAAGGAATTTATCAACATAACTTATAAACACATCATAATCCTTCATATTTGAAAGAATGAAAGCGTGTAACACATTTTCTTCATGATAATAATGCGGTAAAGAATTCAAAAAATCTTGTCTACTCTTTTCATCTAAGTCTTTTGCGTATTTCTTTAGAACAGGAAGTCTCACACCAATAAAAGTCTTTTCATCGACCGTTGGCATTAAAGGTAAACTAAAAGCACGATACTTTTCATCAGCTTGTGATAGTAAATACTTTTGAATATCAGTCATTGTTTTCCTCTTTAATTTCCAAAATGCAATTCCAAAGTGCAATTTTCAAGTTTTTTCGGACTTTGGAGATTATATGAACAATTAAAACGAACCTTCTTTAGCCATTGTATCATTAATGATTGTCTCAATGTTATATAATAAGTCAAGTTTAGAAAAAGTAATTGGTTGTCAAAAAGCCACCCGTTTGAAGTGGGTGGCTCTTTTTTAGGTTTTTATAGTGTTGCAAAATTCGTTATAACGTAATCGACAGTTTTATCTTCAAGACAAACAGCGGTGCCTGCTTTTCTAACTTGTTGATCTGGTTTATCCGCTAATCCGATTTGCGAAGGAGTGAATGTACGACTGGCGTCAATCTTATTAAACGCGGCATAAGCACTATCATAAGATAAGTTTTTGCATGGAGTAATCATACGTTTGGCTTTAGCCATACGATTAAGTCCTAAGCCATTAGACGATAATAAGAAACGAATGAATTCATTAGCCATATCAAGGTTTACGCTCTTTTTATTAACTGAGAAACATAATTCAACTGTGTTATAGAAGTATCCACCTTTATCAGTTGATGGGACTGGGACAAAACTGTAATTGAATGGGTTAGCGCTATAGGCTTCAGATTGAGATTCTCTTTTTTCAGTTCCAGAGAAACTGGAGCCTTTAGCCAACATCATTGGAACATCGCCTTCAAAGAAGCGGAGGATGGTCTTGTTATAGTCATCACCAATCTTTGCGCATTCTTCTTTATTGACGAATCCACGATCTATAAAGTCTTTGGCTAAGGTAAGGCTTTCTCTAGCGTATTCTCCACAGCCTTCACTCATAGAGTTCAAAGCGTTAATCGCGGTTGGATTATCTTTGATACTAGCTAAGAAGTGTGGGAAATATAAAGGGTATAAAACCATGCTGTTATGGCCTAAGATTGGGTATTGAACACCTTTAGCCATAAAGTCTTGGCAAGCTTTAACTAAACCATCATAAGTAGTAGGAACTTTAATGTTGTGTTTCTTGAAAAGGTTTTCATTAATCATCATTCCAAATGAAGTTGTGTAAATTGGAAGATATGGAACCTTGTCGTTGTTATCTTTATAAATCAAACTATCTCTGATACATGTTAGGTCAAACCCTAATTCAGGATCTGATAAGTCTTCTGTAAACTCATCCAAAGTTGAGAAATCAAGTGAAGAATAAGTAAAGAAGATATCCGGTGGAGTATCACCATTTAATGCATCAAGAATATTTTTCTTGTGGTTTTTATCATATTCATAGCTCATTTCCACTTTTGGATAATAAGCATTAAACTTTATAAATTCTTCAGTAAGGGCCTCGAAGTTTTCATAGTGGCCCCTAACCATAATGCTGCCTTCAGTGTTCTTGTCTAATTCTGGCACAAATTTCTTTGCATCAGTCTTTTGACAGGCAGGAATCGACAAGGCGCCGACACATAAAAACATACAAATAGATAGTCTTTTCATAACTTTCTCCTGTTTAGTTTTTCCAACTGAAGAAATAATACAATATTTATACTTTATATAAAAGATAGTAAAATACATATAACTCGATTATGTCGACGAAAAAAAGACTGATTAGTAAATCCGCAAACATTTTCATTATTACAATTAATGTGCTTTTCGTTTTAGCTTTGTTCTTTGGCGAATTTATGTATATAAGAAGTTCTAATGAACGAACAAGAGCGAACAATAGACAAATCTTTTTAAACACTAATGTTTCATTAGGAAGCATGACAAATAACTATCTCATTGGAGAAAGTCATTTATGTCGTTCTTGGGCCAATTATCTGAATAATGAAGCAGAAAAAAATAGTCCCAAGACCATGGATGAGGCTATTGCATTTGTAAAAGAATCCATTACTGATGAAACAGTTATGGGTCATATTGTTTATAAAACTGGCTCACAGGCATTAAAGGGTTATTCCACAAAGCCTAAAAACAATACAAGCGATAATTCTGTTGATTATAACAGTATCAAGAACGATGTCTTTTCTTCCGCTAGCGAAGGAATGAACATCTCTTCTTCATATATGAATCCAATCAACATTAGTAAGTCTTTAGCGTTCTATACGGAAGTCAAATTGGTAGATCCAGATGATAACACCAAACAAATAGACGCCTATTTACTTCGTGTTGTCTTATTATCAACCTTAAGGAATAAATGGGCATTCCCATCTGGTTCTTTTAATCACTTAGAAGTCGCTATTATTGATTCGGAAGGAAAATATATTTTAGCGGGAAACTCTTTCTATAATGATAACTTCTATGAGTACTACAAGTCCTATAACACCACTACCCCAACCACTATTGAGCAACTCAAAAATACCATCACCAATGGTAGTGGCTACATCACAATGCTTAACCATTCCAAGCAGAGAGCGTTCATCGCTTATTCGCAAATAAATGGAATTGAAGATTGGACTATTCTTACTTATCTTCCTTTAGCAGATATTAATGAAGTCCATGTGGATTGGGTTGTTATTGGCACCATCGGCGCTGGTTTAGCGATGCTTTTCATCATCGACTTAGTTATTCTCCTTACATTGAATAAGAGTTTAAAATCCGCTGCTGCAATGGCGGATAGTGCTAACAAAGCTAAAACCGACTTCTTAAGCACAATGTCACATGATATTAGAACGCCAATGAACGCCATTGTTGGTTTAACCACAATTGCCAAAAAGAATGAAAATAATCCAGAGTCCACAAAGGATGCTTTAAATAAAATTGAATCCGCTAGTAATCACTTATTAACTTTAATTAACGATATTCTAGATATTTCAAAAGTAGAAAGCGGTAAAGTTGTAATGAACCCATTATCTTTCTATGTTGTTAACACTTTTGAAAATCTCATTAATATTTCTCAGCCAATGGTGAAAGCAAAACATATTGATTTCCACTTTAGAGTGAGAAACTTCACCAGTGAATGGCTATATGCAGATGAATTAAGATTAAGCCAAATCTTTAATAACCTAGTCAGCAATGCTTTAAAGTACACCAATGAAAACGGCAAAGTCACTGTCTATGTTAAAGAAGAAGAAAGTGAAAAAGAAGGATGCGTCAAACTCATCTTTATCGTTGAAGATAATGGCATTGGCATGTCTGAAGAATTTATAAGCAAACTATACACCCCATTCTCACGTGCTACCGATAGTAGAGTTAACTCCATTCAAGGAACAGGTTTAGGACTAGCAATCACTAAACAAATGGTCGACTTAATGAACGGGACAATTGACTGCAAGAGCAAACTAGGTGAAGGCACTACTTTCACTGTTACTTTAGACATCCCTCTTGGAGAAAAACCACAAGAAGAAGAAAGCTTACCACAAGTCGATATTTTAGTTGTCGATAGCGATCAAATCGCCCTTGTTGATGCTGAAGAATCTATCGAATCTTTAGGGGCAAATGTTGATGTTGCATCTAGTGAAAAAGAGGCTATGGAGAAAATCAATTCTAAAGATTATAAGGTTGTTATTATTGACTGGGTTGATAAAGAAATTGATGTCTTAAAACTCGCGAAAAAACTCAAAAATATCGACAAATCTCCAATTATTCTTGTTTCTACATATGATTCTTCCGAAATCAAATTAGAGAATAAAGAAGATTGTTTTGATGGCTTTGTTTCTAAACCATACTTTAGAAGCAGAACCTATGAAAGCATTGATAATGCGATTGGGGGAAATAAAGACAACAAGCTCAGTGAAGAGGCAGAACAAGTTCACGCTAACATTCTCATTGTTGAAGATAATGACATTAACTGGGAAGTCGTTTCCACTATCTTAGAAATGTATGGTTGCACATGCTCACGAGCGGAAAACGGCAAGGTTGCTTATGAGCTTATCAAAGACCAAGGAAATGACTGTCCATATGACCTTGTATTTATGGATATTCAAATGCCTGTGATGAATGGATTAGACGCAACTAGAGCCATTAGAAAACTTGACTTTGAGTATGCTAAAAATGTACCAATCGTTGCCATGACTGCTGATGCATTCTCTGAGAATGTTGCAGAATGTTTAAATGCAGGAATGAATGGACATATTGCTAAACCTATCGATCCAAAATTAGTTTTAGCGGAAATTAGAAAAGTAGTTAGTAATAAAACAGGTGAATAACATGGTTGACCTTAAAGAAAAAGATTTAGAAAGTAAAAGAAGAGTTCTCATCGTTGATGATGATGAAATCAATGGAGATATCTTATCTGCTATTTTAAGTGATGCATTTGAAATTAGACGCGCCTATAACGGTAAAGAATGTTTAGATATCATTCATGAAGAACATGATGTCATCGATTTAGTGCTTTTAGATGTGATGATGCCAATTATGAGTGGTATCGATGTTTTAAAAGTAAGACAAAAAGACGCTAAGTTAAAAAGGATTCCTTTTGTCATCATGACATCTGAAAAAGAAATCGAAAAAGAATGTTTCTTACTTGGTGCAAATGACTTCATCAAAAAGCCATATGATAACCCGGATATTATTATTGCCCGTATCGCAAGAATGATTGAATTATCCGAAGATAAAAGCGTTATTAAAGAATTCAAAAAAGATAAACTAACAAACTTATACTCCTTCGAGTTCTTTAAGAAATATTGTCATCAATTTGATATTAAATATCCTCATGACGCTAAAGACATGATTTCCATCGATATACACGGCTTCCATTTAGTAAATGAATTATATGGTAGAAAATATGGTGACCAAGTCATCTTAGAGATGGTCAATATCATTAATGCTTACATCAGAAAAGTATCAGGAATCGCTGGTCGAGTTAATAGTGACGTCCTTGCAGTGTATTGTTTGCACCAAGATAATCACGATGAACTTGCAAATACATTAAATGAAAAGATAAAGAAGATGAACGCTCATGTCAGAATTGGTATCTATCCTAATGTTGATCCAAACATTGAAATAGATATCGCAATCGGAAGAGCGGGCGCAACAAGAACTAGTATCAAAGATATTAATAATTTTGTTGCTATCTTTGATAAAGAAGCACAAGACAAGGCCTCTTTTAATGAAAAACTTGTTGCTGCATTTGAAAAGTCTTTGAGCAACAAAGAATTCAAAGTCTTTTATCAACCTAAATATAGTATTCAAGGGCCAAAAAACACCTTATCTAGTGCAGAAGCTCTAGTAAGATGGTTCCATCCTGAATATGGAATGGTTTCTCCGGGTGATTTTATCCCTCTATTTGAAACAAATGGTCTTATTCAGCAACTAGATAGATATATCTTTGAAGAAGTCGCTAGACAAATGTCAGAGTGGCACGAGAAATATCAAAGATATATACCAGTATCAGTAAACATCTCACGTGTTGATGTCTTTAATCCATACTTAATTGATGAAATCATGAAGATTGTTGCTAAGTATCATATTCCACACGATAAGTACTATCTAGAAATTACAGAAAGTGCCTTCGGAGTGAGTGACGAAAACATCATCAAATTAGCAAAAGAGCTGAGGAGCAAAGGGTTTAAGGTCGAAATTGACGACTTTGGATCTGGCTATTCCAGTTTAAATACCTTATCTATGATTCCATTTGATGTCTTAAAGATCGATATGGGATTCATCCGTAAAATGGATAGCAATCCAAAGAACAAAGAGATTATTAAATTGATTATTGACATCACACACCGATTTGATGCAATAAGTGTTGCTGAAGGGGTAGAAACTGAAGAACATTATAAGTTCTTAAAAGATAGTGGCTGTGATGTCATCCAAGGCTATTATTTCTCTAAGCCACTACCAGCGTTAGATTTTGAAGAATTATTAAAAAAAGAGTAATTATGACAGTTAAAGATTTTTACGAAAGTATCAATTGCGATTATCAAGCCGCAATCAACATGATGATGATGGATGAGTTCATCAAAAGAATGCTTGGCAAGTTTGTGGCCAACAACGCTTCCCAGGATTTATTTTTAGCCTATGAAAAGCACGATTATCCAGGCGTTTTTGCTGCCGCCCACTCCTTGAAAGGAGTCACCGGAAATCTTGCTCTAACAGCCTTATTTAATAAGATAGTTCCTGTTGTTGAGGCAACAAGGAATAAAGACGTTAACGCATCAATCAATATTGATAAAGAAGTTAACGACTACAAGAGCGAATATGAATTTGTGGTCTCACAGATTGAAAAATTTTTAAAAAAATAGAAGAAAAAAAGCACGGCTTGGTAATAAAGATACCACGTCGTGCTTTTTACTGCACTTAGCGATTTAGTCACAACTATATGTATAGAAAATATATGTGTAATTATTTTCAATAAATTCATAGAATGCAGAATAAGCGGAATCTATGTATTTAATTTCAAATTTCTTGCTTTGTTTAAATTAGCTTAAATTCTTATTAACTGTAATTTTGTTGCAATACTTGCATCTATACCATGCTTCTGACACTTTTTCCATGCAATGTCTATTGAGACATTCTGGGCATTGCATATTGTCAATTTCGTACCATTCTTTTGATTTGCCACATCCACCACTAATAGCGGCTAGTTGTTCATCTGTAAGTTCAACGCCTTCTTCTTTAGCAAGCTTTAAAATTTCTTCTTGGCTTTTGCAGGCTTTGAGTTTTGCGATTTGTTCTTCAGTTAAACCTTTTAATAATTCTTCTTTCATTATCAAAGTTCTCCTTTGTTAGTTATATGCTATCACACATGTTGTCACAAATGTGCCACAATCATAAGCAAATAGATATTATTTAACTTCTCGATTGTAATTTCTGTTTATAATATAACATTATGCTTGAATACACATTGATTATCTTATCCACTGTATTATTTGGCGGTCAGTTCATTGCCTTAAGTGCATATCAAGGCAAGAATAGTAAAAGTTTTCAAAGTATTCTTTTGTTCTGTTCAATTTTCAGCTTAACTGGAGCGATAGTCTTTTTATCATTAAATGGTTTCCATCTTTCATTTTCTTGGTACACATTGATGTATGCTTCTATTGCTGCGGTTATTCAAATCATTTTACAAATTGCGGGTATCAAAGCTTTATCTTTAGGAAGAGTGGAAATATACACTCTATTTAACGTTGCCGGTAGTATGAGTATCGCTTATATATTCGGTATTACATACTTCCGAGAGGAAATAAAAATCACACATATTATTGGTGTGTTGTTAGTTTTGATTGCTTTAATTGTGCCAATTATATTTAATCGAAAATCAAAACAAAAGCAGCCTATTATCTTTTGGATATTATGTTTAACAGTGTTTTTCTCTAATGGCTTTTTTGGATCAGTTAATAAAATCCATATTGTTTCTGGAGAAGGCCTACAAGTCAAAGAGTACATGTTTTACATGTATATGTGCATATTTATTTTAACCACAATCTCATTTGGAGTGATGACAATATTTAAAAAAGAAAACACTAAGGTTTTATTCAATCCTTGGGCCCTACTTTTTGCATTCATATATGGCTTAGTCAATAGCGTAGGTATGTTTTTACAATATTCTTACGCTGATCGTATTCCTGCTTCAATATTGTTCCCATTATCAAATGGTGGAGCGCTGCTATTTGGTTTAATTATTGCTTGTATTGCGTATAAGAAGAAACCAACTCTACCAGATATTATTCAAGCCTCTATTGCTGTTACAGGCATGGTCTTATTTATTATTTAATAGGTTTTAATTTCTACTTCTTTTGACTTATGACATGCCGTTTGCTTCGACACGTAATCGCATAATTAGGCTCACCTTAATGATCCTAGACCGCCTAGACAACATAAAGAAGCAACCAATCAAGGGTGGCTTATATTATAATATTTCACATTTAAGATGTCCTATTTCTTTAGGCTTTCCTGCTTTATATGAAGGAAATTCGCTGCCGTAATAAGTAATGAGGATATCATCAATATATTTAACTTTGCCTCTACTTGTGGAGCCGGCCTCATTATCATAATAGAAGATTTCAACGTTGCCTATGCTTCTAACTTTACCCATACAGAAAGGGTAGCAACCATCATCAAAATATATAATTTGAGTTTTACCAATAGACTTAATTTTGCCTCTAGAGGCTGTGTCAAAATAGTTATTATCGTAGTAAGTGATAGGTCCATCATCTACTTTAACAACCAATTCAACGCTACCATTAACTTCGACATTATCAGTTAATCTTTTTCCACCAGAAGAATATTTAGACCTAATTCTTCCATCATAAGTGATTTCAATGTACATACTATTCCTTGTATTATAGAATTCGACCAAAGAATTGATTGATCTTCATCTATAATCCTTTCTTTGGGAACCGTGTGAGTTATTCATTTCACAGCAATGATATAA
>CADCNT010000005.1 GCA_902802905.1 uncultured Erysipelotrichaceae bacterium | reverse complement strand
TTGATATCTTTCCTACATATTAATTATATCAAATCTCTATATGTTTTTATATAATTATCTTTACTTTTTTTAATTATTTTTTTGTCAAATTCATCCCCCCACCTATAGAGGTATCCATCAATTAAAATTGCTGTGGGGGTCTTCCTTGATAAAATGATAAATAAAGACAAAATAAAAATGTTTATTTTATAGAGAGAAGTATCTTAAAATATAGATACTTTTAAGCATAAAGGAGGAATGCTAATGATAAGCAAAAAACTAGCTATAGAAGTTCTTAATGAAATGCTATCTACTGGCGCAGATTACGCTGAAATCTTTTATGAAGAATCTACCGGTAAAGGTCTTACCATTGAAAATGGTAAAGTGTCTTCATCTTCCTGCGGAATTACTTCAGGCGCTGGATTAAGATTATTAAAAGAGAATCAAACTGTATATGGATTCACAAGCGATTTAAGTAAAAAAGGATTAATGGATTTAGCAAATTCATTGAATAAGTCTTTTAACTCAAAAAGATTATTAACTATTTCTGATCTTGTACAAATCAAAGCAGCAAATAGAAACCCTGTAAAAAATAGTTACAAAAACATTTCAACACAAGATAAAATCGGATTAATTAGAGAGGGAATCGAAGAGATTGAATCTTTAAAAGACCCAAGAATTGTCCGTTATATTGGAAGTTTTGCAGATAATCATCGCTTTGTTGCAGTCTTTAATTCTAAGGGCAAATGGTTTAAAAGAGACACCGAATTTGCACGAATGGCTTACTCGGTAGTAGTTGCTAATGAAAAGGGAATGGAAACAGGATTTGAAGGTCCTGGTTGCCAAGAAGATATTTCATTCTTCAAATCAAAGGTTCAACCAAGAAAAATTGCTCGTAAAGCCGCTGAAACAGCATTATTAATGCTGACAGCCAAAGAATGTCCGAGCGGTAAGATGCCAGTTGTTATTGGAAATGGCTGGGGCGGAGTATTATTCCACGAAGCTTGTGGACACCCACTTGAAGCCAGCGCAGTAAGCAAAGGTTTAAGCTGCTTCTCTGGAAAAGAAGGAGAAATGATTGCCTCACCTATCGTCACTGCTGTTGATGACTCCACAATTCCAAACGGTTGGGGTTCAATAGATATCGATGATGAAGGAAATTTAGGGACAAAACGCGTCTTAATTAAAGATGGTAAACTAGTTAACTTCATGATAGATGACTTTAATGGCAGAAGAATGAATCGCGAAGGAAACGGCTCTTGCAGACGTCAAAACTATAAGTTCTGCCCTACTAGCCGCATGAGCAATACATACATTGCAAATGGAAAATCAAAACCAGAAGATATTATTAAAGCTACAAAGTTAGGCTTATATGCAGTTAGCTTTAACGGTGGAAGTGTTGATCCTACAACAGGTGAATTTAACTTCGGATGTTCTGAAGCATACATTATTCGTGATGGAAAAATTGCAGAGCCAGTCAAAGGAGCAACATTAATAGGCAAGGGTGAAGAAATCTTAAAGAAAATCGATATGATTGGTAATGATTTAGCTCTTGCACAAGGCATGTGTGGCGCTGCAAGTGGCAGTATTAGAACAAATGTCGGCCAACCTACACTAAGAATTAGCGAAATTCTTGTTGGCGGAAGAGGAGGAGAATTGAAATAATGAAATACGATAAGTTTTTTGAACTTGCAAAACAAGCAGGTATTGAAGAAGCAGAGTTTTCTGTTTCAACTTCTTACTCTTTATCATTTTCTTTGTTCCATGGAGAAATAGATTCTTACACATCAAGTAAATCCTATTCATATTTAGCGCGTGGAATTTACAAAGGAAAAATGGGCGCCATCGTCAGTGATGTCTATAGCAACAAGCTTGCATCATACTTTGTTGAACAAATTATCAACAACGCTTCTGTAATTGAAAATGATGACCCAGTCTTTATTTTTAAAGGTAGCGAAAAATATAGAAAAATTAATACTTTTAATCGTCAATTAGGCAATATTCCTGTTGAAAAGAAAATTGAAATTGCCAAACAGATTGAACAAGAGATTCGTGATGGAGATCCACGCATTGTTGAAGTCCAAACCGTTGGTTATGACGAATCAAGTTCTTCAAGTATCATCATGAATAGTCATGGTTTAAAGCTTTCACAAAAAAATAATTTCTTCTTATACTATGCATATGGTGTTGCAAGAGAAAAAGATCAAACAAAAACAGGTGGAGATATATTCTTTGGTAATGATTTTTCAAAATTTGTCCCAAGTGATTTATCTAAATCAGTCGTAAAGGAGACAATTGGTCAATTAGGAGGCTATCCATGTGAAACTGCAACCTACAAAGCCGTACTGTCACCAGATGTTGTAGCTTCTTTAATGAGTGCTTATGTATCTAGCGCTGTTGCAGAAGACGTCCAAAAGAATTCATCATTGTTTATTGGCAAATTAAATCAAAAAGTCGCTTCTAAGAAAGTTACTATTGAAGACTTACCATTAACCAAAAACGTATTTGCAAGATCATTTGATGATGAAGGTGTTGCTACTTACAACAAACCAATTATTAAAAATGGTATCTTACAAACATACTTATACAATCTAACTACAGCTGCAAAAGATGGAGTTCAATCAACAGGCAATGGTGTTGTTACAGGTGGTAACAAAGTATCAACAAGCTATGCTTTCCTACAAATGAAACCAGGCAAGAAATCGCAAGAACAATTATTTGAAGAAGTTCAAAATGGTGTTTATATCACCGATGTCTCTGGATTACATGCTGGTCTTAATCCAAGAAGTGGAAACTTCTCACTGCAATCAACTGGATACATGATTGAAAATGGCAAAAAGACTCATGCTTTAGATATCATCACTATCTCTGGAAATTTAGTCGACTTGTTTAACTCTATAACCTCAGTAGGAAACGATTCTAAAACATTCTTATCGGCTTGTAGATGCCCATCAGTAGTAATTAAAAAATTAGCAGTTTCCGGAAAATAAGTTATATAAAATAACAAATAGTTAGTGTCAAAAGCCAAAAAAGTTTGATACTAACTTTTTTTATACTTATAATCAAAAATATGGAAATGGAAAATTTAGAAGAAATCAGAGAAGACTTAAAAGAACGAATTCTTACTGCTGTTGAAAAAAGAGACAGCAAAGAAATTGCCGAAATCTTTGAAACAATACCTAACATCGATATTGCTGAAGCAATTGAAGATGAGGATGATGTCAAAGTTCTTTTATATATCTTTAGAGTTGTAAACAATGAATACGCCGCTGATTTCTTTGCGGAATTGACTCCAGAACAACAAGAATTAATTATTAACGCATTCTCAGATAAAGAATTAGTTGCTCTTTTAAATGAGTTATATGCTGACGATATTACAGATACTCTTCAACAATTGCCTGCAAATATAGTAAGCAGAGTTTTAAAGGCATGTCCTAAAGATATGCGTAATGATGTTAATAGACTTCTCAATTACAAAGACGATACAGCCGGTAGCATTATGACTACTGAGTATATTGAGATGAAAGAAAACGTCACAGTTAAAGACGCTATTGCTACTATTAGAGAAAAAGGTAGAGATGCAGAAACTGTTTATACAATCTTTGTAAGAGATAATAGAAGAACATTAACCGGAACAGTCGATTTAGACGATTTAATTTTTGCCAAAGAAGATGAAGTCCTTTCAGACATCATGAACAAAGACTTTGTCTGCTGTAATGTTAACGATGACCAAGAAGATGTCGCTAAAATGTTTAAGCGTTATGACTTAACTGCTTTAGCAGTTGTTAATGACGAAAACAAGATTGTCGGTATTATTACCATTGACGATATCGTTGATATTATCGAAGAAGAAACTAGTGAAGATATTGCCCGTATGGCAAACATCACTGATATGTCTGATCCATATTTAAAAACTCCAATTTTCAAATTGGTCTTAAAATGTGTTCCTTGGATTTTAATTTTAATGGTTTTACAAGTTTTCACCACAATGATTCTTTCCGGGTTCGAAGGCGAAATTGCTAAATTCGCCATTCTCGCGGTATTTACTCCACTAATAATGGATGCTGGAGGAAACTCTGGTGGACAAACAACTACAATGATAGTTCGTTCCTTATCCTTGGATGAATTCGATTTACGCGACTATGGACGTGTTGCATGGAAAGAACTTCGAGTTGCTGCAATAATAGGTTCTATTGTTGCAATATTTGCTTTTGGCTGGCTGATGTTTGAAATGAGTGTTGGAATTGTAAATACAGACAGCATAACAAAAAATATTATTGATTCCGGCGCTCAATTAACGCTAATTCAAGCAGAATTACTAATTGCAGCATTGGTTGGTGGCACATTATTTGTCACTATGATTATTTCTAGATTATTTGGTTGCTCATTGCCATTCTTAGCCAAATTAATAAAATTAGACCCAGCAGTTATGTGCGGGCCTATTACCACTACAGTGGTTGATATTGTTTCTTTAATTACTTATTTCTTAATCTGGAAAGAGATATTGAATCCACTATTCTTCAATATCACTTAATCTATTCAAACAACTTATAGATTTCAAGTTCCCATTTAGGGTGTGCAGAGCACACCTTTTCTAATGCTTCGTTAAATAACACTAATTCAGCATGTTTGCGATTAGTAGGGGTGCTTTTATATGCTTTAGCAAGATGTTTTAAGACAATCAAACATTCACTTCTTGATTTATCGAGTAATCCTGCTAAAAGGAGATATGTGCGGATGCCAAGCATAGTGTGGTCGCCTGAGATTTCTTTCTTTTGAGAAAGAGTAACATTGTTTTGATAATACTCCACCATTTCTTCTAATGGTTTAGTCATAACCATAATATATAAACGCAATTCAGCAGCGTCTAGTTGACCACGTTTTGTGAGTTCATTTTCTTTTTCAGAAATCTCTTCTAAAAGTTTATTTGCTTCATCAAATTTCTTTTCGTCTAATAGACTATAAACCATGATTAATTTGCCTTCTGTTGTATCTTTAACCACTACAGAGACCGCCTCTTTTTTATCTTTGGCAATTTCCATGGTCCCATGATTGGCTTCATATTGAGCAACTAATAAATCGTTAAATTGCTTACGATCTTTATTCTTTGCTAATGTCATTAAACGATATCCATCAGTGCTGCTATCAAGCTTTACTGGGACGATATCATAAACAAACAAAACAGCAGAGATTAAACCAACGGTCAAAATAGAGTAAGCAACATCTCCGTCGAACTTACTACCGTTATTAAAGGTGAAGAATAAGATTAGAGAGCCAATAAACCATGCTAGATTAAAAATAGGTCCATAAATTAAATATGGAACTGGATTTGGATTGTCATTTTTTTCATAATTAGGAACAATTAGTGTTTCACCAGTCATTCCTTCGAAGTTTTTAAAACCGAATTTGTATTTGCCACCATCTAAATAGATGGAAAAATAAAGAACTGTAAATTTTGTTACTTTATAGCCACCAACTTTAGCGCCAAGCAAATGACCAAGTTCTTGCAAAATAGCGGCGATGATAACGCCAACTAAAATTGAACAGATAATGTATATTGCATATTGCCACACTTGAGTCATTGTAGAATGTTCAAAATGTGTTTGAAGGACGGTTAAACCATACACCACCGCAAATGCGAAGATGATAAGGTACATAATAATTCCAAAAATGTTTTCTTTTTTCATAATCGATTACAAACAAGAATAATATATTTTGCGCGCAACTTCATCATTTATCGGTTTTGTATGATGATAAACGGTTTTTGTTCCACCTTTGGTGACCTTATTAACAAGATCATCAATATCTTCTTCTTTTACTCCTAATTCTGTTAATGTACTTGGCATTCCAAGGCGAGAGAAATACTCTTCAAAAGCGGCAATTGTGCTGAGGGCATCAGTGGTTTTATCGCCTGAATAAATATCAAAAACTCTTTCACCTAATAAAGCAAACTTATCAATATCATATTTATAATAGTATTTACACCACGCAGGGAATAGCACAGCTAAACCACAGCCATGGGCAATATTAGCAAACTTTCCGCTTAATGGATGTTCTAATTGATGGACTGGCATATAATACTTCTTTCCTACACTAGTTAATCCGTTATGTGATAGAGAAGATGCAAGCATCAAAGTAGCACGATAATCATAGTTTTCAGGATTATTAAATGCTTTTAGACCAACGTCCAACACAATTTTTAATAAGCCTAAAGCAAATTCGTCTGCAAGTTCATTTTCTTCGCTTGGTGAGAAATATCTTTCAAGCGTATGCATTAAGATGTCGACAATACCATACGCAGTTTGTTCTTTTGAAACTGAATAAGTTAATTCTGGATTCTCGATTGCAAATACTGGTCTTACTAAATCGCTATTAAAACCTGATTTCATCTTTGTTTCATCATCTTGAATAACGCAAGAATTGGAAAGCTCACTACCAGCAGCAGATATAGTTAATATAACGCCTATTGGAAGAGCGGATGTAGGTTCTTCAAGATGTAAATTGTAATTTCTAACATCTCCATCATGATTTGCGTTAACTGCAATACATTTAGCGGTATCAATAACTGAACCACCACCAATAGCTAAAATGAAGTCGAATCTATTTTCTTTATGAAGTCTAACACCCTCTTTAACTAGATCAAATGTTGGGTTAGCTCTAACACCTTTTAAAACTAAATAAGAAATGTGTTCGTTTTCTAGAGCGCTAATGACTTTACCAAGCAAGCCACTTTTAATGACAGAGTTTTGCCCAATTACAACCAAAACACGTGATGCATTATAGCTCTTTAAAATGCGACCAATTTCTTTTTCTTTTTCTGGCCCAAAATATATTTTTGTTGGGGAATAGAATTCAAATGATTTCATTGTTTTTTCTCCAATTTAACAGCGTTTTGCACATTTTTTTTGAAATTTTCAGCATCTATGAAGTTAAAAGAGCTGATAAGTCCGATCAATGTTTTATTCTTGTAATTTGATAAATAATAGACTGTTGAATTTCCATATCCGTACGCATAAAAACGGGCGATTGATTTCTTGGTGTTTGGATGAAGAATGTTTTCACTATCGATTTTTTTGATAAATCTTAAGCTTGATGTATAGAAGACGTTATAAATAAACTCAGAGAACAAATCTTTACCAGCACTTTGAAGTGTGGCGTTGATAAAAGGTTCATTATCTTTATAATACTTAAACACCAATTCAATCAAAGTTTGGAAATTCTCAGCTTCTTGAACGCCAGGAATCTTTTCTTCTAAGAAAAGCTGTGTTAAAAGATCATAGACATCATGATAATGATAATAGAATGTCTTTCTTGATACTCCGCACTTTTTAGACAATTCTAAAACAGAAATGGTGTCTAATGGTTGATGAGACATCATGTCTTTTAAAGCAATTGTTAAAGCGTGTTGTGTCTTCATATTATTTTAATTTGCAATATTCCTTTGCTACTTCACTACCAACGGCAGCGTTATTTAAAACTAGTTTTATATTACTTTCTAAGGACTCACCACCAGTTAATTCAGTGATGGTCTTTAATAAATAAGGAGTACATTCTTTTCCTTTAATGCCTTCTTTTTCCATACTTTCTAAAGCAGTAGCGATTGCTTTATCAATAATCGCTTTATCCATTTCATATTGTTCAGGAATTGGATTGGTTAGAAGAATTCCTCCAGCTAAACCATTATCGCGTTTGGCTTTTATAATTTTGGCCATCTCTTCGGCGGATTCTACTTTGTAATCAACTTTTAGACCGGAATGTGAATTATAGAATGCTGGTAGTTCTTCGGTTTTAAAACCTAATACAGGAACGCCCATGGTCTCTAAATATTCAAGAGTTAAAGGTAAGTCTAAAATGGCTTTAGCGCCAGCGCAAACAACTGTGACATTGGTCTTTGATAATTCTTGTAAGTCAGCAGAAATATCCATAGTTTCAGTTGCGCCTCTATGAACACCACCAATACCACCAGTAACAAATACTTCGATACCAGCTTGATTGGCTAAAATCATGGTTGTTGCAACAGTAGTAGCACCCCATAACTTTTTAGCATAGACAACAGGTAAATCTCTTCTAGAAACCTTTAAGACGCCCTTTCTTTTACCAAACTGCTCAATTTCATCTGGAGTCATACCAATAATTGGCTCTCCGTCTATAATGCCAATTGTGGCAGGAACAGCACCATGTTCTCTAATTGTTTGTTCTACCTTCAAAGCGGTTTCAACGTTTTTTGGATAAGGCATACCATGAGAAATGATTGTGCTTTCAAGAGCGACAACTGGTCTATTCTCTTCTAATGCCTTTTTAACTTCTGGATTAATTTTCATTTTCGTTTCCTTTCTTCTTCTTAGAAAAACTCTTATAAATGTTATTTATAGTAATTGCCGTAATTGCAAACACGATTATTATTGCCCCTATGGTTATCCAATTCTCTCCAGTTATTCTATCAAAATCAATATGGAGAATATTCATTCCACCAGAAAGTGCGAACGCTAATACAACACCAACAGTAACTAATGCAGAGCTACCAACCACTATTCCACGATATAGATTAAGTGGTCTGCATGTAAGATATAAAACAACTAGTGATAAGCCTGATAACACTAATATCGCTATTCCAGTAGCGCCATATTTTGCTATTCCTGATAATTCTTTTTCACAACAAATGTCCCAAACACCTGTATATAAAATGTTGTTGTATTGAAGCATGTATAAGATGAAACAAATTATCGTAGCAGCGAACATGAGAGTAGCAAATGGAACAGCGTTCTTAAGAATATTTCTTAAGAAACCATTATTAATAGGTTTGCTATCTGGTTCAAGAGCGATAAAGAACGCAGCTAACCCGATTCCGAAAACTTCCCACAAAATAAGATTGTTAGTATCGAACGGATAGATATAATTGCGTGTAGCTAAATAAACAATTAAGAATAGAGTGCTTAAAGCCATAGCAAATAGAGTTTTAGTTAAGAATAAAGATCCGGTTCTTTGTAAGTTATTAATTACTCTTCTACCTTCGGCAACCACGGATGGCATTGTTGCAAAGTTATCATTCATTAAAACAACATGAGAAACATTCCTTGCGCTTAACGATCCTGAATTCATGGCAATAGAACAATCTGCACGTTTTAAAGCAAGCATATCATTAACACCATCGCCAACCATGGCCACGGTATGTTTTGCCTCACGCAAAGCAATTACTAACGCTTCTTTTTGTTCTGGAGTAACTCTGCCAAAAACTACATAGTCATTAGCGATACCTTTTACTTCTTCTAGGCTCATTCCTTCCAAAGAAATAAACTTTTCTGCACCATTAATGCCTGCTGTGCGTGCGATTTCACTAACAGTTAAAGCATTATCACCAGAAATGACTTTTACTTGTACTCCGTTTTCTTGGAACCATTGGAAAGTTTTAAAAGCATCATCTTTAACATGATCTTGTAGAACAATAAACGCTAAAACTTCTAATTCATCGTCATATTTATTTCCTGAAATCGGTTTTTTGCCTCTAGCAAGAGTTAATAATCTATATCCTTTGGATGCGAATTCTGTAGTTTGTTTAATTAATGACTCTTTGTTTTCGACATTCATGAATTCAAGTGCGCCAATGACATATGTAAAGCCTTTAGAATCAGTAAATGCAGAATATTTATTATTGCTTGTGAATGGTAATGACTTAATTGCGTCAATCACTTCGCCTTCTTGGAAATAAGCTAACAATGCTTTCGCGGTAAAGTTTTCATCTTTTGTCGCTTCCACTAATGAATGAACAATCGAAGAAATTTCTTTTTCGGTATTCTTTGAAAGAATTTGAACCTTATTAACTGATAAATTGCCGTCAGTTATAGTTCCGGTTTTATCAACACATATGACATCACTTCTAGCAAGCATTTCAATAGAGTAGAAATCTTGAACGTTGGCCTTACGCTTATAGAGTGAAAGAACTCCGCTAGCTAAGGTAACTGAAGTAAGGAGGTATAACCCAGCAGGAATCATTGCCACCATTTGTCCAGCAACTGGTCTAACGATTTGCACGAATCCCATTAAAGTATTAAATTGTCCCATCGATGCATAGATACCTAAAGATGTTCCAGCAAAGGCAATAATGATAATACCAAGATATCTGAATAAAACTTTAAGTGATTTAAGAATATGAGATGGATTTCTTTTAAATGCCTTGGCCTTTTCAGTAATAGATTCTATGTAGTTATCTTTACCAACTTTTTCCACTCGAGCAAAACAACTTCCAGTAGTGACATAACTACCAGAATAAAGCAGAGAGCCGCTATTTTTTTCTACATTATGACTTTCACCAGTCAACATCGACTCGTTAACAAAGATGTCTCCTTTAAGCAAAATAGAATCAGAAGGGACTTGTTCTCCGGCATGTAAAACAATGATATCGTCTAGTACAATCTCGCTAGGTTTAATCTCTATTTCTTTGCCATTCCTAATGACTCTAGCAAATGGGGTGGTAATTACCTTAAGCTTGCTCATCAAGTGTTTGGCTTTTAAATCTTGATATAAGCCAATGATAATATTCATAGCTAAAACAACTAAGAAAAATAATCCTGAATGCCACTTTGTTTTTGGATTGCCATCTGTCAAATTAGCAAAAATGATAAAACCAGCAATAACAAAAAGCATGCAGTTAAAGAATGTCAAAACATCAGTGCGGATAATTTCCCAATAAGTTTTACCCGCAATCATTTTTGTTTTATTAACTAATCCAGCATCTATACGCTCTTTTACTTGTTCATCATTTAAACCAGTTTTAGAGTCAGTTTCAGTGCGATCAACCTTGATATTTTTAATGCTTCTTTTAAACATATAATATAATTATATAATAAAAAACTTGGATTTAACCAAGTCTTTTATTTTTCCTTTTATTAGAGAAGTAATTTTTGATAATTTTAGAACATTCTTCGCTCATTATTCCGCCTTCAATATTTGGATAATGATTTAACCCTTTAATTTCAGAAATGTTTATCACAGAACCAGCTGCTCCACCCTTAGGATCTTTACTTCCATAATAGACATTTTGAATATGTGATTGAACAATAGCTCCCATGCACATCAAGCAAGGTTCTATGGTGACATATAAGTCGCATCCAATTAACTGCCAATCTCCAATTTTCTTTTCCGCTTTTCTAATAGCTTCAATTTCTGCGTGAGAAGCAATATCGTTTTTCCTTTCTCTTCGATTGTGACCGCGCGAAATAACTTTGTTATTTTTTACAATAACACACCCAATTGGGACTTCATCTTCGTTAGCAGCTTTCTCAGCTTCCAACAAAGCTAATTTCATATATTTAACTTTACTTTCCATCTAAATTAAAACCGTCGCACATGAGTAAGATACTTAAGGCTGCTACATTCCTGTCCTGACCTGGTTCATAGTTGCCCATCGCAACGGCACGATTATTATACACAACTATTCACTCTTAACAAATTGTTAATTGTTAATGATGACAAACTTAGATATTAATTCCTCGTATGTCTTGAAAAGTACTTTGCTTGCTTCATCAATGTTGAAGCCCGCAGCGGTTACTTCATTTGAGAAATCCTTATGAGGTTTATTTATCTTAATTGCTTGCACCCATTTAGAAAGATTCTCATCTCCAATTGGCAAGAATTCACAATATGGAGTTAATTTTGATTCTTGAGGTACAGTATCAGAGAATAAGCAGTATAAGCCGTTCGTTTGTGCTTCAATACCAGTAACTGGAACACCTTCATATAAACTTGGTAACACAAATACATCAAACGCACTATAGAACTTTTTAGGAGTGTCAGTGGTGCCATACAAAATAACGTTTTTGATATTGTGTTCAGCAATATATTTTTCTAGGTCCTCTTTTAGAGGTCCACCACCAATTAAGACATATTTAACGTTTGGTGATTGCTCCGCCATCTTTAAAATGAATTCTTGGTTTTTGGTTTTACACAGTCTACCAATGGAACCAACAAGTATTTCATCATTCTTAATTCCTAGTTCGTTTCTAATTGCATTTCGATCATCTCGATTGAAAGCAAATTCTTTTAAGTTGATTGCGTTTCTAATTAAATGAACTTCACCAGCGTCATATGCTTTGTCACCAAATTGGTATCTACCAGCCACTTCGCCACAAGCAATGTAATAGTTAGCGTATTTTTTAGAGAATAACTTTAAAATCGACTTAACTAAATTACGAACAAACTCTTTCTTGCTACTTTGTGAGTGAGAATGAGCAATTCGTACTTGATAGCCACACTTCTTAGCCACTCTTAGAGGAAATACTGAAAGAGTGTTTACGTGAGAATGAATAATGTCATACTGATTCTCTTGAAGTATTTTGCTAAAGGCTGAATTGAATTTAAAAATGTGTTTTACGTGTGGGACAACAAAATAATGGCCACCAATACTTTCGATAAGTTCAGTTGGAATTGCAGTTGAATCATCAAAACAAACAAAGGTTGGTTCAACATAATCTTTTAACGCAACGGAATAGTTCATGACAATTGATTCAACTCCACCTTTATTTGCAGAGCCGACAACATGAAGCACTTTAATCTTTTGTTTGTTATCCATAATCACTTACTCCTGTCGTTAAAAATCTTGGTATAAAAATCAGTCAAAAATGACACACTTGAAGAAATATCAAATCCGGATTTTTTAATGATTTCGTATGTATTTTGTCTAGAATAATCAATATTTTGCAGAATTTTTTCAGCCCATATACTTGGTTCTTCCTTAATAGAAAGAGCGCTAACAAGATCAGTAACGTCGACTTCATTAGTGATGACATCAGACTTCAGACATCTTAGGCCGCTGGCTTGGGCTTCAACCAAAACAACAGGTAATCCTTCATAGTTTGATGGGAAGATAAAATAGTCCATTGCTTGGAGATATTCATTAACATTTTTGACAAGACCAGGCATAAGAATATGGCTTTTGATTCCAAGCTTCTCAACTTGTTCAATAATATCATTTCTAAGTTCTCCATCTCCTAATAGCAAGAGATAAGATGAAGGGTCTTTCTTTAAAATCTCGTTAAAAACTTTAATTAGGTATTGATGATTCTTAGCGTAGACAAATCTACCAACATGTCCATATATATGGACATTATCATCAACATTCAATTCTTTTCTAATCTTAGTTCTTGTATCTTTATTAAATACATATTTGTCAGCAGGCACACCGTTAGCGATGATTTGACATCGGCTTTTATCGTCTGCTACTTTCTTACCAAATTCAGCAACAGCAGCAAGATAAGAACAAGCAAAGAAATGATCAGCAACTTTTCTAGTACCATGAGAAAGCAATCTATTTCCTAAACCCATTAAACTTTTATCCCATCCAGCAGAATGAGAATGTGCAATTGTGTATAGTCCATATTTCTTAGCAATCTTTAAAATCATTGCTACTGAAGAAGAGTGATGAGTGTGAATTATTTGATATTCGCCTTGGTGTTCTTGGAAGAATTTTTTCCAACATTTTCTAAATTTTATGCCGTTTATGATGCGGTATTTAGGAAAATGATAGATTCTTCCGCCAAGTGATTCGACCTCATCAGCAAAGAATCCGCGATAGTCGGTGTGAACAGCAAAATCAAAAACAATCTTGCTTCTATCTATATTTCTAAACAAGTTCATTACGAGCGATTCAGCACCACCACAATCCAAAGAACCCACGACCATTAGTACTCTAATCATTAGTTTTCTTTAGCTCCTTTAGCCATAGTTTTAATCTTGCCAAATACTTTCTTAATAAGCGGAATGATTGTTTTACGTTCGAAAACGAGTAATAGAGCAAAATAGATAACACTAAATACAATTCCTTGAATTAAGAATCTAGCAGTAACTCCTACAGTAGTAGGTAATTTGAATCTAAGTAATAAGGCTACAGCAACACCTACACCGGCGTAGACAATATGCTTAGCGACATTTAAAAAATATTTTCCCATCGGCAAACCAATTTTGACTTTATTGTAGACATTGAGAATAATCCAGTTACCAACAACAACCGAGAATGCGGTTCCAATAAACGCACCCCAGATCTGGTATCCATCAGGAAGCAATTTAATAAGAGTTATTGAAATAGCGATATTGATTAAAGCCAAACCAATATATAAGAAGGCTCTGAATTTATGTTTGTTCATTGCTCGCTGTATCTCAATACACGTATTACAAGACAGACAAATCATATCGAGCATGATTGGAACAATTGCGTAGTAATAAATATATTCTTTTTCAATGCCTAGCCAGATGTTCATGAATTCTTTACCAACCGCAATGAATCCGCCGCCAACAAGGAACATAATCATCATTTGAGACTTAGATACTTTTAAATACAACGCAGAGAGCTCTTCTTTTTTATTGTTTGTAACTAATTCATGAATCTTAGGAACAAACGTAGAGGATATAGCAACAGATAAGGTCAATAGGTACGCATTAAAGTATTTAGCTAAGGTATAGTCAGTAACAGCTTGAGCGTTAACCATAATGCCTAGTAATGTCTTATCAAGATTAACGTTGATTTGATCAACAACTGCATTAAGCAAAATAAAACTTGAGAAAGTAATAATGGATCGAATTAGAGGGGAAGTTTCTTTAAATCTGGCTCTTGCAAAAGTCATTCTCTGATTCTTGAATGCAAATAAGATAGTTATTGCGCTTGATAAAGTTGTTAAAACAACTGCGACAATTGATATTGAAAGAACATTTTTAGTAACAAACGAGAAAATTAAGTTACAAGCAAAAGTTAAAAACGCAACCGCTAAAGCGACAATACGAATAAATATGAATTGCTTGTTATATGTTAAATAATTTGTGAAAACTGAGAATAGTACGTTCAATGCAACATTTATGCCAGATATTAAAATCAACCAAAGAATAAGTTTGTTTTGTTCAAATGTATATTGTGATAATTGGATATTAAAGCCTCTGAAAACAGCAATTCCTGCTCCGATAATAACAAGCATTATCAAAGATAAAATGCCAAAGATTCTAAAGTAAGAGGTATTAACTATCCCAATATCTTTGTTTTCTTTTTTATGCTCAGAAGCAAACTTAATATAAGATGCTGCCAATGCGCTAGAAATAACAGTTAACCATGCAGTAATAGAGTTAGCAAAGCTAAGCAAACCGTATTGCTCGTCGCCAAGATTTTCAAGAACACGAGGCGTAACAACAAACGCACCAATGATGGAGACAAACAAAGTGATGTAAGAAATTACAATACCTAGTCGAACATTGTTTTCCTCACTGGTACTTCCGTGATTCTTTGCAAACATGTTCCAGAAATAATTGAATACTTTGTTGAGCACAAACGCTAAAGGAATGGTAATGATTAATGCGGCTGCAAAATATAAATATTTATTATTATAAATAAAGCTAACATTTTTAAGCCAAATTAAAGGTAGCTGATGTAGAACATAAATCCAGAAAGCATTAGTGCCTAAGAAATGGAATAGTTTGCTCTTAATCGTAAATATAGATGTAAACGATACCAAGATTACGCAGAAGAAGAACACAGGGAATACATATGCAGCATTCTTAAAGTCATTGAATGGAATGTTTTGGTTTAAAAAGAAAGATAAAGCCAAGCCACCAACACCAATACCAAGGAATAGTAGCTTTAAAGGAAGATTTTTAAGGATTTTGCTATCAATTCTATCTTTAAGATACGAATACCAAACACCAAAAACATACGCAAATAAAGTATTCCAATAATAAGAAGGGAACCCAAATCCTTTAAGTGCAAAAACAAGCATGATTGCAAATAAAATGTTTATCGCAACAGCGGTTTTTTGATCAGCAATTCTAAACGAGACGAACGAGAAGAAATAAAGGAAAATCATAACAATGACAAACCAAGAAGAATTGCCAATTGTTGTTAATGCAAATGCAGATAAAAGATAATCCTTTAAAGAATAAGGAGACTTTAACGCTAAAGCAGTGACACTAAACAGGATCCAGGCAATAAAATAGGACAGAAAATGCCTTAGCATTTGCTGTAATGGAATTTTTCTTGCATATTCTTTTCCCTGGGTTCTATAAGTTTCAAATATTCCAAAACCTGAATAGAAAAAGAAAGGAACATAAATCAATTGTCCAAAATCCAATAAGAAACGTTCCATAGGAACATCAAACCTGTTTAATGAACCACCTGAATTAATCCAAGCAGTAAAATATGAGCATAAAACTATTAAGACAATAAAAATGCCTCGAATAGTTAGAGTGTATGATTTATCAATTTTAATTGGTTCAGATGTTTTGTTTTTTTGAAGTCTTAAGCCAAGAACAATCAACAGAAATAAAACAGGCAATATAAAGACCATGGCTCTAGTTTACTCGTGTGGGTGATATTTTGCAACATTAGTAAAACTAAAAGAGCTCAATATAACTCCGTGCTCATTCAAATATGATAATCGCTGTTTTTGTATTATAACATATTTATAAAATATGTGCTTAAAAACATGATAGCAAAATAGAGTGTTTTCTAATATTTATTAGATATTTATTGTCTAAAAAATTGAAAATGTATATAATCTAACATGCAACGCTTTGAAAGCGGTTGTAAATGGGTCTATAGCTCAGTTGGGAGAGCACCTGATTTGCATTCAGGGGGTCGAGAGTTCGAGTCTCTTTAGATCCACCATTATGGCTGAGTAGCTCAGTTGGCTAGAGCAGGAAGTTCATACCTTCAAGGTCGGCGGTTCAAATCCGTCCTCAGCTACCAAACACGAATACAGATTGGTGTCGCAATGTAGCGGCGCTTTTTATTAAAATGGTAGATGTCAAAATCATGAATTATAATATCAATGAAGATTTGTTATATTAGCAAGGAGACGAACAAGATGAGAAGAGTAATTACATACGGAACATTCGATTTATTACATTATGGTCATATTAATCTCTTAAAAAGAGCAAAAGAACAAGGAGACTATCTCGTTGTTGCGTTATCAACAGATGAATTCAATAAATCAAAAGGAAAAGAGTCTTTCTTTCCATATGAAAAAAGAAAAGCGTTATTAGAGGCAATCAGATATGTCGATTTAGTTATTCCAGAAGAGAACTGGGAACAAAAAGTAAATGACGTCAAACAATATCAAATCGATGTATTTGTAATGGGTGACGATTGGAAAGGTAAATTTGATTTCCTAAAAGATCTAGGTGTTGAAGTTGTTTACTTGCCAAGAACTCCAGAAATCTCCACTACAATGATTAAATCTAAACTAAAAAACTAGTGCTCAGTGCGCTAGTTTTTATTTGTATAAGACGTATCTAATTTTATCCTTCAAACTCAGTTTCATAAATCGCTTGAATCCAAGTTTTAAAGTATACTTAATCGATTCTTGTGATTTAATTTTTTTCAAAATCAAACGTTTTTTACTTCTAGAGAAATTTTTAGTTGATTTGACATTGTGAAGTAATCTCAAAGTCGCTTTTAAGTTGCCAGTTTTAAATATTTCTAGAAGATCTGGGTAGTCACTTTTAACTATCTCATATCTCTTATTAATAACAAACATAGCGTCTTCCACTCTTTTCGTGTTAAGTCGATCAATATGAGTGTTACGTGTAAAATAATAGAAATATAATTTATCATCTAAAAATTGGAAATTTATCTCTTTTTTTAGCGCAATTTCAATATTAATGTTCAAATCTTCTGTAAAAGTAAGCTTTTGTAATCCAGTAAGTAATCTAGAAGAAAGCAAGTCCTTTTTATATAGATGATTACATAGATATCCGTTCTCACCAAACAGCAACGCTTCTTTTAAATGACCAAATTTCTTTAAATTATTAATAACTGAATTTTCTAGTAGATCAAATCTATTATCGCCATCGATGACAACACCATTAAAACAGAAGATGTCACTCTTGTTTTTCTCAATTTCTTCATCTAAAACAGAGAGAAATGAATTTGATACCTCGTCATCAGAGTCAACGAATGCAATGTAATCGCCAACTGAGTTTTCTAAACCTACATTTCTAGCATTTTGCACGCCGGCATTTTGTTCTAAATTAATTAATTTGAAAACACAAACATTAGGCTTTTCGTTTTGAAGTTTTTTAAGCAACACAAGCGATTTATCTTTAGAACCGTCGTTAACGCATACTATTTCATAAGGCTTAGTAAAACTATTTCTAAAGATAGAATCAATACATCTCTCGATTGTTTCTTCACTATTATAGACAGGTATAACGATGGAAATCATATTCTTAGCACCATTATTATAATGAAACGCTTATTTAGAATCCATTATTGGTTTATCTATGCAAATACAACACTTCCTATATTACTTTTAGTAATCATGATATAATTACGCTGCACATATGAACAAAATCTTAACTATATTTTTCAAAATCTATTCAGCATTCATTAAGAAAACATCAGATTATATAATTTTTGAATCCGCAAACGATTATTTTGATAATGCTTATTCATTATATGAATACATCAAGGAACATTACCCTCAATACAAAAGAAAATATCTTATAGCCACAAAAGAAATGAAACAGTCAGGTCCGTTACGTGGTGTGACAAAAAAAGAAATGTTAAATCCAAAGAACAAACTTGCTCTTTATAAATATTCGCTCAAATCAAAATTCATAGTATTCTCTTATACAAACTATTGGAAAATATTTAAACTTCCAGAAAACATAAGAATAGTCAACGCAGGGCATGGTGAATTTCCAATTAAAAGTGTCGAGAAGTATTACGATTACTTATACGGCAAGCAAGAAAACAAAATTGATATCGCTGTAGTCACTAACGAAGTTAAGGAAATTTTAAGAAAAAGATACCCAATTGTGGAGGGTCATAACTTAGTCGTGTTAGGTACTCCAAGAACAGACTTAATGTTTCACCCTAAAATTAATAGAAACGAATTTCTCAGATCAATTAGCATTGAAAAACCTGAAGGAAAACACATCATTCTTTCAATGACAACTTTTAGAAATGAGCATGTACCGAATCTTATTTATTTTAAAGATGAATTCCCAATAGTTTTTGATGACAATCAAGTGTCAGAATTGGATTCTTTGTTAGAAAAGAACAATCAAATTCTACTTATCAAACTTCATCACTCACAAGACGGAGTAATTATTCCAACAAATTACAAAAATATTAAATTTATCAATAATGCAGATTTAACAAGATTGAATGTTGAAATTCCAGAATTATATAGCATTGCTGATGCACTAATAACTGACTATTCTAGTGGATTCATAGGTTATTTATCTTTGGATAGAAAAATGGGATTCTTATTAGCAGACAGCGAACAATATAGTAACGATAGAGGCTACACTATAAATAATTTCAAAGATTATTTGCCTGGAGATAAGATATACACTAGAGAAGCATTCTTAGACTTTTTAAATAACTTAGCTAGTCCAAATGATCCATTTAAAGAAGAACGTCACAGAGTAAAAATGATCTTTGCTGGAGATTACAAAGATCAAAACTGTAAAAGCTATACAGACTATTATTTGGAAAACAAAAAGAACTCATAGAGTTCTTTTTTTAAATCATTATTTTATTTATTTGCTATAAAGACCGTGTAAATTGCAGTGTTCCAAAACAGCTTCAACTTTTTCACCTGGTAATAAAGCGAAGAATGCTTCTGGTTTGTCGCCTGGATTAAGAACTTTTCTTTGATTACCTAGATTTGTTTTAATAGCAATCCATTCAATGTAGTGAGCTTCAAGCATTGGGTGTTCCACCTCACCAACAACGACATGTACAACACCATCCTTAACTTCATAAATAGGAACATGTTTTTCAACTGCACCATCTCTAGTATTAGGAACTAATTCTTGCATTGGTTGACCACAGCAAACTGTGTCAGTTGGTTTGTCGTTAACAACAGCAATAATCTTGCCACAAATTTCACATTTTAAAAATTTCATATGTTTTCCCTCTATTTCTATTATAAGAGAAAGTTAAATTTTAAATAACTACTATTTATTTAATATTCGTTATAGTGATAGAATAGTCCCATGAGATTTGTTGATGACAATAACAACAATGCCCGATTCAAAGAATCGTTTAATGTTATAAAAGAAAAAGATTCTCCAATTCGTAATTTAGGCAATGCGGATAAGCCAACTACTTTTTCATATTACCCAGAAACAGTTGTTAATTCAGATGAACTTTTTCAATTAAAAGTTAACACCAAATCTGTTGGCACATTCTTATTTGCGTTTTATTACAAACGCCTTGATAGAGAAAAACTTATTGATAGAGTCTTCACTTTAAAGAAACTAAATGTCACAGACAAAGAAACCGCTTTAAGGAAAGTTGATAGATTAAAAGATATAGTCCAAGAGTTTAATCCTGTTTTCGTCGTATATTCAAATCCTGATATATACGCTCTCACAATAGATGAAGCAAAAGAAATCTTTAATGGAATTAATTTCTTCTACGTAGAAAAAGAAGATAGCGTCGAAGAGACGGTTTTAAGTGAAGAAACCCCTATAGAAAAATCAAGCGAAGTTACTGAAGAAACTCCGAAAGACGAAGTAAATGAAACGCCAGAAAAAGAAACTGTTGAAGCCACTATAGAAGAAAAGAAGCAAAGCGAACAATCCACTTGGAATAAGATTAAAAATATATTCAAGGAATCTGGAAGGATAATCAAACAGGACAAATTTAATTTCATTTTCGCTCTTGTTGCTTCTTTCTTAATTGGCTTTACCTTAGGTGTGGGTATTTATAATGCATACCTAGGAAAATATATTTGTATTTTCTTCTTTGTATCAACTTTAGTTGGAATGGCATTAAACTCTTTTGTTTACCGCGACACACTTGTCGATTATAAATTTAAGAGTCTTCATATCATTCTTGATATCATCACATCTCTCATTGGAATTGGCATCGCAATTGGTGGTTATTTCTTGTTTATTTACATCACAAAAGAAAAAGCTAATCCATCACCAAGCATGTTGTTCATTCTTGCAATCCAATTTGCATGCTTATGTGCCTCAATAGGGTTTGCCTTTATACTCAAAAAGTTCAACAAAAAGAAAAAATAGAAGCTGTGCTTCTATCTTAACTGGCGATGTAAATCGCTTTTTTATTTTCTCCAGATTTCTCTATTTACTACGTCTATCTTTTCTTTAATGATCTTCACCACTCTAGCAGAGACATCGCTGACATCATAGTTTTCAGGAGTGGACGCAAATTTATATCTCATTAGCTCTGTATCAATAGCAAGCATGATACCAGTGCGATCAATACCAGAAACAACGATGCTTCCTGCCTCAACACCTTCTGGCCTTTCGGTAGATGTTCTAATTAATACAGCAGGGAATTTACGCATCGCACTTTCTTCGGTTAATGTTCCAGAATCACTTAAGACGATAAATGCATTTTCTTGCAACTTAACATATTCTAAGAAGCCTAATGGTTTAAGATTTCTCACAAGTGGATGCATCTTGAAGTTATTAGCTTCTAATCTCTTCTTAGTTCTTGGGTGAGTAGAGAAAATAACAGGCATTTGATATTTTTCCGCGATATCATTAATTGCAGGCATTAATTGATTGAAATTCTTTTCGATATCGATATTTTCTTCTCTATGAGAAGACACGACGATATATTTACCTTTTTCTAATCCTAAATCTTCAAGTACTTTAGATGCTTCAATCTTTTCATTCTGAGCATTTAAGACTTCTAACATTGGAGAACCAGTAACGAATGTATATTGTTCTTCAATTCCCTCTTTCATCAAATTAGCATAAGCATGATTTGTATATGGGAGGTTGATATCAGAAATATGATCAACGATTTTACGGTTGATTGTTTCTGGAACATTCCAGTCACCGCATCTATTACCTGCTTCCATATGGAAGATAGGAAGTTTTAAACGTTTGGCACTGATGGCACATAAAGCAGAATTGGTGTCTCCTAAAATTAATACTGCATCAGGGTTTAATTCTTTTAATAGGTCATAACTCTTTGCGATCGCGTTACCGATTGTTTCGCCCAAATTCTTACCAGCACAGTTAAGATAATAGTCTGGCGCTCTTAAATCTAATTCCTCAAAGAAGACTTGGTTTAATTCATAGTCATAGTTTTGACCAGTGTGCACTAAGATGTGTTCAAATGCATCATCTTTATCTAAAGCCTTAATCACTTCAGACAAACGAATAATCTCTGGGCGAGTACCAATGATAGTAACTACTTTAATTTTCTTTTTCATTTTTCTACCTCTTCTCTATATGTGTCATGAGTCTCAGGATTATAAATTTCACTAATCCACATAATAGTGTGGGAATTAACTTTTCCAATATTAGTAATTTGGTGTGTATATTTTGTTAAAATCCATACAGGGACCCTGTGCTTTTCATTTATAACATCCACAATAAGGTCGTTATTTTCGATGTTTCTTTGTTTGATTTCGCTTTCACCGATAACAGTGTAAAAAATCTCTTTTTTATATGTGTGATAATGGCCGCCCTTGCATATTCCAGGATACGCCATATTATCACTTATTTGGCCCCACTTTTTTGATTTATATAATTCTTCAAAGCTACCTCTATTATCTTCTGCATAGTTGAAGGTGTATCCATCATCAGAAAGATAATCGCAAAAAGTTTTAAAAAGTTTGAATTCAAATTCATCTTTTATTAGAGGAAGGTGTCTTTCAGATTCAATTTCACCTTTGAAATAATATAGAAGATCTGCGAGTTTGCCTAATGAACAATCATATGTTGGGTTAACATATAAAACATCATTAGATCCAAATTTATCTTCAGATAAAACAACTTTTATAAATTCATCCACGATATCTTCAACATAGTTGTAATGAACAACATATTCTCTATCTCTAATAGTGACTTCTAGATTATGGGCAATGTTATAGCAGAATGTCGCAGCAGCAGAGTTATAGTTTGGTCTACACCACTTACCAAAAACATTTGCGAGTCTATATACATAAACAGGTAATCCTGAATTTAGTAAATAGTCTTCGCCCATCTTTTTAGATTTACCATAATCGTTATCTAGTTCTGCTTGAATAGAAGATGACATGATAATAGGCAATTCATTTCCTCTTAATTCCTTAACAAGATCAACAAGCTTTTTGGTGAAGTTTGTATTACCTTCATAAAACTCTTCAACGCTCATTGGGCGATTGATTCCAGCAAGGTGAATAACAAAATCCGCTTGGGCTACGTATTGTTTTAGCTCATTTTCTGTTGAGTTAACATCATATTTGAAAACAATATGTCCTAATCTTTCTAATTTAAGACAAGTATGTTTTCCAATAAATCCGTTCGCGCCAGTAACTAATATTTTCATATTATTCATGTTGCTTAACTGGTCCACCAAATAATTCTAACTTCTTGAGAAGTTTTTTCATACCTTCTACATCTAGTCTACCAGTGTTATGTGATGTATAGCTCTCGGAGAAATTAAGTTTCTTATTTCCTTTAGAGAAATATTTTTCATAGTTTAAATCTCTATTATCGGCTTTAATGCAGAAGAAATTGCCCATATCCACAGACTTAATCATTTCTTCTTGAGTAACTAAAGTTTCGTATAACTTTTCGCCATGTCTTGTACCGATATATGAGATACCTGTTTTGCTACCGGTTAATTCAATAACCGCTTTAGCAAGGGTATCGATTGTTGCTGCTGGAGCCTTTTGAACAAATAAATCACCTTGTTCACCGTTCTCAAAAGCATATAAAACCAAATCAACAGCGTCATCTAATGTCATCATGAATCTAGTCATGTCTGGATTTGTGATAGTAATAGGCTTTCCTTCGTGAATTTGATTTAAGAATAGAGGAATAACAGAACCTCTAGAGGCCATGACGTTACCATATCTTGTTAAACACAAGACTGTGTCGCCAGGTAATAATTGTCTACTTCTAGCAATTACGTTCTTTTCCATCAATGCTTTAGAAATGCCCATCGCGTTAATTGGATAAGCAGCTTTATCGGTTGATAAGAAAATTGCTTTCTTAACGTGATTACGTACACAAGCGGTAATAACATTATCACTACCAATTACGTTGGTTCTAACAGCTTCCATTGGATAGAATTCACAAGATGGAACTTGTTTTAAAGCAGCAGCAGAGAAAACATAATCAACTCCGATAAAAGCATCAACGATAGAATCAAGATTTCTCACATCACCAATATAAAACTTTAATTTTGAATTGTTATAGGCTTTACGCATGTCATCTTGTTTCTTTTCGTCACGTGACAATATACGAATTTCTTTGATATCAGAATTTAAAAAGCGATCCACAACAGCGTGACCAAAACTGCCGGTTCCACCAGTGATAAGTAATACTTTATCTTTAAGAATGGAAGTATCTTTACTAGCGTATTCTAATAAACGATCTTTAATGCCTTCTAATTTAATTTGATCAGCAGATTTTTCATCGCCTTCATAAGCAACATAAGTTCTAAGTGGCATACCCACAACTTCAGCTGCACCTCTTTGAGTAAGTTTGCAATTTTTGCGTATTTCTCTTAATGTCATAATATAGTCCTCGCACTATATAATAATATAGCTTGAGTAATATGCAAAGAAAAAGTGCAAATTCTGCACTTCTAATAATCTTCTTCAAATAGCAATGTTAACACAAACATTAGTTCTATTCGGCTAAGATTTCCTTCAATCTTATATAGGATTCTACCGTATATATCTTTTATATAATTATCTTCTACTTTATATTCATTCAGCCCGGCAAAATGTTTTAAGCGATTGTTTTGGAATTGGAGAATGATCCTTCCATAGAAATCTTTAATGTTATCTCCGTCCACTTTATAAAGTATTTTGCCATGGTACTCTTTCAAATAATTACCATCTATTTTGTAATCATAAAGACCGGCAAACTTTCTTATGCCAGTGCTATTGACTTCAAAATAAATGCCACCGCTAAATTTCTTAATGTACGCCATACCTACAAAGATTATAACAAAAAACCTCCTCAATATTGAGAAGGTTTAGTTTGATTGTTATTAATTATTTAACAGGTTTTAATACTTTGATGCCGCCCATAAATGGTTGGAGCACTTCAGGAACTAAAACACTGCCATCTTCTTGTTGATATTGTTCAAGGATTGCAGGGAAGATACGAGATGTTGCTAATCCAGATGCATTTAATGTATGAACGAATCTGGTTTTCTTGGTTTCGTTGTCTCTATATCTAACCATGCCTCTTCTTGCTTGATAGTCTCTAGCGTTACTAGCGCTGGAAACTTCCTTATAAATATCAATAGAAGGAATATAGACTTCGATATCATATGTTCTCGCCATGGAGTGAGAGATATCACCTGCTGCTAATTTGGAAATTTGGAAGTGCAATCCAAGTTTTTCCACTAAGGAAGCAGCTTTTTGGACTAATTCTTCAAAGGCTTTATCGCTATCTTCTGGTTTGGTGTATTGAACCATTTCCACTTTGTCAAATTGATAGCCTCTGATCATACCTCTTTCTTCAGTACGATAGCTTCCTGCTTCTCTTCTATAACATGGAGTGTAGGCGAAGTATTTCTTTGGTAGATCTTCTTCAGCCATAATTTCATCTCTATGAAGATTAACTAAAGCGGTTTCAGCAGTTGGCAATAAGAATCTTTGTGGCTCTAATCCTTCAAGCCAGAAAACGTCTTCTCTGAATTTTGGGAATTGACCAGCAACGTATCCACTCTTCTCATTTAACAAGTGTGGAGGTAGTATAAACTCATAACCATCTTTTAAATGCTCAGAAATGAAGAAATTAAGTAATGCCCATTCTAATCTAGCACCTAAATTGGTATAGACCCAGGATCCACGACCAGCAATCTTAGCACCGCGATCATAATCGACTAAACCAAGGGATGTAGCAAGTTCAACATGGTCCTTAATTTTGAATCCAAATTCAGGTTTTTTGCCGAATGTGTGAATGACCTTGTTATTCTCTTTGCCACCACCCACTAAATCATCATCTGGGATGTTTGGTAATGCTTCTAAGAATTCTGTCATTTTTGCGGAAATTTCGTTTAATTTTTCTTCAAATTCAGCATTTTTCTTAGCAATTTCTTTTACTTGAGCAAAGATTTTGCTGACGTCTTCACCAGCCTTCTTGGCTGCTGGGACAGAAGCAGAAAGACGATTCATTTCTGCTTTATTGTCTTCAACTACTTTGAGCAATTCTCTTTTTTGTTTGTCCCATTCAAGTAACTCTGTAAAATCAGCGTCCCAAAGTTTCTTTTTAAGAGCTTCTTTTACATATTCAGGTTTTTCTCTAATTAAATTAATGTCTAACATAATAGAACTTCTTTCTTATATGTAAATATAGGTTAACTATTCTTCGCTTTGTGGTAATGCTGTATCCACTCCAGCAGAGGCATCTTCACCTTCAACTGGTTCTTCGCCTTCGACTTCTTCGCCAGGTTCTTCATGTGGAACGATAGCGATAGAAACGATCTTTTGTCTTCCTTCAAGATTCATGATTTTCACACCGGAAGTGTTACGACCACAAATTCTGATTTGAGCAAGTGGAGTTCTAATAACGATACCAGCATTTGTGATACACATTAAGTCATCTTCTAAATTGATGGCTCTAACAGCGATAAGTTCACCAACTTTATCATTAGCTTTTAAGGTTGTGACACCTTTTGCGCCACGTTTGGTGATTCTATACATCAATCCACCATCTTCATCTAAGACTGGAGTAAGTTTACCAAAGCCTTTTGATGTCATAGCTAAGATGTGTTGTCCTTCTAAGGATGTGGTAACACCAACAACTTCTTCGCCTTCAGCTAATTCAATACCTTTAACACCACTAGCGGTACGGCCCATTGGTCTAACTTCTGTGCATGGGAAGTTAACCATCTTGCTATTATTAGCAGCAATACCAATAACTGTGTCATCGTGAACTTCTTTAACAGCAAATAATGTATCACCTTCTCTTAAAGAGATAGCGATTTTACCATTTTGACGGATGGATTCATATTCACTAATAAGGGTTTTCTTAACAACACCTTGTTTGGTAAAGAACATTAAGTAGTGATCTTCTTGATATTCGTCACAAGCAATAATTGCTTTAACATTTTCACCTTTTTCAATGTTGATTAAGTTAATAATTGGTACACCTTTACTAGCTTTAGAGAATTCAGGAATCATATAACCACGAATTCTATAAACTTTACCGAAATCGGTAAAGAAGAGTAAATCGGTATGTGTTTTGGTGTAGACCATGTTATCAACGATATCATTCTCATTGGTGGACATACCTCTAACACCACGACCACCTCTATTTTGGGCTTTGAAAGAATCAGAAGTTAATCTCTTAACATAACCGCCTCTTGTAATAGCAACAACAATGTTTTCTTGTGGAATTAAGTCTTCATCATCGATACTAGCGGCGTCGTTAGTGATTTCAGTTCTTCTTTCGTCCGCGTATTTCTCTTTAATTTCTAATAACTCTCTGACAACAACTTCAATTTCGTTTTCTCTACTGGATAAGATGTGGTTGTACTCGTTGATATTAGCTTCGAGTTGTTCTTTTTCAGCTTCTAATTTATCGGTTTCAATACCAGTTAATCTTCTTAAAGTCATTGCTAAAATAGCTTGGACTTGAGCTTCGGAGAAGCCGTATTTTTCCATTAACGCAGTTGTTGCATCTTCAGGAGTTTTGCTTTCCTTAATGATATCAACGATATCATCGATGTTGTCATGACATTTAATTAAACCGACAACAATGTGATGTCTGTCTTCATCTTTTCTAAGTAAGAATTTGGTTCTTCTTTCGATAACTTCGACTTGGAAGTCTAAGTAAGTTTGAAGCAAGACATTTAATGGAGCGATTTTTGGTGCACCATCAATTAAGCAAAGCATGATAATGCCATAACTTGTTTGTAATGAAGTGTTTTTGTATAACTGATTGAGTAAAACTTCAGGAATGATATCTCTTCTTACTTCGATAACGATACGAATTCCTTTTTTATTGGTTTCATCTCTAACTTCAGTAATACCATCAACAATTTTTTCTCTAGCTAAAGAAGCAATAGATTCGACTAAAGTAGCTTTATTGAGTCCGTATGGGATTTCATCAACAATAATTCTCTTTAATCCATGTTCGCCTCTTTCTTCGATGTGGCATTTTGCTCTAAGAGCAATACTACCAGAACCGGTTTCATAGGCATCTTTAATACCACCACGGCCCAAGATCAAAGCGCCAGTTGGGAAATCTGGACCTTTGATATAGTTCATTAATTCTAAGTTGGTGATTGTTGGGTTATGTGCAATAGCGACAACACCATCAATAACTTCACCTAAATTGTGTGGTGGAATGTTAGTGGCCATACCTACGGCAATACCGCTAGAACCATTGACTAATAAGTTAGGGAATCTGGATGGTAAAACACTTGGTTCTTGCTCGCTACCATCGTAATTGTCGACAAAGTCGACAACATCGCAGTCGATGTCTCTAACCATTTCAAGAGCGATTCTGGTCATTCTACTTTCGGTATAACGCATAGCGGCTGGTTCATCACCGTCGATACTACCAAAGTTACCGTGACCATCAACGAGACAGTGTCTCATATTCCAATCTTGAGCAAATCTTGCTAAAGATAAGTAAATTGCGGAGTCACCATGTGGGTGATATTTACCCATGACATCACCAACGATACGTGCAGATTTGACGTGTGGTTTATCAGGAGTAATTCCAGATTCATCCATACCATAAATAATTCTTCTATGGACTGGTTTTAAACCATCTCTTGCATCTGGAATAGCACGAGAAACGATAACGCTCATCGCGTAATCAAGGAAGGATTCTTTAACAATATCAACGGTATTAACATCTTTTAATCCAGAGACAATACCAGCTTCGATTGTTTCAAGTTTTTCTTCATCAACTTCAGTTTCTTCTTCTTCGTTTTCAGAAACTTCAGATTCTAATTTTTCTTCTTCGAACAACATGAATATTTACCTCCTTTGATTAGATGTCTAAGTTCTTAACGAACTTAGCGTTTGCATGAATGAACTCTTTTCTTGGATCAACGTTATCACCCATTAAGTCAGTGAAGACTTGTTCAGCAGCGATAGCATCATCAAGAGTTACTCTAAGCATTTTTCTGTTTTTAGGATCCATGGTTGTTTCCCATAATTGTTCAGCATCCATTTCACCAAGACCTTTATAACGTTGGAATGGATATCCAACTTTAAGGTTGAGTTGTGTTTTAATGACCTCTAATTGCTCATCATTATAGGCGTAGTAATCTTTGCCGTGATAAGCAACTTTATATAGTGGAGGTTGAGCGATGTAAATATATCCACCTTCAATTAACGGACGCATAAAGCGGTAGAAGAATGTTAATAAGAGGATACGAATATGACTACCATCAACATCAGCATCGGTCATGATGACGATTTTGTGGTATCTAATTTTGTTGATATCAAAGTCAGGATCAATACCTCCGCCGATAGCTTGAATCATGTTACCAATTTCAGCATTAGCGAAGATTCTCTTAGCTTGAGCTTTTTCAACATTTAAGATTTTACCACGAAGTGGTAAGATTGCTTGCGTTTCACGGTCACGTCCGTTTTTGGCAGAACCGCCAGCGGAGTTACCTTCAACGATATATAATTCACATTTGGATGGGTCTTTTGATGAACAGTCAGCGAGCTTACCTGGAAGAGTAGTAAGTTCAAGTCCACCTTTACGCATGCTATCACGGGCTTTACGTGCTGCTAAACGTGCGTTTGCAGCCATAACGATTTTTTCCATGATAACTTTTGATGTCTTTGGATTCTCCATCAAGAATCTATTTAATTGATCGCCAACAATGCTAGATAAAATCTTTCTAACTTCAAAATTACCTAACTTGGTTTTGGTTTGCCCTTCGAATTGAGGATTTGGGTGTTTGACAGAAACGATAGCAACTAAACCTTCACAGATGTCATCGTAGGTTAGGTTGTCCTCGTTGTCTTTCAAGAATTTATTGTCTCTTGCATAAGCGTTAACAACACGGGTTAAAGCTAAACGTAAGCCTTCTTCATGAGTACCACCTTCATGAGTGTGGACGTTGTTACAGAAGGAATAAACGTTCTTGGAGTAGCCATCATTATATTGCATAGCCACTTCAGCATAGACATGAGAAACGTTACCGCTAGAAAGCTCAATTGGTTCGCTTCCTTCACAATAAATAACTTCTTCGAATAGAGGAACTTTGTTGTGATTGATGAATTGAACGTATTCTTTAATACCACCTTTATAGCAGAATGTTTCTTGGATAGGGGTTTCTCCTCTATCATCTTTGACAATGATGGTAATACCTCTATTGAGGTAAGCAACTTGTCTTAATCTGTCTCTAATTGTGATGTAATCATAAGTTGTAGTCTCGACGAAAATTGTTGGATCAGGTTTGAAGGTAACGATTGTGCCTGTATCTTCACATTTGCCAACAAGTTTAAGTCTATCAACAGCGTGTCCACCGTTTTCAAAGCGCATCTTATAGACGCCACCATTCTTGTGAACTTCAACTTCTAACCATTCTGATAAAGCATTAACAACTGAGGCACCAACACCGTGAAGACCACCAGAGACTTTATACCCTCCGCCTTCACCGAATTTACCACCAGCGTGTAACACTGTATAAACTGTTTCGACACCAGATAATCCTGTCTTGCCAACGATATCCACTGGAATACCACGACCATTATCAGTAACGGTAATAGTTTCACCTGGATTAATGGTGACATGGACTTCTGTACAATATCCCGCTAAGGCTTCATCGATTGCGTTATCGACGATTTCCCAAACGAGGTGATGTAATCCTGGACCTGCGGTTGTACCGATGTACATACCAGGTCTTTTTCTAACTGCTTCCAAACCTTCTAAGACTTGGATGTTAGTTGCGGTATAACTAGCGTCAGCTTTTTCTAATTCGACTTCTGTCTCATTTAATTCAGAAACAGAAATGTCTTTAGCGACGAAAGCTTCTTCTACAGGCTTTTGTTCGGCTTCGTTAGTTTCCACTACTTCTTTCTTTTCTTCTTCCATTAGAAGACCTCCTTTGCTTTGTTTAATTGAATATGGGTTGCCCCATCTATTTCCAGTTCTGTGCCAGTAATGAATACTTGCGAGAACTTTCTTAGAAAATCGATTAGTCGTTTTTGATGTGTTTCATCTAATTCAGACATTACATCATCAAGAACAACGATTGGTTTTTTGTCTTCATCTTTAATCATGAAGTATGGTGATAATTTAAGGGCGAGAGCCACCAATCGATTCTCTCCTTGGGATCCATAAGTCCCGATTTCTCTTCCGTTTAGGCTCACAGAGATATCTTCTCGATGAATACCTATGGAAGTTGCCTTGTGTTTCAAATCGTTGTCTAGAGAGCGATTAAACGCTTCTAACGCCACGGTCTGATAATCTGCGCTCATAACCACAAACGGACGATATTGAATTTCAATCTTTTCCTTCACGCCCGTGAGTGCGCGCGTTATTTTTATAAGGATATCATTGATATCCTTGACATACATGGCCCGATAATTAATGATTGGACCAGCATATTTTACGAGCAATTCAGTGGTGGCTTTTAATAGATTTTCATCATAGTTACCACTTTTTAATAACTCGTTTCTCTGTTTTAGTGCTTTCTCATATCTTGAGATGTATTCGAGATAAACAGGGAATTGTTTTGAGAGGTTGATGTCTAAGAAATTTCTTCTTTCTTTTGGCGAACCTCTGAACAACAAGACATCTTTTGGCTCAAACAGGAGCACATTCACGCATTTTGCGAGGTCGCTTACCTTTGATACCTTTTTGCCATTAATGAGAACAGAACGCCCTTTTTTAGTGATTAGAATGCGGATGTTACGTTTCAGCTCGCCTTCGATTATTTGAGAATCGATTTCAGCATACTCCGCTCGATGGGCAACTAAATCCTCATCATCAACACCACGGAAACTCCTAGCCAAGGAAAGGTAATATACAGCTTCGACAATATTAGTCTTCCCACTAGTGTTAGGTCCGGTGATGACATTAATGCCTGGATTAAAAGATAAGCTTTTTGAGGTGTGGTTACGGAAATTACGAATAGCTAAGGATTTGATAATCATGACTAGCGCACAAGTATCTCGTCATCGTTGACTTTAACTAAGTCAGTACGACGAACTTTACGTCCTCGACGATATTCCCTTTCTCCGTTAACCAAGACCTTGTTATCTTGTAGGAACATTTTGGCTTCTCCACCAGTCGAAATCACACCAGCCAATTTTAACAAATTGCCGAGTTCGATATACTCTTGATCATCATGAATTCGAACGGTAAATTGAGCCATATTTAGTATCCAGAAAGTATTATACACGATATAAATGATAAATGGAATAAATATTCCATAAATTATTATAGTGAATAAATAGGGCTTTAAAGGCATCAAAAAAGCACCAGATTCAACGATTGGTGCTTAATGAGTTATTTTTATTCAAGCAAACTAATATGTTCTAACAGGGGTGACGATTTGTACAACCGATTCATCCTCAGGATTTTTAACCACAAATGGTTTCATTTCTCCCACGAATAAGAGGGTTACATCTTCGCATCCAAGAGCTTTAATTGCCGAGGAAACAAATTCACTATTGAAAGAGATTTGTAGGTTATTACCGAAGAATTTGAATACATCAATTTTTTCACTAGCAGAACCAACTTGAGTTGACTTTGCACTGATTTCAACATTGTCTTCAGAAAGGAATAAATCCACAACATTTTCTCTATCAAGAGAAAGGATGTTAACACGATCGATGGCTTTTAATAAATCGTTAGCGTTAACTTCTAAAGAGTAATTTGTGATACGTGGAACGATGTTCTTGGTATTTGGATAATCTCCAGCAATTAATCTCGTGGAAACGATTGTAGAATCAAATTCAAATAATGCTTTCTTATCAGAAAGAGCAATCTTAACAGAATCAGCACCTTCTAAAAGGTGATCAACTTCCACCATCATCTTTGCCGGAACGTTAGCAGAGAATTTTAAGTCTGTAGAAATCGAAATTTGTTTTCTAGCTAACCTTGCACTATCGGTTGTAGTGGCTGTTAAGACACCATCAGAGGCTTCTAAGTTAATTGCAGTAAGAATTGGTCTTTGTTCTCTTAAAGAGGCTGCAAATGCGGTTTGTGATACTAAAGAAGAGAATTCTAATCTTGTAAGATTAATTTGGATACCAGTTGGCTCTAAATCAATATCAGGATATTCATTTGCTTTAATGCAATTTAAATTATATTTAATCTTTCCTGAACCAGCTGTAATGACTGCAATTGTGGAGTCAATAACTTCAAAGTTGATTTCATCAGCATCAATCTTTCTAGCCATATCAGTAATAATCTTGGCGTTAACTAAAGTTGCACCTTCTTGTACATTTCTAATTAATTCAACATCATCTCTTGTATATGGAATTAAAGTTTTAATTGTTAATTCATAATTACTTCCAGTAATAGATAAACCTTTTTCATTCAATTCTAATTTTAGATTGGCTAAAACTGGAACTGCTGAAGATTTGGAATTAACAGCTCTTCCTGCAATTGACAACCCTTTTAAAAATTCATCTCTTTTGATAATAAATCTCATAGATTATTCCTTCTTTGTTTTTTATATTATTTATAATAATAATTATTCTTGTGGATAATGTGGATAAGTTCAATTTTCCTCAATTAAATTTATTGTATCACACATCTGTTTTCGCTAACTATTTATTTTTAATAAATCTATTCGCTTAATCTCTTTTCTAACTCCGCTATTGCGTCTTGTAGCTGCTTGTTAGTTTTCAACTCTTTATCCACTTTCGAGATACCAGACATAACAGTTGTATGATCTTTGCCTCCAAACATATCTCCGATTCTTTTTAGTGGTATATCTAAGTGCTTTCTTATTAAGTACATTGATACATGTCTAGCGAGTGAGATTTGTCCGGTCCTAACCTTCCCTGTGATTTGACTTGGTGTTAGGTTGTAGTAGTCTGCAACGACATTGATAATCTTTTGTTCGCTCAATTGATTTGCGACATCTTTACCACCGATAATTGAACTGACAGCTTTGATTGCGACATCCATTGTAATCTTTTCTTCGCTAAGTAAGTCTAAGCAACTAAATAGCAAACTTTCGACTGCACCTTCTAATTCTCTAACATTATGTGAGAACTTCTCGGCGATAAAATATAATACGTTTTCATCAAATTTCTCAGCAGGAAGTCCATTCTCTTTGAATTTGAGTTTAAGAATTTCGACACAAGTTTCTTTGTCCAATTCTCCGATTCTCACTGTTAATCCTTTAGAGAATCTTGTTACCAAACGATCTTCTAATCCTTTAAGCTCGGATGGTTGTCTATCTGATGTAATAATAATTCTTTTTCCTTTATTAATTAAATCTTGATATATGGAGAAGAACATCTCTTGTGTTTTAACCTTCCCAGCCATAATTTGAACATCATCAAGAAGTAACACATCGATGGTTTTGAAATACTCTTTTAATGATTGAGAATCAGTTTCTGCTCTGACAAATTTTATATATGCTTCAACAAAGTCTTGGGTGTTGATGTATAAGATCTTGGCGTTAGGCATTCTTGTTGCTCTAATTTCGTTTCCGATAGCGTGAAGTAAGTGGGTTTTACCTAAACCTGAATTTGAATATATAAATAAAGGATTAAATAAATTGCCACCGTTTCTTGCGACATATAATGCAGCTTTGTGCGCGTCCTTATTGAAGTCACCGACAACAAAGTTGTCGAAAGTGTGTTTTGGATCAACATCGGCATCTTCGAAAAATGGGGAAGATTCTTTTTTGACAACAGGGGTGCCAAAATCTGAACGTCTTCTTTCTTCTTTTTTAGCTGATAATTCTGCTTCGGTTACGACTCTTATTTTGTAAATGTCTTCAACGAATTCTGAGATTGTATCAACAATTAATTCTGAATACTTATCTTGCATGACTGCTTTAGCGACATCGTGAGCGGCAACAATTATTAGGGTATCGCCTTCTCTGTCGTCAATATAAGAATTTGCAAAAAAGTAATCGAATGTTCGATTGTCGTTAAGTGTTTCTTTTATTCGTTTAAGGGTTTTGTCCCATAATTTTGTCATCTCAGATAATGTTGTAACCATAAAATATAAATCCCTAATTTTGTTATTCAATTATAGATGAAACCTATAATAAATTTAATGATTAAATCATGTAAAAAAGTTTTCCACATTCCGACATTCGTTAAAAAAATATCATGCAATGAAGATAAAACGCAAAAATCGAAGTTTTCCACAAAATTCAATTGTGGATAAAAAGTGGAAATATGGTGAAAAATGTGTATAAAAGTGGATTATAAAAAATGTAGTTTAACAACAATTATATGAATAAACTTTGTTTATTCTTATTACACTACAAATCGATTTAGAATATCCATTTTTTATGTGGATAAGTCAAAAAGTGCAAAATGTGGAAAAAATCATAGATGAAATAAATGTGACTTCTTTATAGTTTTCTCTTTTTACTTTATTATTTATTTAATTGATTAATTAGGAGGTGCCACTTATGAAAATTAAATCTCTTGTTCCGGTTATGTTTTTATCACTACTCGTTTCATGTGGTACTTCTAATACCGCTAATCATTCATTAGATCCTGTTAAGGAGTTATTCGAACAACTCAGCAATGATTACAACTTCACTTTGGAATCCGTTAATGAAGCAAAAACTAGCCGTAAATTAGAAGTATTTGATAGATATTGTTATTACTATTCTTACCAAACAAGGGTAAGACATGGTGAATCTGGTGCTTTTTATATTGAAAATCAAGGTGTGCAAGATTTTGAATTAGTTAATGGTGAAGTTAACATCCTTTTCCATGAGGGTTTAAGTGAAGGAAAAATAGATCTTGTTGAATCTTTTGCTCATGATGATTATGGAAGCCAGTTTGCGCATATTCCAATGTCTTCTTTTTTAGGAGTTAACTATAAGAAGTTTGTAAAAAAAGGCGACAACACCTTCACTTCCAAAGATAAAAGTGTAAATAGAGTGTTTTGCTATTATACAAACAACTATTATGCTAACTGGGAGAAAAATAACGAAGAAGCTTATATAGACTTTTCAAAATCCACCACTACAATTTCAATTTTAGAAAATGAAGTTCACGTCAACTTCATGCCGCAATTAAAAAATATTGGGATTGATTATACCGAAGATGGATCCGACCTCTTTATTTCAAAAATAGGATCTACAAGAAATGAAGCGATTGATAATTATAGACTTAATCCAAACCCTATGGCGAAAAAGAGTGATTATGGATTTAATCAAGAAAAATACGCTACAGTTTTTGGTGATGCATCTATCCCATTTTCAAGTAAGTATAGTAAGTACATTGATGTTATAGAATACTATGAAGATTCAGCAATTAATATCTATGATATTGATTATGAAGATGGCATTGTTGATGATATTAAATCTCAGCTGTCGAACAAATGGGAATTAGACACTGCTGACAGTGAATATTGGACCACCACTTATGGGTTTGATGTTTTTGCCTATCGCTGTGATAGTGAAATTGAAGAGATTGTGGAAGGGAACCCTATAACTAACACAATTGAAGTATATTTTCTTTTTGGTGTGTCACCTGTTGAATTAGAAGAAACTGAAGATGGAAAAATACTCAGACCACGAGGCTATTTTGTTGGTCAACTTTATCGTAAATTAGGTGAAGAAGCTATCGAAGGCGGTGAAGCAATAAATAAATTCTTTAAAGACGCCGGTATTGAAGACTTAATGCCTAATTTTGAGAAGTATGAATCCCTTTCTCCAACATTGAGAGATTATTCCAATAACGAAGTGCTCCAGGCCTCTTTTGCTGCTCAAGGCTATTATTTGGTTTCCTATTATCAAATCGATTTAAGTAGCGTTACATCTAGTAATGTTTCAAGAGTTTCTAAGAATTTAAGAGATGACTTTTCTAACATTAGTTTCTATTCCGAAGTAACTTTGGATGAAACTGATTATAGTCTAACGGTGACACCTGATTTTGTAGCGTTTGAAGAAGATGGTACCTTCCCTATTTCCATTGTCGGTGGAACTTTAATAGACGAACAAGGCACTATCTACGGATATCGATTAACCGCTATTTCTATAATTTCTAGTGAAGATTAGATTTTATTAACTTGTTAATAATTTAAATATATATTTTCTAAAGCAATCAGAGAGTGATTATTAGATTTAAAACTAATAACCATATTTCTTTGACTTTGATTTATAAATACATTTATAATCTTTAATGCGTAAATTTTGGAGGAAAACGTATCATGAAAAGAACTTATCAACCTAGTAAAATCAAACACGCTCACAAAGCAGGATTCAGAGCAAGAATGAAATCTGCTAATGGTCGTAAAGTTTTAGCTAGAAGAAGAGCTAAAGGACGTAAGCAATTAACTGCTTAATTTTCTCATTGGAGGAAAAATGAAAGTTATTAACCGTATAAAATATAATCAAGAATTTGTTTCTACGGTTAGAAAAGGTAATGTCCTTAAACACAGTCCATTTATTGTTCATTTTATCAAGAATGAAAAAAATGTTTGTCGTATTGGATTAAGTGTTTCGAAAAAAATCGGCAACGCCGTAATTAGAAATCGTGTTAAAAGACAAACTCGAGCTATGTGTGACTCGCTCGTAAACTTTACTTCTCACACATTCGATGTTGTTATTGTTGTAAAAGCTGAATTCTTAAATAATAGTTTTGATGATAACAAAAGTATTCTCAATAATTTATTGAGTAAGATAGGAATTACTAAATGAAAAGAAGAACGAAAATAGGCTTATCGTTAGCTGCCGTTGCTTTAGGCGCAGTTGCGTTAAGTAGCTGTACTCAATCTTTCTGTTCTCAAGTCGATTTAGCAAGAATGAGATTTGCCTTTGAACCAGGCATCACTCGTATTAAGCAAACTTCCGATTCCACTGATGAAATTGTTTTCCAAAGTGGATCCTATAGTTACACAATCAAAGGTGCAGTTCTAGAAGTTGCAACTTGGGAATATGAAGATGACCCACATGTGGGTAATTTTATCTTTGATATTGGTGGAGAAAACCAACAAAAACTTACCTATTTAAATAGTATTCTCTCAGCCTCACGCAAAGCTGGATACGTCACTATTGATGGGTATCATTGCCATGATTATTTAGAAAGATTTGATTATCTTGCTTTAAACGCCATTTTTGGTGAAGCTGCTGAAAAGAATGGTGGCAATATTTCTTTAGATGTCACTATTAATGATGCCAGTGAAGAAGATGACAAGAATCTTGCCAAGGTTAACCGTGACTTATCTTATTATAGTTATTTAAGATTTGTCCTCGGTGATAAAGGTAAGGCCTGGGCTAACTGGGACACTTTTGATGCTGAAGCCAGAGAAGAAATTGCTTTTGGCTCACCATTAGAAGGTAAATTTGCTAACACAGACGCTTTATCTCCTGATGCCTGTCCAAGTAGTGACTATATCAAACTATATAAATCCAAAGTCTCTGGCTATGTTACTGCTTATCGTACTTGTTTAACAACAAGAACAGATAAATATGGATCATATGGCTATAGCACAAAAGGTGTCTTTATTGAAGAAAAGACATGGGGACAAGCTTGGAGTAAAGGATTCTTTGAAGGCTTGTTAGTTTATCCAATTGGTTGGCTAGTTGACACTATCGCATTTGGTTTTAAAGATACAGGTGCAACCGCAGGTGTCAGTGCATTCTTAGCGATTGTCTTTGTCACATTCATCATTCGTTCGATTATGTTGCTTGCAACATTCAAACAAACACAATCCAACGCAAAGATGACTGAACTTCAACCAGAAATTCAGAAGATTCAAAACAAATATCCAAACGCCAATACATCTCAATCTGAGAAACAACGCATGGCAGAGGAAATGAATCGTCTTTATAAGAAGAACAAAATTAATCCATTCACCACTATTATTGTGTTGATTATTCAATTCCCTGTCTTCATCTGTGTTTGGGGTGCTTTAAGTGGATCTGCCGCTTTAACAAACGGAACTATTTTAGGATTAAATCTTTCAAGAACAATTAGAGAAGTATTGTTTGATAAATTCTATTGGGGACCAGCTGGTGGTTACGCTGCCGTTACCGCCTTGTTCTTATTCTTATTAATGGCTGGCGCTCAAACCATTTCTATGCTTTTACCACAATGGATTCAAAAGGCTAAAGCAAAGAAAGTGGCAAAACTTGGAAAGAACCCAGCTCAAAAACAACAAAATAACCGTATGAAATGGTTCACATACATTATGCTTGCGCTCATTATCTTCATGGGCTTCTCACTTGCTAGTGCTATGGGTATCTATTGGTTTATCGGAGCTATCTTCTCCATCATTCAAACTTTAGTTATGCAAGTCATAACTGAAAGAAAAGCGAAAAAAGCTTAATTGAGGTTATATATGGAAATTTATACTGGAAAAACTATTGAAGAAGCATTAGAAAAAGCTTCTAAAGAATTAAATGTTCCTGTAAGTGAAATCATTTATCTTGATACAGGAAAGAAAACTGGATTATTTTCAAAGAAAGTCCAAGTCGAAGTCTATGATTTATCTGATGTAATCAGATATGCAGAAGATTACTTATTAAATGTCACTGACGCTTTAGGTATTGAAAGTTCAGTGAAAACTAAATTAGATGATGATGTTATTCACATTATCTTAGACAGCACTCATAACCCAATTTTAATTGGTAAAGGTGGTGTCACATTACAAGCGTTAAATGAATTAGTGAAACTCGCTACAAATAACCACTTCCATAAGAGATTTAGGATCTTGCTTGATATCAATGGTTACAAAGATAGCAAATATTCACGTTTAGAAAGACTTGCTAGAAAAGTCGCTAAGGATGTCCAGAAAACAAAGACAACTTACACTTTTGATCCAATGCCAGCGGATGAAAGAAGAGCTATTCATAACGCTTTAAACGGTTGGAAAAATATTAAGACCGAATCCACAGGCGAAGGCAGTCATAGACAAGTCCAAGTCATTTACGTTGATTAATAAATAAATGCACCCTTTGGGTGCTTTTATGAATAAAGAAAATGGAAACTATTGTCGCATTAGCTACCGCTCCTATTAAAAGTGCTCTAGCCATCATTAGAGTTTCTGGTGATGATGCTTTTGCTATTGTTTCCAAATCGTTCTCTAAAGATATTAGAGAGATAAAAGAAAGAACTCTTTTATTCGGCAACATTGTCAAAGGGGATAAAGTAATTGATGAAGTTGTTTTAGCGATTTATAAAGGACCAAAATCATTCACCGGAGAAGATCTTGTGGAGATTATTTGTCATGGTTCTGTTTTAATCGCAAACGAGATTATTGAGCAACTTATCGCTAATGGAGCACGATATGCCACAAACGGAGAATACTCTTCAAGAGCGTTCTTAAATAATAAGATTGATTTAATCCAAGCTGAAGCGATTAATGATGTTATTAATGCGACTACAAAAGAAGCAAAAGAGTTATCTATCCTTTCTTTGAAAGGAAAGACAAGTGAACTCATCCTCCCTTTAAAGAAACGCATCACAGATGTGCTTTCTCTTATTGAAGTAAATATTGATTATCCAGAATATGAAGATATCGAAGTTGCTAATAAAGAACATGTTGTTTCTTTAGTGGATGAACTCGTGCCTCAAATTGACTCTTTAGTGGAAAATGGTCAAAAAGGCTTAATCATTAAAGAAGGTATTAAAGTTGCTTTAGTTGGCAAACCAAACGTTGGTAAGTCTTCTTTATTAAATGCTTTACTTGGTGAATCAAAAGCAATCGTTACTGATATTGCTGGCACTACTAGAGATGTTGTTGAAGGTGAAATTAATCTTAATGGTATTGTTTTACATTTATTAGACACTGCGGGAATTAGAGATTCCGAAGATCAAATCGAACTCATTGGTGTTAACAAAACCAAAAAAACTATTAAAAACGCTGATCTGGCAATTGTTCTTTTAGATGCTTCTAAGGAATTAGATAAAGAAGACCAAGAAATCCTTTCTTTAGTGGAAAATATCCCTCACATCATCGTTTATAACAAGGCAGATAAACTATCTAATAAAGATGATAACAAGTTATATATTTCCGCTTTGAACAACGACATTACACCTTTAAAAGACGAGATATATAAAGTTCTTGGAATTAAAGAAGAATCATTTAAAACCCCTTCACTTAATAACACAAGGCAACTTGGCTTATTACAAGCTGCAAAAGAATCGTTATTAAAAGCCAAGGAAGATGCAGAAGCAGGTTTGCCTGTTGATTTAATCGCTGTGTCTTTAATGGATGCTTATAACTTTGTTTTAGAGATTTTAGGAGAATATAATCAAAGGGATATTTCTAAAGAAATATTCTCTAGATTCTGCGTTGGTAAATAATATGATTTTTGACACGCATTGTCATCTTAATGATGAAATTTTATATTCTCATATCGATGAAGTAATAGAAAACGCTAAAAAGACTGGTGTTGGTAAATTTTTGGTTGTTGGTTACAACAAAGAATCATCATTTTTAGCAGTTAAAATAGCTGAAAAATATCCAGAATGCTACGCTGCTATTGGCTTTCACCCATGTGATATTTTTGACATCACCGAACAAGATTATTTAGATACCATGGCGTTATCTAATCATAAAAAGGTTGTCGCCATTGGTGAAATTGGTCTTGATTATCATTGGGTAAAAGAACCAGAGAAGAAACAATTAGAGAAAGAATATTTCATTAGACAAATTGAATACGCTAACGAACATGGTTTACCAATCAGCATCCATAATCGTGAATCTAATGAAGATTGTTTAAATATATTAAAAGAACATAAACCTAAATTTGGAGGCGTGATGCACTGCTATTCTGGCAGTGTTGAAATGCTTAAAGAAGTATTAGATTTAGGATTAATGATTTCCTTAGGCGGGCCAGTAACATTTACAAATGCTAAAACACCAAAGGAAGTAGCGGAAGAAGTACCTCTAGATAAATTACTACTTGAGACAGATTCCCCTTATTTAACTCCTCATCCACACCGTGGTGAAAAGAATGAACCGAAATATATATGCCTTGTTTTAGAAGAAATTGCGAGATTAAAAGATCTTTCAAAAAAACATATTGAACAAGTTACATATGAAAATGCATTAAGGCTATTTAAGATAGATGAATAAATATTATTTAGAAGGCGTTTTAGTGGTTGAAGGAAAAAGTGATGTAAGTTATTTATCGACATTTATATCAACTTTGTATTTCACCACAAACGGGTATGATTTATCTGAAGAAAAGTTAGACTTTTTAAATAGAGTATCAGCTGTAAATAGGGTGGTAGTTCTTACTGACAATGATAAGGCCGGCGAAGATATTGAAAATCGTATCAAATCAAAAATTAATGGAGTTTTTGTCAGAAAAAGCCGAAAAATTACAAGAAATTCTTCAAAAAAGTCTGGAGTTGCAGAATCAACTAAAGAAGCGATTGTTGAAGCGCTTAGTGACTTGCTTTATGATGACAAAGGTCAACTTCAAAAACTAGATTATAAATTGAATAAAATTATTTCCTTGTCAGATAGCCCTTCAAGTGTTAAAGCAAGAATTATTGCTGATTATAGGTTAATTAAAGGAAATATAAAATTTTTAGAAAACCAATTACAAATGTTAGGTGTAAAACCTGAAGAAATACTATCGAAATATGGAAATTAATCGTAACAATATTTTTGAATTAACAAGCAAGTGTTCAATAAAACCTGATAAGGACTATGGACAGAATTTTTTGCTTGAACCATCCATCGCTAGTAAGATTGTTGATTCATTAGAATTAAATGAAAGCGAGAGTGTTTTGGAAATTGGCCCAGGTTTAGGAAGCTTGACTCATTTTCTTTTCGACAAATGTCATCTTACTGTTTGTGACATTGATTCTAGGATGATTGATTTCCTTAAAATCTTTTATAAGGACAGCATTGACTATATCCTTAATGATATTCGTAAAGTCGATATTTCTTCTTACGATAAAATAATTGGCAATCTCCCTTATAACATCACAACTGAGCTCGTAATTTTCCTGTTGTTAAATGCTAAAAATGCAAAAACTATGTCTCTAATGTGCCAATTAGAAGCGTTTGATCGATTTAATGATTTAGATGGTGAAAAATATGGGCCAGCTTCTATTCTTATTCATTTGCTTGGTGAAGTTAAAAAACTATTAGTGGTTAGGCCAGGATGTTTCTATCCTGCTCCAAAATGTAACTCTGTAGTTTTTGTGTTCTATAAAAAGGAGCAAAATATTTTTGAAGATGTGGTTGGAACATATAAGCTTTCTTCCTCGCTGTTCTTAAATCGAAGGAAGACGATTTATAACAACCTCAAGACTTATTTAGGTAACCCTGAAAAAGCGAACGAACTATTAGAAAAATTAGGCATTAATCCAATGGCTAGGCCAGAGAATATTAAGCCTGAAATATATTTAAAGATGTATCAGTTGATACAAAAGAAGATATAATGAAAGTGTTAAAGTATGGCTATTAAAAGTGTTAAAAGTTTTGCAAAAATCAATATTTCTTTAAGAGTGGTCTCTAAAAGACCAGATGGTTATCATGAATTAGACTCTGTCATGGTTCCAATCGAACTCCATGATTCAATCATTATCTCGAAACTGCAAAATAGCGGTGACAACTTTGTCACAGTTGATGATTTTTCCAATGGCTTAGTCCACTATAACTTGGCTAGCACTAGTATTAACGCTCTTGCGGCTAAATATGGTTTCTCCACTAAGTTTAGAGTGTACATCCATAAGGTTATTCCAATGCAAGCTGGATTAGGCGGAGGAAGCAGTAATGCAGCGTTTACCATGAAAGCTGTTAACCAAATCCTTAAGCTTAACGCTACTGATGAAGAAATAATTGAACTAGCTGCACCTTTAGGTGCTGATATTCCATTCTTTGTTAAATGTGTACCTGCTAGATGTAAAGGTATTGGCGAAATCATGGAACCAATTGAGATTAAAAACAATTACTCAGTTTTAATTGTTAAACCTTCTTCTGGCTGTTCTACAAAAGAAGTGTTTGCTATTGCGGATAAAAAAGAATTCAAACCAGTTGATATTGATACAGTTGTTAAAGCGTTAAAAGAAGGCGATGACGATTTATTAGCGTCCGTTATGGGTAATTCTTTAGAAGAAGCCGCTATGTCATTGGTGCCAGAAATTAAACAAATTAAAGAAACACTTATCGCTGCTGGATTTAAGTTAGTGTTAATGTCCGGAAGTGGATCAACTGTTTTTGCGCTTTCTACTGATTCTTCACTTGTGAAGAAAGCGGCGAGAACACTCGAAGATAAATATATAGTCGAAGTGACTAGAGTTCTAAAAAAATAAGGAGAAGTTATGGCAGATAAAGTAGATAAATATGTTGTTGTATTAGGCGCTGGGCGTGGTTCAAGAATGTTGTCTCGCGACCCAAACCATTCAAAAGTTGCTTATCCAATTTTAGGTAAACCACTTATCAATTATGTTGTCGATGCTTGCAAAGCATTAGATTTAAAAGATATTTATGTTGTTGTCGGTTATGGCGGAAAAGCCACCGAAGAATGTGTTAAAGACTACGCTAAAGTGGTGTGGCAAAAAGAAATACTTGGTACCGGCCATGCTTTAATGCAAGTTAAGGAACTTGAAGGCAAAGATGGTGATGTCATTGTTGTTGGAGGAGATACTCCACTACTTACAACCGAAACATTAAAGAGGGTTTATCATAAGCATCATAAAGATGGCAATGCCTTAACTATCTGTACTTCAGTGTTTGCTAATCCATCCGGATATGGAAGAATCGTTAGAGAAAAAGGCTCATATCGCTTATTAGATATTAGAGAAGATAAAGACTGTACTCCAGAAGAAGCTGAAATCAATGAAGTTAATGCTGGTATCTACATCATTAATAACAGGTTACTCCAAGAATATTTACCTAAACTTAGCAATAACAACGCTAAGCACGAGTATTACTTATCAGAATTAGTTAAACTCTTTAATCAACAAAATTACCGTGTTGAAGCTTATGTTCTTGAAGACGCTCAAGACATCTTCTGTGTTAGCGATAGATCTCAACTTGCTTATGCTGCAAAAGTCATAAGAAAAAGAGTAAATAGAGAATTAATGTTATCAGGTGTTTCCATTGAAGATCCTGACACTGCGTATATTTCTCCAGATGCAAAGATTGGAAGAGATTGTGTGATCCTTCCAAACACTTCTATCTTAGGTAAATGTAAATTAGGAGAAGCCAACTGGATTGGTCCGAACACCACTCTTATTGATGTCAAAATGGGACACGACAATCATGTCTCTAATTCTGTCTTAGAAGGCATAACTCTTAAGGATAACGAAAAGGTTGGTCCATTTGCCAATATCGTAAAATAAGCGGTCTCTGTTATGTTAATCATTGAATGTTTCAATAAAAACATCTATATCGATGATAAATTAGTCGGCTACATTGGCGAGAATGTCTTATATATTAACGGCCAAAAATTTGCGGAGATAACTGATGATGGGGAGATATATTTCCCGCCAAAGAAAATTGGCTATGTTGATGACGATGGTTCAATCATCATAAATGATAGAGAAGTCGGATATATCGATGGTGATAACAACTTTGTATTCTACAAATCGTTATTAAATAAGTAATAAGTAATTGATGGTGAACAGCCATCTTTTATTTTGCAAAAAGAAAGGCAACCACCGAAGTGATCGCCTTAATTTATTTAATTGGCTGAAAGATTATTTCTTTCTTGGGAATCTAATTGCGGCTTGTGCAGCAGCAAGACGTGCGACTGGGACACGGAATGGTGAACAAGAGACATAGTCTAATCCGACCTTATGGTAGAATTCGATGGAGTTTGCTTCACCACCAGTTTCACCACAAACGCCGATGTGGAGGTCTGGTCTAGTTGCTCTACCTTGTTTAACGGCGAGTTCAACGAGTTTACCAACACCACGTTGATCGAGTGTCTTGAATGGATCTTCTTCTAAGATCTTATTGCTGTAGTAGTCTGGTAAGAATTTAGAAGCATCGTCTCTGGAGAAACCAAATGTCATTTGTGTTAAGTCGTTGGTACCGAAGGAGAAGAATTCTGCTTCTTCAGCGATTTCGTCAGATAATAATGCAGCACGTGGAATTTCAATCATTGTACCAACATGGTATTTGAGATTGACACCGGCTTCTTTAATGACTTCATCAGCGGTCTTAACAACGATAGCTTTGACGAATTTCATTTCTCTTATGTCTAAGGTAAGTGGGACCATGATTTCTGGTTCAATGTGTAAACCTTTTCTCTTATTAACAGCGATAGCAGCCTTAATAATAGCGCGGGTTTGCATTTCACCGATTTCTGGATAGGAGACGTCTAAACGGCATCCTCTGTGGCCCATCATTGGGTTGAATTCGTGTAATTCATCAATTCTCTTGTGAATGAATTCAACAGAATGTCCTGTAGCTTTTGCAAGCTCAGCGATCTTTTCTTCTTCTTGAGGTAAGAATTCATGTAGAGGTGGATCGAGTAAACGGACGTTAACATTTAATTCGCCCATTTCTTCGAATAAGCCTTCAAAGTCTTTTTGTTGTAATGGTTCGATTTCTGCTAAAGCAGCAACTCTTTCTTCTTTAGATTCAGCAAGAATCATCTTTCTGAATGAGAAGATCTTGTCTTTATCGAAGAACATATGTTCGGTACGGCATAGACCGATACCTTGAGCACCGAATAATTTAGCTTGGTGAGCATCTCTTGGGGTATCAGCGTTGGCTCTGACTTTTAAGTCACGGGCTTCATCAACCCAACCCATTAATCTACCGAAGTTACCACTGGAGAGGTCTGGTGCGACTTTCTTAATGTCACCTTCGTAGACACAGCCGGTACTTCCATCTAAGGATAAGACGTCTTTATCGGTGTAAACTTTGTCACCAATCTTTAAGGTTCTTGCTTCTTCATCGATGATGGCAGCAGCACAACCTGTAATACAGCATTTACCCATACCACGAGCAACGACAGCAGCGTGTGAGGTCATACCACCACGCATGGTGAGAATACCTTGACATGCAATCATACCCGCTAAGTCTTCTGGGGATGTTTCTGCTCTAACAAGAACAACTTTTTCACCAGCAGCGTGTCTTCTTTCTGCTTCTTCAGCAGTGAAGGCGATAGCACCTGTACCGGCGCCTGGGCCAGCTGGGTTACCTTTAGCGATTAATCTACCTTTAGCTGCGGCTAAATCATCTTTATCGAAGTTAGGTAATAATAATTTATCGAATGAAACTGGATCAATTCTGAGGACAGCTTCTTCTTTGGTGATTAAACCTTCATCAACCATGTCACATGCCATCTTTAAGGCAGCGGCTGGGGTTCTCTTACCGGAACGGGTTTGTAAGAAGTATAATTTTCCTTCTTCAACTGTGAATTCCATATCTTGCATATCGCGGTAATGGAGTTCCATATTCTTGATGGTCTTAACGAATTGATCGTAGACATCTGGCATACGTCTCTTTAATTCATCGATATGTAATGGGGTACGGATACCAGCAACAACGTCTTCACCTTGTGCGTTTGGTAAATATTCAGCGGAGATTTCTTTTTCACCTGTAGCAGCGTTTCTTGAGAAAGCAACACCTGTACCGGATGTCTCGCCTTTGTTACCGAAAGCCATGGATTGCACGTTAACGGCGGTTCCCCATGAATATGGGATGGAATATTGCATACGGTAAATATTCGCTCTTGGGTTGTCCCAGCTTCTGAAGACGGCTGCGACAGCTTCTAATAATTGATCTTTAGGATCAGTTGGGAATTCTTCACCAAATGTTTTCTTGTAATATTCTTTGTATTTTGCCACTAAGACTTTTAATTCTTCTGTAGTGACTTCTGTGTCTAGTTTGTATCCTCTGGATTCTTTTAAATCGTCAAGCATCTTATCCATTTCGGTTCTTGGATGACCTTTAGCGATGTTTGTGAACATGAGGATGAATCTTCTGAAGCTGTCTAAAGCAAATCTTTCATTGCCTGTTTCTCTTGCAAGAGCAGCTGCAGTAACATCATTTAAACCTAAGTTTAAGATTGTGTCCATCATACCAGGCATACTGACACGTGCGCCTGAACGAACGGAGACTAATAATGGATTGTGATCTCCACCAAATGTTTTGCCGGTTTTCTTTTCCACATCCTTAATTGCGTCGAAGATTTGTTTCTTGACGAATTCTGGGATTTGCTTGCCACTTTCATAGTAGAGAGTACAAGCTTCTGTTGTGATTGTGAAACCTTCTGGAACAGGAACGCCGATATGGGTCATTTCTGCTAAACCAGCACCTTTACCACCTAAGAGTTCCTTACCTAGACCGTAAGCTTCATCAAAAGGGTAAACATATTTCTTTTCAGCCATAAATTTCCTCCTATAAGGCACATAGTAAGCGCAATATGTACGCTCACCTGCGTTTATTATCGTATCACACATGCGAGAATTCATAAAATGTTTTCAATAATTTTGCTTCAAAAAATTATTTGAAATTTGTCTAATATATTCATCATCAACTTATCAAGTGTATTTTTCTTACTAAAGAATTATAATTTTATCGGTTAAATAGATATTTAGTGAGGTTACTTATGACTAATGAATCACCACTTGTCTTGACGATTGATTTTGGCACTCAATCTTTGAGAACCGCTCTCATTAATAAATCTGGAGAAATCGAAGGCATTGTTAAAAGAAAATACAATCCACCTTATATATCTGAACAAAAAGGATACGCTGAGCAAGATCCAGATTATTATTACAACATTCTTATTGATTGCTTAAAGGAGCTTGCACAAAACCATAAAGATAAACTAGAGAGAATTAAAGGAAGCACTATCTCTACTTTTAGAGATTCTAGTGTTCAATTAGATAAAGAATTAAAACCAGTTAGAAAGTCTATTCTTTGGCTTGATCAAAGACTCGCTAAGGGCAAAGAGAAAATGCCATTTGGTTATTCTACCCTATTTAACTTAGTGGGAATGAAAGAGACAATTAAGCTAAATCGTAGCCGCACTATGGCGCACTGGATAAAAGAAAACGAGCCAGATGTGTGGGCTAAAACCGATAAATATGTCAATATTTCAACTTATTTAACTTATAGGATCACTGGCAAATTAGAAGACAGCTGTGCTAACCTCACAGGTCACTATCCAATCGATTTCAAAAATAGATGTTGGCAAAAAGAAAAGGCACTTAAAGGTGTGATATTTGGTATCCCATCTCGTATGCTTTTCCCACTTAAACAACCTGGAGAAATCATTGGCGAAATTTCTGAAGAAGTTTGTAAGCAAACAGGACTACCAAAAGGCATTACCTTATTTGCCTCAGGTAGTGATAAAGCATGTGAAACCATTGGCTTAGGTGCATTAAGTAACTCTGTTGGCGCGATCTCTTATGGAACCGCGTCCACGATTGAAGTGAGTAACAAAGCCTATCATGAGCCAGAACCATTTTTACCAGCTTATCCTGCTGCTGTTAAAGATTGGTATAACATGGAAGTACAAATTTATCGTGGCTATTGGATGATTTCTTGGTTCAGTAAAAACTTTGCTTCTGATATTATCGATGAATCAGCGATTCAACATATGGCAGTTGAAGAAATGCTTAACAATGAACTCTCAGCAGTTCCACCAGGATGTGATGGGTTAGTTTTACAACCATATTGGGGACCAGGACTTAGAAGACCATTATCTAAAGGTGCGATTATTGGCTTTAGTGATGTTCACACGAGAGGCCATTTCTATAGAGCAATTATCGAAGGCATTGCCTATGCCCTTAAAGAAGGCCTAGAAGGTATTGAGAAGAGCCAACACCATAAAGTTACCGAGTTAAGAATTTCTGGTGGTGGCAGTCAAAGTGATGCAATCTGTCAAATCACTGCTGATATATTCAATCTCCCAGTTAGTAGAGTGCAGACATATGAAACCACTTCTTTGGGTGAGGCTATTTCCGTATTTGTGGCTTTGAATGAATTTGGATCTGTAGAAGAAGCCATGGAAAAAATGAGCCATAAAACCACCACGTTTATGCCGAACAAGGAAGCTGCTGCTCAATATGAAAGACTTTATCGTAAAGTTTATTTAAAGATGTTCCCAAGATTAAAGAACATTTATAAAGAAATAAATAGATTTACAAAGCGTTACGAAGAGTAAAATAAAACAGCCTTAGGCTGTTTTTTCATACTTAGCTTCTGCCTTTTCTTTGTCGTATTTTCTTAGTGGAAGATACTTAGAAACATAGCAGAGATAATATTTGTATTCTGGATATTTTGAATTGGATACACCTTCTCCAAATGCGGAACTACCTAAGAATAAGAAGACTAGGAATAATGGTCCGATTAATGTCCAACTGAAGAATCCGTGTGTGACATTCCAAGAAGCAATAGCGAAGAAGTATAAGCACATCCAGAATCCTTGTTCACCTAAATAATTTGGGTGACGGCTTCTTTTCCAGATTCCAGTAGTGTTGAATCCTTTGCTATATGGTTCTTCAATTTCTTGTAATGGTTTTCCTTCAGAGAGGAGTTTTTTCTTGTTTTGGTGGAACTTCCATTGTTGTTCATCAGCAACAGTTTCTAATAACAAGAACGCTGATGCGGAGAATGTTCCAATGTAATCAAATACACCCCAAGGAGCAACGCTTCCCATAGCCGCTAAAGCAGGGAAACAGATTGCTAAAACTAAAGCGTTTTGATATAGGGAAATAAAGAATAAATCGAACAGAGCCCACGTGAATTTGTTATTTAGGCCTGGTTTTTGTCTTAAAACTTGCCAGCGGTAATCTTCTTCTCCGGTCCAGAATTTGATGCTATATGCACCTTTTCTTGCGAAGTTAAATGTAAGCCTAATTCCCCATAATGTAACAAGAATTGCATAGACCAATAATCTAAAATTGAAATCGCCTTTGATGGCAATGATCCAGACATAGGCAATCGGAAGAATACTCCATAATTTATCCATTTGTGAGTTATTGCGTGTTAGCTCACCGACAATAAAACAATAGAGCACACTAGCGCCACAAACGATAACTAAGATTAATAAAGTATCCAATTGTAATTGGGATAGTTTGATTCCATTAAATACAAACCCAAGAACAGATAATGTTAATACGACCATTACGGCAATGATTGAACCAAGATATTTCTTCATTTTTTTATCCTCGCAACGTGGTTAATTATATGTGAATTTAAAAGTTTATTAAATAAAATGTTCTTCTTTGCAAAATGAAGAACCTTTGATTATTAATTTTGTTTTGATGACATCTAACCTAATGCGATATCAAGAATCATCATTACAACAAAGCCAATTGCTAGACCAATCGTCGCTAAGTTGGAGTGAGCGCCTTCATTGGCTTCTGGAATTAATTCTTCAACCACAACATAAATCATAACGCCAGCTGCGAACGCTAAAGTGTAAGGGAGAACTGCGGTAATTAAAGCAGTTAATCCGATAGCGATCAAGCTAGCGATAGGCTCGACAACACCAGACATACTTCCTAAAAGGAATGCTTTCCATTTTGGCATGCCTTCTTCTTTTAAAGGAGCAGATACGATAATTCCTTCTGGGAAGTTTTGAATGGCGATACCAATGGATAATGCTAACATAGCGTGTTCATTTAAATTACCATGCATCATTCCAGCAATAACTACACCTACTGCCAATCCTTCTGGGATGTTATGAAGAGTAACTGCAAACATCATCTTTGTTGTTTTGGATAGTCGATGATGCTTAACACCTTCTTCTTGGTTGTTGCTATGAATATGAGGAATCAAGTAGTCGAGTAAAAGCATGAAGCCAATACCTAAAAGGAATCCACCTGCTGGAACTAACCACATTCTAAAATCACCTTTATCAAATGATTGAATTGCAGGTTGTAATAAGCTCCAAATAGACGCCGCGATCATTACGCCAGAAGCAAAGCCCATTAAGATTTTCTTAAATTTTGGATGAATCTCTTTCTTCAGAAAGAAAACCATTGCGCTACCTAATGTAGTGCCAATTAATGGGATGAATAACGAGAGAACAACTAATGGTGTCATACTATCTTTTCCGTCAGATACTATAGCACATCAAATATCTGCTGTTTATTAATTTTTTATAAAAAAGTATTGCGTTAAAATCTCACTGTTATACAATAATGGTAGATAGAATATCATTTTGGTAGTTAGACTATCACTTAAGTTATGAGTTTGAAAGATTTGAAAAAGAACTTTTTAGTGGCCACCGCAACTGGTCTTTTCCTTGAACGTGGAATCGAAGCGGTCACTATTGAAGATATCGCAAAAGCCGCTGAAGTCGGTGAAATGACTATTTACCGTTACTTTGGCAAAAAACAAAACATCATTTTTGAAGCAGTTTTAAGCTTGCAACAAAACGTTTTAGTTGAGTTCTTTAAGCTAGATGCTGGTAAAACTGGTTTTGAAAAAATATCACTTTTCTATGAATCATATATAGAAGTCTTTAGAAGAAGACCTGAGTACTATCGTTTTATCCGTGAATTCGATCTGTTAATGATGAAAGAAGATAGTAGACAACTTCAAAAATATGAAGATGGTTTATCTTACTTCAAGAAAGCATATATCGATGCCTATGAATTAGGTTTAGAAGATCAATCCGTGCGCGCTGTGAGCGATTTAGAACTATTTTATTTCACTACAACGCATGCGCTTATTGAGTTATGCAAGAAACTTTCTTATGGAAAGTCCGTTCTTCCACAAGATGAGAAAATCGGCAAATTGGATGAGATTGATTGCCTCATTCAAGTAATCCTTAGTGTGTTTAAAAACTCGTAAGTCTAATACGAGTAAGAATAAATTTAAAAAGGAGATGTGCTATTTAGGCTACGCACATAAAGATTTATGAAAAAAAGATTAACAAAGAAACAGATGATTATCTTCTCGTTAGGTCAATTTGGTTGGTCCTTACTTGGTGGTATCATCTCCGCATGGCTTGTGACATTCTTCATGCCAACATTTAACGACAGAGCAGCTGGTGCAACCCAGTACATCGCCGGTGGTTTGATTATCGGAGGATTCCTTACCATTATTGGCTTAATTACTGCGGTTAGCCGTGTGTTTGATGCAGTTACCGACCCTCTTATTGCTTCCTTAAGTGATAGAAGCACAAACAAAAGAGGACGTCGTATTCCATTTATGCAAATCGCTGCAGTTCCATTCGCGGTCATTACTGTTTTACTTTTCTGTATTGACTTTGGCGCTGGACACTGGGCAAACATTTTATGGGTATCCATCATGATTGTCTTGTTCTATCTATTCATGACAATGTATTGCACACCTTACAATGCATTAATTTCTGAATTTGGACAAAGCCAAGAAGATAGAATGTTCATTTCCACTTCTATTTCGTTTACATATTTATTTGGCACCTTATTTGCTTACTTACCATTCGTTATCGCTGGTGCAAACGTTAAAATTGATGAAGCAACACAAACAGTCACTGAAAGAACACCTAAACTTATTACTGGGTGGCTTGAGGCTGGCGGAATGGCTCCTGATCTTGCTTATGCATGGAGTTTTAGAATTTGTTTTATTGTTTTAGCTGTCATCGCTTGTGTTGCAATGCTTTTACCAGCGTTGAAACTTAAAGAAACTGAGTTTATTGATCCTAAACCATCAAATGAAAATGTATTCAGATCTTTAGTTTCCACTTTTAAAAATAAAGATTTTAGAGTTTTTGCTGGCTCAGACATTATGTATTGGGTTGGATTAACTATGTTCCAAACCGGACTCCCATTCTTTGTTAAGGTATCAATGGGTTTTGATGCCGGTATGGTCATGCTTTTCATGGGAGGCATGTCAATTTTAGCAGCGGTCTTCTATCCATTTGTTACTAAATTTGTTAAAAAATTTGGTAAGAAAAAACTTGTTATCGCTGGTTTTTTAGGATTGGCTGTTTGCTATGCAATTACTGCAATTAGTTCCATTGAAGGTGTTTGTCCAACAGAAAATAACGCTAATGGTTTAAGCTGGGTGTTTGGTATCGCTATCATGATTATCTCTGCTCTTCCAATGGCGTTACTTGGTATCATTCCACAATCCATCGTTGCTGACGTTGCTGAAGCAGAAGCCAAGACCACTGGTCAAAATAGAGAAGGTATGTTCTTTGCGGCACGTACATTCGCTATGAAATTCGGCCAATCCCTAGCTATGATTCTCTTTACTTCTTTTGCTTTAATTGGTGGTAAAGTCTTACCTAGCGATCCTGACACTATTTATCCAGCAAAAACTGGTATGATGATTGCTGCTTTAGTGGCAGTTGCGTTCTGTGTTTTAGGCGCAATAATCCTTCTCTTCTATCGCGAAAAACACGTTATGAAGACAATTGCTAAAGAAGAAGACGCTGAATTCTTAAAAGCTATTGAAAACGAGAAAAAGTAATATGCGTATTTACTATATTAGTGAAGGAAAAAAGAGAAAAACTTCCGAGTCGAACAAGGACTTAGAAGTCTTTTCCTCACATAAAGCAAATCGTCATGTTGTTAAAATCAAAGCATTAAAAGATGTTGAACTTTTAAAAGCCGATCACAAAGTAGCGTTCTTTGTTAACTACTTTGATAGATACTTCCTTAACGGATATCAATCATGGACCGATACCAGAGAATACTATTTACAAAAAAGGTTAAGAAACATTAAGAAATCTCCACATATTATTACCCATAAGTTCGCTTTGGATAAATATGGTGATAGCACTTTCTATCGCTATTCCATTAAAAAGAGCCACGGTTATGATGTGTTCTATTCAAGAGGAAAGTATGAATGTTTCTCCTATTCCTTAAACTTTGACACCGCATATTTAATCTATGAATTGATCAAAGATCAAAGATGCATCCATCTTATTAGCGATGTTAGAGGTATTAAATTAAAAGCTGGTGAAGAAGTTAATGTATTCGACTATCGATTCTTCAACGACTATGAAGAAGGATTAGAAGAATTCCAAAAAGATTTCCCACTTCTTAATAAAGAGAAAATCTTTGGTTATACATCTTGGTATAACTATTACCAAAACATCAATGAAGAAATTATCTTAAGAGATTTAGATGCCTTAGATAATAGATTTAAAGTATTCCAAATCGATGATGGATATGAAACATGGGTTGGTGATTGGCTAGATGTTGATCCAAAGAAATTTCCACGTGGATTAGAACCAATCGTTAGCAAGATTAAAGAAAAAGGATTCGTTCCAGGAATTTGGCTTGCTCCATTTGCAGTTGAAACTAAATCTAAGATGTTTCAAGAACACAAAGATTGGTTGGTTTGTGATTCAAAAGGCAAACCAGTAACTGTTGGTGGTAACTGGTCAGGATTCTATTCTTTAGATATTTATAATGAAAACGCAAGGGCGTATATCCGTAAGTGCTTAGAACATTATATGGAGATGGGATTTGAGTTCTTTAAGCTCGATTTCCTATACGCAGCCGCCTTATATCCTGTTGAAGGCAAGTCTAGATGTCAAGTTCAAAATGATGCCTATAAGTTCTTAAGAGAAGTACTTAAAGACAAAATTATCCTTGGCTGTGGCGCGAATATCATTAGTTCATATCGCATGTTTGATTACTTACGTATTGGACCTGATGTTTCATTATCATTTGACGATATGCCTGTGATGCGTTTGTTCCATAGAGAAAGAATTTCCACTAAGATTACATTACAAAACACAATCTTCCGTCATATTTTTGACCAACACTTATTTGGAAATGACCCAGATGTCTTCCTTTTAAGAGATGAAAATATTCACTTATCTAGAGAACAAAGAATTGCGTTAACTACACTTAATGCTTTATTCGGAAGCGTTCTTATGACAAGTGATGACATTGCAACCTATGATGATGACAAGAAACAAACCCTTGCTCAAGCATTAGTGTTATTTAAAGAAGCAAAAGTGTTATCCGCTGTTAGAAGAGGAAGATACTTTGTTGATATTCAATATGAGTTAGGCGGAAAGATTTACAAACTCGTATATAACACCGAGAAAGGAGTTTTAGCAAATGAGTAAATCAGAATCAATTTTCAATAATCCTCAACCAAAAAAAGTGGTTAATGGTGCTTATAAAAGCAAAGCAAAATTCGTAAAGAAGTATGGGGATGATTCTCAAAAAGACTACAAAGTAGCTTTTAAAGAAATCCCAACTCTTGATTTTATCAAGGCTGACAACATTGTCTTTGCCGAAGAAAACCAAAAGTTCGATAGCAAAGCCTTAATTGTTGGTAATATTCGTATGGGCTTTGGCCACTATCGTATTTCTATTGCTATGGCTAGCGCTGCTAGAGCGTTAGGCTATAAACCATATTGGTTAGACTTAGCGAGCTTTGATGCAACTGGAAGCAAGATGATTCGTGAACAAAACGATATGTATTCTTTAGCTTCTAGAATTTCTCAAAAGTCTAAGCTATTTAATAAACTCGTTTGGGAACCACTTAATTCTGAAGGATTTAAGAAGATTTCCTATAACGCTAAAGACCAAGCTAATAGTGAACTTTTAGTACCTATCTTCAGAAACATTCCAAAAGATATCCCTTATATTGCTACTCACGTTTGGCCAAGCCAAGCTGCAATTCACGCTGGCATGACTCACGTTGTTAATGCTATTCCTGATAACTGGCCAATGGGATTACATCTTTCTGAAGGTGCAATTCACACTGTACAAACCCCATTTGCCTACTTTGGTTATAAAACCTTAAGAGGATTTGATAAAAAACCTCTAAACGGCATTCCTGAAGATCAATTAAAGATGGTTGGCTGCTTTATCGACCACGAACTCTTAGTGGATCTTGAAGGTGATAATGAAAGAAGAAAGGCTAGATTGAGAAACGGAAAACCAATTCGTATATTAATGACTGTTGGTGGTGCTGGAGCAGGCTTTGATATGTTCCTTGCTATGGTGCAGCACTTACTACCATATGTCAAAGAAAAGAAAGTGGCGTTATTTATCAATTTTGGTGACCATAAAGACGTCTATGAAAAGATGATTAAGAAAGTGGAAGTTGAAACCAAGAACTTCTTCAATGAATACGAGAAGTTAAAAGAACTCGCTAAAGAGATTAAGGAAGGCGAAGCAGAAGGCATTTATTGCATTTATAACAAAGATATCTTTGAAGCAGTATATTCCACTAACTTATTAATGCCAGTTACTGATTTATTAGTCACTAAACCTAGCGAATTAGCTTACTATCCAATTCCAAAACTCTTTATGAGACACATTGGTGGACATGAAGTGTATGGTGCAGTTAATGGACAAGAAAATGGTGATTCCACTCCTGAATGCCCAACTAAGAAAGAGGCCAACGAAATGTTAGACCGCTTGATTAGCGATAAAGAGATTATTCCTCATATGTGCGACCGCATCAATGAGCTCAAAGCCCAAGGACACTATAATGGTGCTTATGAGTGTGTTAAACTTGCAGTTGGTAAATAAACAATTATAGGAAGGCTCGTCCTTCCTTTTTATTTTATAAAAGACATTGTCATATTTTTGATTAATTGACCACGATAAAGTTTTAGGAATAAAGTAGGAGTTACATAGTACCCATAATAGACATTTTTCATACTTAAAAAATGTGGTTGGTAAAATCTTAACCTTGTTATATAATAACGGAGACTAAAAGGAGCAATAATCATGAAAGTTAAAGAATTATTAGCAAATTACAAAAACTTATCTTTTGAACAAAAATTAGAAGAAGCAAAAAAAGCTTATGCTGAATTAGGTGCAAGAATGCAAGCTGCTGGCTATTCCGCAGATGAAATCGATGATTTCGCTACAATGTTAGTGAGACTCGCTGCTGGTGCTGACAAACATTCCAGTGCTGAAGAATTAAAATTGTTCGAAGAAGCTACCGGTATCAAAACCGATAAATATGAATTCTTTGCAATGAACAAGAACGCTGGTGAAGAATCATTTGTTTCCGCAGTCGATGAAATCGTTGATTGCTTAAAGAAAGAAGCTAAAGCCTCCGCTGTTAGATTTGTCGCTCTATTCTTCGTTGTTGATAACGAATTAAGCGATAAAGAAAAAGCTTTACTTGCTCGTTTAGAAGACTAATTAATATTTATAGTTTAAAAAAGAAGATGACGTTTAATTTAGCGTCATCTTTTTAATTTTCTAATGTCATTTATAAATAGTTCGGTTAACTGTTCCGCTATTTCGTCTTTACTAGCGAATGCGTTAACCACCCATCTTGATAAGACTCCATATACTCCGTTGATAATATATTCAAGTTTCACTCTATTGGCGGTGGAGTTTTCAAAGTACTTCATTATTTCGTCTCTGAAATACTTTAAGAACCTATTAACGTAACCTAAGAGGTTTGGGTCTGTTAACAAAATACGATAAAGCTCAATGTCGTGCTCAACTTTATTAAGGATGCTTAAATATAGAGATCTGATTTCCTTTTTGCCGGTTCTTTGCGTTTGCACTTTTTTCAAATCATCCAAAAAGGCCTGGTCTGCGTAGGCTTTTTTAAGAATTGAGATGATTATTTCTTCTTTTGTTTCGTAGTGAAGATAGATGGTGTTTCTATTCACTTGTGCTTGCTTAGCAATGTCCACCATCTTGATTTTAGAGAAGCCTTTGATTTCAATGAGCTCGATCATTGCGTTTTCAATTGCGGCTTCTGTTTTGATTGTTCTTAAGTCTGACATATTAGGCATTTTATCATTAATGTCGCATAATAGGCAAATGCATATTGTTGTTTATTGCTACTATTATCTCAAGTCTTTATATTTATATAAGTGTTTTAAGGAGAAAAAGAATGGCAAAATTTGCAATTATTGGAGATTCCACTTGTGATCTCACCCCTGCATTAAGAAAAGAACATGATATTGACTATTGTCGTATGATGGTTTCTTGGCAAACAAAAGATAAGAAAGAAAGAGAAGTCTATGCTTCATTAGATTGGGATCAAGGTATCTCACATAAAGAATACTTTGATATGTTGGCGGAAGGCACAAGAGTCTTCACTAGCCAAGTTTCTGAACAAGAATTTGACGCAGTGTTTGGACGTCACTTAGAAAAAGGCGAAGATGTTTTATACATTTCCTGTTCTGGCGCTTTAAGTGCTTCTGTGCAACTTGCTAAAAAGTTACAACCAAAATATGAACAAAAATTCCCAGGTAGAAAAGTGATTATCGTTGACCCACTCAACAGCTGTATGGGTCAAGGTATGATGCTTTTAAAAGCTGCTGAAATGAGAATTGATGGCAAATCTATTGAAGAAGTTAGAGACTATTTAGAAGAACATAAACTTGAATACAACCAATTAGCAACAGTTGAAAATTTAAATACTTTAAAGATGGCTGGTAGAGTCAAAGCTTCCACCGCTTTCTTTGGCAACGTTTTTGGTGTTAAGCCAATCTTAATTAGTGATGCTAAAGGTAATAACTTTGCTGTCGAAAAACAAAAAGGTAGAAGAAATGCCTTATTAAGAGTTGTTGCTATGGCTAAAGAACTCGCTGTTGAACCAGAAAAGAATGTTTGTTGGATTAGTGACGCTGAATGTAAACCAGAAGATTTAGAATTACTTGTTTCCAATTTAAAGAGTGAAGTTAAATTCAAAGAAATCAATGTCGTTCCTATGGGACCAATTATTGGTGGCACAACCGGTAAAGGCACCGTTGGCGTATTTTTCTTTGGTAAAAAAGTTGAAGTTGTTGGTGAATAATCAATGGTTTTAAAAACTTTAAACGGAAAGGACTTTAAATCGCTTGTTGTCTCTGGAGCAAAATGCTTAAGAGATAACATGGACGAAGTGAATAACTTAAATGTCTTTCCTGTGCCTGATGGTGACACTGGTACAAATATGTGCCACACCATTGAAGGCGGCATTGCTGCGGTGATGGGTATTGATAGTGAATTACTAAGCGATATCTGCAAACCACTCAGTAGCGGCATGCTCCTTGGCGCTAGAGGAAATTCAGGTGTTATTCTTTCACAAATTTTCCGTGGAATATGTAAGGGCTTACAAAGTAAGAAACAAGTTAACGCTGTTGATTTAGTTAAAGCCTATGAATTAGGTGTTAAACAAGCTTATGGTGCAGTTGTTACTCCGGTCGAAGGCACAATTCTTACCGTTTTTAGAGAAGCAACAGAATACGCCGCTAGCAAGGTTGATTTTACCTCTTCTATTAACGACTTCTTCCATTATCATTTAGAAGAAGCTGTTAGAAGTTTAAACAACACAATTAACTTGTTACCAGTTTTAAAAGAAGCTGGTGTAATTGATTCTGGTGGAGCAGGTTACGTTTATATCGTAAAAGGCTTTATTAAATATTTAGAAGGTGAAGAAGTTGATTTCTCATTCTTAGACGTCGCTTCTAAATCCGGCAGTTCATTATCACAAAGTGCAGATGTTGATTTTAATGCCTTTGGACCAGATGATGAACTCAAATTTGGTTACTGTACTGAATTTATCTTAAGATTGCAAAACTCGAAAGTTGATATTGAAAAATTCGATATTCAAGATGTGATTGATATCTTAAATGGTGATGATATTAAAGGTGACTCTATCGTTGCTTTAAGTGATGATAGCGTGGTCAAAGTTCATGTTCACACCAAAGATCCAGGAAAAGTACTCGACCATATGCGTAAATTTGGTGAATTCCTCACCATTAAAATTGAGAATATGGCGTTACAACATAACGAACAAATCGGTGATAGTGAACTTGAAGAAGTTAGATCTAGAGAACATTATAAATACGCCTTGGTTGCTGTTGCTTCTGGAGAAGGTATCAAACAACAATTCAAAGAATTTGGCGTTAATGTAATTATTGATGGTGGTCAATCCATGAACCCATCTACTGAAGATTTCATTAAGGCATTCAAATCTTTAGATGCAGAAAACATTATTGTTTTCCCAAATAATAAGAACATTATTATGGCAGCTAAACAAGCTGCAACCTTATATAAGGGCAGCAATGTTGTGGTAATTAATTCCACATCTATTCCTCAATGTTATAGTGCTTTAACAATGTTAGATTACTCCAGTGATGACTTAACAATTATTGTTGGTAACTTCAAACAAGCAATTGATAACGTTTCTAGTGGTGAAATCACTACTTCAATTAGAAGAACTACAGTTAACAAGGTTATCATCAATAAAGGCGATTATATCGGCATTCTTGATGGTAAATTACTTGTTGCTAGTAGAAATAGACTTTATGCCTTTAGACGCTTACTAAGCAAGGTTAAAGGTATTAAACAAAAAGAAGTTCTTATCGTTATATGTGGTAAGAATGTAACCGAGAAAGAAAAAGAGAAACTACAAGAACAAATCTCCTTCTACTTCCCTTATCTAGAAATGGGAATAATTGATGGAGGACAAGATATCTACGATTATCTCTTCTCAGTTGAATAACAAAAGAACGCTCCCGAATATTTCGAGAGCGTTTTCTTTACCTTTATTCTAATTCAAAGGCGCCGGTATATAAGCGATAGTAGACGCCTTTTTGTTTGATTAAGTCTTCGTGAGTGCCACGTTCTATGATTTCTCCGTGGTCTAACACCATAATTGCGTCAGAGTTTTGAACTGTGGAAAGTCTATGAGCGATAACAAATACAGTTCTACCTTCCATGAGTTGATCTGTACCTTGTTGCACTAATTTTTCAGTACGAGTATCAATTGAGGAAGTGGCTTCGTCAAGAATCATCACAGGAGCATCGGCGACAGCGGCTCTAGCAATAGATAACAATTGTCTTTGACCTTGAGATAAGTTAGAACCATCTCCAGAGAGCATGGTGTTATATCCTTCAGGTAGACGCATGATAAAGTCATGAGCATTAGCAATCTTTGCTGCTTTGATACACTCTTCATCTGAAGCGTCTAATCGGCCGTATCTGATGTTTTCCATAACGGTTCCGGTAAATAAGTTGGTATCTTGTAAAACGATTCCTAAACTCTTTCTTAAGTCGGCTTTCTTAATCTTATTGATGTTAATGCCGTCATAACGAATTTTGCCGTCAGCGATGTCATAGAATCTATTGATTAAGTTAGTGATTGTGGTTTTACCAGCACCAGTAGCGCCTACAAGAGCAATTTTTTGACCTGGATGTGCGTAGACATATACGTCTTTAAGAACAAGTCTTTCTCCATCGTAAGAGAAGTCAACGTTATCTAACAAGATATCGCCTTTTAGTTCACGATATTCAAGACTGCCATCTTTATGGCGATATTTCCATGCATAGTCATGAGTGTGCTCGCTAGTTTCTTCAAACGAGCCATCTTCATGCCTAATGATGTTACATAAATAGACATATCCTTCGTCTGTTTCTGGTTTTTCATCCATTAAATCAAGACATCTAGATGCACCCGCCATACCCATAACGATAAATGTGATTTGTTGTGAGAATTGATTAACGTTATTAGAGAAGACACGTGACATCATTAAGAATAAGGCAATCATACCTGCAAATTTTTCTGGTTGGCCTTGTAAAACAGCAAAGCCAGATACAGATAAGTTTCTCCAGCCGAACACGTATATGCATGCACCCATAAGTGCGCATAAGATATACAAGAAATTACCGATATTCGCCATGATTGGCATCATGATGTTACCGTGGATGTTAGCTTGAGTGGAGTTGTATTTAAGATCGTTATTTAAGACATTGAATTCTTCAATACTCTTTTCTTCGTGTGAGAAGACTTTGATAACTTTTAAGCCGTTAATTGATTCTTCGATTGCACCTTCAACTTTGGCGAGTGATCCTTGTTGTTTGATGAAGTAACTAGAGGATTTTCCACCGATGAATTTGACAGTGATTAACATGAAAATAAATCCAAAAACCACTACTAGGGTCATCCAAATTGATGCAGTGAGCATGGTGAAGAAGACAAAGATTACTGTTAAACCAGTTTGAATTAAACTTGGCATAGCTTGAGAGATAAATTGTCTAATTGTATCAATATCATTGGTGTACATTGACATGATTGCACCACGAGCATGTGTGTCGAAATATTTGATTGGCAAATCTTCCATGTGAGCAAACATAGACTTACGGAAATCATTTAAGAATCTTTGGGTGACAATCGCCATGGTTCTATTCCATGTCCAAGATGCAAGAATGCCGACGATGTAGATACATCCTAAGATAATCACAAGATAAGTGATGTTAGTATACACAGTGAAACCAAATGTACTGCTAACTGCAAATTCTCCAACAAATGGATTAACACCTTGTTTACCTGCTGCAGTTAATGCGGTTGTGGCAAGTGAAACAAAGATTGATGAACATAAGTTACCAATAACATTAAAAATTAAGCAGAGTAAAGAAACGATAAGTTGCCATGGATAAAGCTTAAAGAGCATCTTCAAAAGACGTTTCATGGTTCCTTTTTTCGCTCTTGCTCTTTCTTTGATATGGACTGGAGGCATTACTTATCACCCCCTACTCTATTTTGTGTATAGTAGACTTCTTGATAGATTTGGTTAGTCTTTAATAATTCTTCGTGAGTACCGATGGCATTAACAGTACCATTATCCATAATGATAATTTGATCGGCATCTTCAATAGAAGATATACGCTGTGCGATGACAATTTTTGTCATGTGTGGAAGATCTTCTTTTAGGCCTTTTCTGATTAATCTATCGGTTTTAGTATCAACTGCACTAGTGGAGTCATCTAAAATCATAATTTTTGGATTCTTTAAAATTGCTCTAGCGATACAAAGTCTTTGTTTTTGACCACCAGAGAAGTTAGCGCCACCTTGTTCTACACGAGATTGGAGGCCTTCTTCTTTAGCATTAACAATTTCTGTGGCTTGAGCGATTTCACAGGCTCTCATCATCTCTTCTTCAGTAGCATTTAAATTGCCCCATTTAAGGTTTGATTCTATGGTGCCGGAGAATAAAACATTCTTTTGCAAAACAACAGCGACATTATCTCTTAATGCTTTTAAGTCATACTCTTTAACATTATGATCTGCGACAAGAACTTGACCTTCTGTAACGTCATATAATCTGGAAATCAGGTTAACAACACTGGTTTTACCACTACCGGTTGAACCAAGGATGCCAACAAATTGCCCTGATTTAATATTTATATTAATGTTGGATAGAGCTTCTCTTTCGCTCTCTTTTTTATATTTGAAGGAAACGTTGTCGAAAACAACATCACCATTTGCTACTTCATATAATGGAGCGTTGTTGTCTTTGATAGTTGGGTCTTCTTGTAATACTTCTGCAATACGCTTCATGGATTCTAGTGACATGGCGAGCATAACCATAATCATAGAAATGATCATTAATGACATTAAAATTTGAATACCATATGTAATTAATGCTGATAATTGACCAAGAGTTAATTCTCCACCAACCCAGTCACCAACAAGTTGACCTTTATCGTTAAGGTGTTCTTCGTAGTGGCCGGTTTTATAGATGAGTAGTGTTCCTAAAGCAATAATCAAGATGTTTGAAAGGTGAATTGATGTATTCATCAATGGGTTATTGAGAGCGACAATTTTTTCAGCCTTTACAAAGTCAGTTGTAATAGCGTTACTTGCGTTAGCAAATTTCTCTTTTTCAAATTCCTCTCTAACATAGGATTTAACCACTCTAATGCCAGAAACATTTTCTTGAACTGATTCATTAAGAACGTCGTATCTTTTGAAAACGCGAATAAAGATTCTCATTGCGTGTCTAATAATCATGAATAAACCAAAGGCGACGATTGGAATTAATCCCACAAAGATAAAGCCCATTATTCCACCACCAACGAATGTCATTACAGCGGAGAAAACAAGCATTAATGGGGCTCTTACCACAATACGAATCATCATTTGGAATGCCATTTGGACATTGTTAATGTCTGTCGTCATTCTAGTGACGAGACTTGATGTTGAGAATCTATCAATGTTCTCAAATGAGAAACTACATAATTTTTTGTATAAATCTTCACGTAAATTGCACGCTAAACCAACGGATGCTATGGAAGCAGTTTTGCCACCTATCCAGCCACATAATAATGAGATAATGGCCATGCCTAATAAAATTAAGGCAATGTAGAAAACAGGAATACCAGAACCATCTACATGGAAGAAACTATCTGGAGTAGTAAGGAGTTTGATTTCATCAACAAACATGCCCATCAAAAAAGGCATAGCACACTCTAAACCTGCTTCTCCAATCATGAAAATAGGGGTCAGAATCGCGTATTTTTTATATTCTCTTACACTTGATAAAATAAGCTTGAATTTCTTAAACATAGTAATTATTTTAACAACATTGACATAATAATGTCACTACTTGGACAGATAAATTTTTTATAGCCAACTTTAAGTCGGTTGTGAGCAAGACCTTTGAATAATGCCAATAGGGCTGCACCTTGTTCTTTTGTACTAGATAGTTTGAAGTCACCTTCTTCTTTGCCTCTTTCGATTAATTCTAAAAGGCGATTATGTACATTTCTTTTTCGATCCACTTGTTTCATTAAAGGGTTTGTTAGACTGGTAACGTGTAAATTTAATAAAAGATGCAAGCCCCAAACATACTCATCATTATTGCTTTTAAGAGCTCGCAAAAATGCTTCCATTACATCTATAAGAACAAATTTTGCTTTTTGTAAAAAATTCACATTTTCAAATATTTTTCTTGATATTGGTCTAATCTCATATTCAAAAACAGCATCGATTAATGATTCTTTTGTAGGGAAATAATGATATATAAGCCCATGAGAACAATTAATAGTGGCCGCAATGGCGTCTGTTGTAGTAGCGTCATAGCCACGTGTAGCAAAAAGATAAAGCGCTGCATTAAGGATAGCGTCTTTTCTTTCTTGTCTAATTGCTTCAAATTGTTCTTTTGTTTTTGGCATATTTTTAATTAACTAGATTGTCAATCAATAATACATTAAATAAAAATAAAATCAATATTTTATAGTGATTCATAATATAATGTTTTAGAAAGTCGGGTGCTTTTATGAAAAATTTTGTATTTATTTCTCCTAATTTTCCAGAGACATATTATAGATTCTGTGTTGGATTAAAACATGCTGGTTTCAGAGTGCTTGGAGTTGGTGATGAACCATATGATAATTTAAACCCTGCATTAAAAGATGCATTGACTGAATATTATAAAGTTAACAACTTAGATAATTTTGACGAAGAAAAGCAAGCTGTAGGTTATTTTGAAAAAAAATATGGTCATATTGATTATATTGAAAGCAACAATGAGTACTGGTTAAGAAAAGATGCAAAATTAAGAGAGCTATTTTGGGTCGAAAATGGACTTAGACCAAATGATTTAGATGAGTTTCAACACAAATCAAAAATGAAACAACACTTCAAAGAAGCAGGCGTAAAAGTCGCTCCTTATTTGCTCGTTAATGATCTTGGAAGCCTTGAAGAATTTGCAAAAAAATATGGTTATCCTCTTTTTATAAAGCCTGATATTGGTGTTGGTGCTGAAGAAAGCTTTAAAATTAAAAATTCGGATGAATTACATAAGTTTTACGTTGAAAAATCACAAAATTGCCAATTTATTTGCGAAACTTTTGTTACTGGAGACATTGTCACATTTGATGGCTTAGCTGATGAAAATTCAGAGTGTGTATACTGCACTTCTCTTGAATGCCCTCCTTCTATTAGTGACATTCTTCAGAAAGGTGATGACTTCTTCTATTACATTAATCCTTTCCTAGACAAAAAGTTTGAAGAACTAGGTAGAGCCACCATTAAAGCTTTTGGTGCTAAAAAGAGATTTTTTCATATCGAATACTTTAGAGTTACAGAAGCAAGAAAAGGGTTATTTGAAGTCGGAGATATAGTTGGATTGGAAATCAACATTCGTTCTCCTGGAGGTTATTCTCCTGATATGCAAAACTTTGCAAATTCTATAGATTGTTATGAATTATATGGCCAAGTTATGGCGGATCAACACCCAGTTGTAGTCATGTCTCCAAAATACTATTTACCTACTGGTTCTAGACGGGACAATGTTGAATATTTTTATAGTGATGATGATGTTTTAAGAACATATAAAAACAATCTTTGCAATGTTGGTAGATATCCAAAAGTTCTTTCTGGCGTCATGGGAGATAGATTTTTCATGGCCAAGTTTGACAACGTTAAGGATGTTTTAACTTTCAGAGATTATGTTAATAGAAGAGTTGATTATCATTCCTCTTCCTCATCTAATGGAGCTAAATTCAATAGAGTTAGCGAAGGTGACAATATTTGCGATACCCATATTGATGGAGCCTAATATAAAATATTATAGTTATGAAGTATTTAGAATTTAATCCTCGTGGTTGGCGTGAAACATTTATAGATGAGAAGAACAACTTACTTTTCTATCTAAAAGATTTTCGTGTATCTATCAATCATATAGGCGCGACAGCTTTTACTGCAGGAAGAAGTAATCGCAATGTTGATATTTTGCTAACTGTATCCTCTTTAGCGGATCTTCACTCTGTTTTAGTTAGGCTTCAATCAAAAAACTATAAGCTTGTTGAACAAAGCCCTAAGGGAGATTTCTTCCTTTTAGTTGCTCCCAAGAAAGTTCTTGGATACGGTGTCAGTGTACGCTTAATGGAATACGCCTCGCCTATATTTGTTCGTTACCAAGCCTTTATTACTTTGTTAAAAGAAGATAATTCAAGAGTGTTAAGATATAACGATTTCCGATTAGAACTTATTGAGCGATGTGGAGATAATTGGGAACAATACAAACAACTTAAGCAAGATTATATCGACATGATGATTGATGAAAACTTCAAGTTTGAATAAATAAGATTGTATTATTAAATACAATTTTTTTATAATATTAGCCATGAACGGAATTATTATTGTTAATCAAGAACTAGGCCATAACGAATACAAAATTAAACGCTTCAAAGAAGAGTTTATAAAACTGGGTATTTCCTTGGATGTTTTTGTTAATAATGGAACTTTAGCGTCTATCAAAGATAATGAACTAATTGTGAATCTTCCTAAATGTGACTTTGTCCTTTATTTGGATAAAGATATCTACTTAGCGAGGATATTAGAAAAGGTTGGCTACCATTTATTTAATAAAGCCGATTTCATTAAACTTTGTGATGATAAAGCATTAACTAATATTGCTTGTGCTTCAATTGGAATTCCGATGCCAGATACAATTACTGGTCCGCTTTTTTATTCGCAAGAACTAAAACCCGAGAATTTATTATTCTTAGATGATGTTATTAAAGAACTAGGTCTTCCTTTAATTCTTAAGCGTGTCTATGGATCCTTAGGTCTCGGTGTTTACCTTATTAAAACCAAGGAAGAACTCATTGAAGCATATAAAGAACACTGCAGAGCCCCTATATTATTCCAAAGATATGTTGGAAGTTCTTATGGTGTTTCCGCTCGTGTAATTATCATTGATAAGGAAGTTGTGGGTGGATTTATCAGATATAACAAAGGTGATTTCAGAAGTAATTTTGGTGACAATGCTTCTAGTAGACCGCTTAAAGATGAAGACAAATGTTTTAAACTTGCTAAATTCATAGCGGATAAATTAGATATTGAATATGCAGGCATCGATTTTATGTTTTTAGAAAATGGTGACCCTGTGATGTGCGAAATTAATTCCAATGCCTTCTTTGAAGAATTTGAAAAGGTGACAGGTATTAATGTTGCATTTAAATATGCAGAAATGATTAAAAAGAAAATATATGAACAAGAATAAAAAGAGATTTGAACATCATTCCAAAGACTACAAAGATATTCGAGAATATCCAGTTACTAAGAACTGTGAACTACTTGAGTTTCTTTTAGAAACTTTAAAAGGACAATCTCGAAACTCTGTAAAGTCTCTTTTAACTAATCATCGTGTTTCGGTTGATGGTGCTCCAATCAGTCAATATAACTTTAAACTCACAAAAGGTGATGTCGTAATTATTTCTAAAAACCCAATCCATAAAAAGACAAGAAGTAATCTACCTATCATATTTGAAAATGATGAGATCATTGTCATCAATAAGCCTAATGGATTATTAAGCATTGCAAGCGATAAAGAAAAAGGTTCAACTGCTTATCGTATGTTGATGGATTATGTTCAACAAAAAGATAAACACAATAGAATCTATGTCGTTCATCGTCTTGATGAAGATACCTCTGGAGTATTAATGGTGGCCAAAAACGAAAAGCTAAGAGACGCTCTTCAAGATAAGTGGAATGAACTAGTTTCTAGTCGTGGATACTACGCTATTGTGGAAGGTCAGTTAAAAGAAAAGAAGGGGACTGTGTCGTCTTATTTGAAGAAAAATGCACAAAACATGATGTATTCTTCTAAGAAAAAAGGCGACGGGCAATTTGCTGTTACTCACTATGAAGTTAAAGCAGAAACAGACCAATACTCTTTCTTAGATGTCCATATTGATAGCGGTAGAAAAAATCAAATTAGAGTCCATCTTGGTGATCTAGGACATCATGTTATTGGTGATGATAAATACGGCAATCCAAGTAATCCAATTAAAAGGCTGGGATTACATGCTTATGAGCTGATACTTACTCACCCGTTCAGTGGCAAGGTGATGAAGTTTAAAGCACCAATACCAAAAGAGTTTGAAACTTTGTTTCCAAATATAAAAACAAAAATGTAGAATATAGCAAGTATGAACATTTGGTTAGCGATTGCACTCATTTTAGCGGTAGTAACATTCTATCTATTAGCGATAGAAATTTTCTCAGTTGCGTTTAAGCTTACTGGCCTCTCTTCTAAGAAGATTAAATTTCAAGTTGCATCTTTATTTACTAGCACTGGATTTACTACTTCTGAAAGTGAGCTCATCACTAGTGATGACCGTAGAAGAAGAATCGCAACTATCTGTATGTATACAGGCCATGTCTTCTCTGTGGCGTTCATGGGTCTAATCATTAATGTTTTCTTCACTTTAGTGAATATGAAGCAAATTGACTTTACTGTTCAGACATACACTGAATGGTACTTCATTATTTTGTATATCGCTTCTGGATTATTTGCAGCGATGCTTGTTTTAAAGATTCCGCCAATCAACAAGCATTTCCAAAAGTTTCTTGAAACATTTGCTCTTAATTCATCTAAGAAAACTAGAAACACTAACCATATCACAATTTTAGACATACAAGGAAAGCATGCAATTGCGGAAGTGGTTTTGAATAGCCTTCCATTCTTTGCTCTAGATATTCCATTAAGTGAAATGGAATTAACTAAAAACTATTCTGTTAATGTTCTTTCTATTAAAAGAGGCAAAAGAATAGTTGATGTTACAAAAGATACGATGTTCCGCAAGGGCGACATTATTATAGTGTTTGGTCTACTTAATGATATCAAACAAGCTTTTATCAATTCTGTGTCAAATGAACAAATCAAAGATAATGAGAAATACAACGAAATTAACTTAATCAATAACTATGGGCCAAATGCACTAGTGGAAGTCTTTATCCAAGAAGTTCCGGATGAACTTAAAAATGTGAAAATAATAGATTCTCATTTAAAAGATAGATACAGCATCACAATCGGTATCATTAAAAGAAACGATTCCTATATCTATGCAAGCAAAGATACGGTAATTGAAAATGGAGATACGTTAACGATGTTTGGTCCTTATAAGAACATTAAGGTGTTGTTCAATAACGAAGATAAAGAAAAAGACAAGGAAGAATAAACCTTGTTTTTTTGTCAAAAAATATGAACTGGTGAAGATATTTTTACTTTTACAATAAAATAGAGTACATTTAATATCCATGGATAAACATTCACCACAATACACTCATAAACAAGAAATATGGAATACAATTACACACATAGTTGGAGTTGCTTTTTCCTTTGTTGTTTTTGGAATGCTATTAGGATTTGAAATACGCTTTAATGTCCCGTTTATAAAAATGTATCCACTTTACATTTATGTGACTACAATGTTTGTGGTTTTTCTTGTTTCTTCTATTTATCATTCAAGGCCGCTTAACACAAAAATACGTGAGCTCTGTCGCGTTATTGATCATTCCGATATCTATTTGTTCGTGGCTGGAACATACACTCCAATATGCCTACTTGCCATTTCTAACACCGATATTTCAACTGGAGTTCTAATAGCAGAATATGTCTTAGCTTTAGCAGGAATCCTGGTCACTATTTTTGGTGGCTTAAAATATAAGTCGATGGAAATAATTGCCTACATCATTTATTTGGTTGATGGGTGGATGTTAATGTTTGTATATCCTTTTAATCAATGTTTAGAATTTAACATCTTCATTTTTATTCTTGTTGGCGGAATCATTTACACGGTTGGTGCAATTCTATATGGCATCGGTAAGAAAAGAATTTGGTTCCACACTCTTTTCCATGTATTTATTGTTGTTGCGGCTGTTCTTCAATTTATCGGCATCTGGAATATAGTGTTATCCTTATAATTTATATTTAGATGACTTAAATTGGAGTGGATTTTCACTCCTTTTAATTTAATTAAATAAAGACTATAATAAATTCATAAAATTTATTGGAGTAAAACAATGAAATTTAAAAGAATTATTACACTTTCATTTTTATCTGTCTTTTCTTGCGGTCTTTTAGCGGTGTCTAGCTTGCACATTAATGCAAACGATGCAAAGAAGAACACTGTTGTTGTTAATGCGGTTGATGATTATTACAGTTCAATTACCGATGATTTAACTGGAGAGCAATTAAGAAAAGCCTTAAACACTTTGAATAATAGCAAGAGAAAATCCACTGTTGGATATGCTGGCATGAGAACTTTTTCCGCAATTAGTGATGCCGATCCTAATGGAAGTGGCAAGATTCTTAGCTTTTATGATAATGCATTAGTTGGACCTTCTTGGGACAGTGGAAAAACTTGGAATAGAGAACATGTTTGGCCAAATGCTCGTGGAGGCAGTGTGGTTGAAGGCGACGCTCATATGACAAGACCCAATTCCACTGCTGTTAATAGTGGAAGAGGTTCAAAAGGCTATAGCCCTGATTCATATGATCCAGGACAATATGTTGCTTATTATCGTGGGTCTGCATCTCGAATCATCTTTTATAGTATGATTGCTAATACATCATTGAATCTATCAGATGACCCATTTGATCACGATTATAAAAATACTGATCCAAGCAACACTATGGGCTCCATAAGCGCTATGTTGGAGTGGAATTTACAATATTTACCATCAGATACTTCGTTTACAGGCGCTAACGATATAGCAAGAAGAGCTGAGCTAAATCGTAACGATGCTATCCAAAACCATGCTAATGGACAAGGAAATCGTAATCCATTTATCGACCATCCTGAATATGCTTGCAGAATTTGGGGCGATTTCAATGATAAAACAAGACAAATCTGTTCTGGCCAAAGTGGAACTGTCTCAGTTACTGGTGTATCTATAGCCCAAGATAGCTACGATGTTAACCTAAATGGTAGTACTCAATTAAGCGCTACTGTTGAACCTAGTAACGCTACAACCAAAGCGGTTACATGGTCCTCAAGTGATACTTCAGTTGTTACAGTTTCAACTAGCGGAGTTGCTACTGGATTAAAAGAAGGTAGTGCAACTATTACTGTTACAACTCAAGATGGTGGTTTCACTGATACATGTACTGTTAATGTAGTTAAGGTTTCAGTTACTGGAGTTTCTTTAAATAAATCTTCGATTTCCCTTCAAGCAGGACAATCGTTTACATTAACCGCTAGTGTATTACCACAAAATGCTTCAAATAAAGATGTCACTTGGTCAAGTGATAATACTTCTATTGCTTCAGTTACTTCTGGCAAAGTCAGTGCAGTTGGAGCCGGAAAAACAAATGTTAAAGTTACAACTGTTGATGGTGGATTTACCGCCACTTGTGAAGTCACCGTTATTGAATCACCACAAACTATCCCTGTTGAAAGTGTTTCATTAAATGAAACAAGGAAAGAACTTGTTGTTGGTGAAAAATTCCAATTAAAAGCAACTATTAATCCTTCAACCGCAACCAATAAAGATGTGGTTTGGTCTGCTGAATCAATGGATGGTGCTGAATATCCGTCTGTGCTTGTATCGAATACAGGATTAGTAACTGCTGATACAGTAGGAACTTCTAAAGTAATTGTGACAACTATCGATGGAATGAAAACTGCTGAATGCATATTTGTTGTTAAAGAGAAAACCGCCCCAGCAAAAAGAGGTTGTGGAGGCAATGTTGTTACATCTAGTGTGATTATTAGTACTTTAAGCATTTTAGGAATTAGTTTATTATTAATAAAACGAAATAAACGTTTCAACAAACAATAACTGAGAAGGAGAATTGTTTATTATGGCAGTCAAAAAAGCAAAACCTGCACCAAAAAAACCATTGGTGAAGAAGGCCGAACCAGCCAAGAAACCAGCAGCAAAGAAAGAAGCACCAAAAAAAGCTGCTCCTAAGAAAGCTGCAAAGAAACCAGAGCCAAAGAAAGAGGCTAAGAGAACCTATCACGTCGTCAAAAGATCTGATGGCAAGTGGGAAGTCAAATTTGCTGGTGGAGAAAAAGCCATCAAATTGTTTGATACTCAAAAAGAAGCCATTGATTATTCAAAGAAAATGGCTGAAAACCAAGGCGGTAGCATGTTAGTCCACAATTCAAAAGGTGCTAACAAAGGAAAAATTAAAAAGAAATAATTTTTTATCAACCCGCAGATTCACTGAGGTATTTAATGAAATATAAAAGAACACTAGTTTCCTTCATTGTGTCTTTTTTGCCATTGCTTATTAGCTGTGGCTTTTCTTTTGATCCAAGCGGTGGTGGTTCTTCAAAAGAAGACATATTAGAGCTTAATGTCGTTGCATTTAATGATTTCCATGGTGCGATTGAAGAAGATTCAAACAACGGACGTATGGGGTTAGCTAAGTTAGGAACATATTTAAAGCAACAAAGCGAAGAAGATAATACATTGATTCTTTCACAAGGTGATGATTGGCAAGGATCAATCTATTCAAATTATAATCGTGGAAGATTGGTAAATGATGTGTATTCATATTGCCATTTAAGCGCAAGAACAGTTGGTAATCATGATTTTGACTGGGGCGTTGAAGCTTTAGAGGCTAATACCGCTGCTGGATATGATGATTATGTTACGCCTGTGCTTGCGGCAAATGTTTATGATTATGACTTTTCAACTAAAACAAATGGTAATACTCAACAAATTGAAATTGGCCAGCAAACTATCACATATACTTTAGAAAACGGATTAAAAGTTGGCATTGTTGGAGTGATTGGTAAAGATCAAATAACATCGATTACCTCATCTTATACCGAGGATATTTGTTTTAAAGACCATATCGATATTGTTAAAACTTTAGCCACTCAATTAAGAGAAGAAAATGACTGTGATGTAGTTATCGCTAGTGCTCATACAGGGCAAGAAGATTTAATTGGTAATAATCTTTCTGATTATGTTGATTTAGTGTTATGCGGGCATACACATAAATCTGAATCAACAACCGAAGGGAATCTCCATTATGAACAATTTGGTGCATATGGAAGATATGTTGGAAACATCACATTAACGTATAACACCAAAACTCATAAAGTTAATTACGCTTCTAAGGAAGTAATTGATGATTATTCTATTAATTCCAAAATCACATCCATTGACACAACTATTCAATCTTTGATTAATCAATATAATGTTCAATGTGACGCTGAGGCTAATGAAGTATTAGCAAGCAATGTTACTGGCACATTTAAAAGCTCATATGAAGCGCCTAATTTAATGTGCAAGGCTATTTACGATCAATGTGTTGCTGAAGGCCATAGTGATGTTGTTCTAACTTATTGTAACCAAGCAAGAAGCAATCTTTATTCTGACCAATGGGATTATTCAAATATTTATCAATCATTCCCGTTTGATAATGTGATTTATATTGAATCAGTTAAGGGCTGGGACATTATCAACGAAGTGGCGAAATATAATAACGTATATATTAATCCATCATTCGATTGTATTATAAATCCTAATTCTTATTATAAAATTGCGGTAATTGATTACTTGCTGTATCACACTAATTCTAATCGATCATATGACTACTTCTATTATTTTGATGGGCAACCTGATGATCAGCTATCTATAAACTATAGATTAATTTTAAGAAAGTGGCTCAAAGATAATGACTATAATACTGGTACACTTATGTCGTCATCAGATTATAGCAGCTATATGGAATGCTTTGATAGAAGTAGAATCACACAAGCATAAACGATACAAATAAATAAAATAACGCAGCACAGCCGCGTTATTTTTTTATTTTGATTAGTTTTCTTGTTCTTTCTTAACGTGCGCCTCGTGTTTCTTTCTTTCGGCTGTGTTAAGAATCTTTTTTCTCATTCTATATGTGCTTGGAGTAATCTCTACTAATTCATCGCTATTGATGTAATCTAGGCATGCTTCAAGAGACATTTTTCTTGGTGTTTTTAAGACCACAGTGTTGTCTTTGGTACTGCTTCTAACATTTGATAAGTTTTTCTTTTGAGTAACGTTAACAGCTAAGTCAAAATCATAACGATGTTCTCCAACAATCATACCTTCATATACTTCAGTTCCTGGAGCAATAAACATTGTTCCTCTTTCTTCGGTATGTTCGATAGCGTATGGAGTGGCTTGTCCAGCTTCTACAGAAACAAGAACACCAATACTTCTTTCACCAATAGAATGTGATTCGATTGGACGATATTCTTTATAAACATGTGAGAGAATACCATAACCTTTGGTTAAGGTCATAAAGTTTGTCATATAACCTAATAAACCTCTAGAAGGAATGACATATTTTAATATTGTCACTGTTTCTTTAGCATCCATATTAACTAATTCGCCACTTCTTTCACCAATAGTGGTCATGATATCGCCAACATATTCGTTAGGAACATCGATTAATAAGTCTTCGTATGGTTCGCATTTCACACCATCAATTTCTTTAATGATAACTTGTGGTTTAGAAACTTCTAATTCAAAGCCTTCTCTTCTCATGTTTTCAATCAGAATTGAAAGGTGTAATTCGCCTCTACCAGAGACAATCCATGATTCGGTATTTGGGATACGTTCAACTCTTAAAGCAACATCTTTTTGTGTTTCTCTAAATAATCTCTCTTCAATCTTTCTTGCTGTTAAGAGTTTTCCATCTCTTCCAGAGAATGGAGAAGAGTTAGTACCGAATGTCATTTGTAATGTTGGTTCATCTAATCTAATTAGTGGTAGTGGATCAACATTGTTTGGGGAACAAATTGTTTCTCCAACATTGATATCCGCTAAACCGGCAACGGCAACGATATCTCCGGCACTAGCTTCATTGATTTCTAAACGTTTTAATCCTTGGAAACCGAAGAGTTTTAATACTCTAAAGTTAGTGGTACTTCCATCTAATCTAGACACTGTTAAATTGTCATTTACATGGATTGTGCCGCGTTTAATAGTGCCAATACCGATTCTTCCGACAAAATCGTTATAGTCCAATAACGCAATTTGCATTTGCAGTGAGCCATTTTTATCAGTATTAGGAGCTGGTATTTCATCGATGATTGTTTGAAGTACCGCATCCATACCTTCAACTTGATCTGCTGGGTTGCTTGATAGGCTGCTTGTCCCTTTTAAAGCAGAAGCATAAACAGTTTTGAAGTCTAAGAATTCATCTGGAGCGCCTAATTCAATAAATAGAGTAAGTACTTCATCTAGCGTTTCTTCGATATTGATGTTTGCTCTATCAATTTTATTGATAACGACAATTGGCTTTACATGAGCTTCTAATGCTTTCTTCAAAACGAATCTTGTTTGAGGCATGGTGCCTTCGAAAGCATCAACGAGTAATAAACAGCCATCAACCATGTTCATGATACGTTCAACTTCACCACCAAAGTCAGCGTGACCTGGAGTGTCTAAGATGTTGATTTTTGTATCTTTGTAAATGATGGATGTGGTTTTTGCTAAGATAGTGATTCCTCTTTCTCTTTCGATATCATTGGAATCCATTGCTCTATCAGTTAATTCTTCATTGGTTCTAAATGTTGAGGAAGATTTTAAAAGTTGATCAACAAGAGTGGTTTTACCATGGTCAACGTGTGCGATGATTGCGATATTTCTTAGTTCCATAATCTCCTCCTAATTAAAAAAATCTTTTCTATCATAGAAAAGAGGAAATCTAATTTCAAGAATAATTATTTATTTTATTAAATCTTTGAGATAGTTTTTGCGGATATTGAAAGCAACTGAAATGATTTCGATGGCGTCTTTTTTGGAAATATTACGTTTTAAAAAAATATCGACTAGTTCTAGTATTTTTTCATCACTCATTGTTTCGGAATTTTCTTTATTTCCTTCCACGACAATAACCATTTCGCCTTTTAAAGATGATTCATCTAATTCGATGAATTCTTTTAGAGTGCCAATAATGTTCTCTTCGTTTAATTTGGTTAATTCTCTTTGTAGGCTTGCATTTCTGTCTCCTAAAACTTCATACATGTTTTGTAATGTTCTCGTGATTCGATGTGGAGACTCATAAAAAATCATTGTTTCGGTTTTATCTTTTAACGCTTCTAATTCTGATTTCATTTCGCTATCTTTTGGAGATAGGAACCCATGAAAATAGAAGTGACTGGTGTCTAATCCGGATCTCACTAAGGCATTTAAGAATGCAGAGCTACCAGAAATCGTAGATACAGCAATATCATTTTCTAACGCTAATTTAACCAATAGATAACCAGGATCGGAAATACCTGGATAACCAGCGTCAGACATATATGCGACTTTCTTGCCGTTTTTAATTTGTTCAATTAAGTTTTTACTTGCTTCTATTTCGTTATGTTCTCTTAAAGAGATAAAAGACTTTTTTATATTGAATTTGGATAATAATTCTCCGCTATTTCTTGTATCCTCGGCAGCGATTAAATCCATTTCTTCAATTGTCTTCAAGGCACGGGAAGAAAACTCCCCTAGATTGCCAATTGGGGTAGCAATTAAATATAAAACTGGATGGGAATTATCAAATGACTTAATTCTCTTCATTATCTTTTTTCTTTTTACGCCAGTGAGTTTGTTGTTTGAAGTCTTCTAAGGATAGGAATTTTGTGTCCTCAGCATTATCTAATTTTACTGATTTAGCGATAACGTTAATTGATGTAACTTCAAATTCAACTTTATCAATAAATACTTTAGTTCCTATTTCTGGATATTCTTTCTTTAAATCGGTATATGCATCATCCTCATATTTAAGACAGCACATTAACTTACCACATTGCCCAGAAAGCTTTGGGATGTTGATTGCGAGCATTTGATTTTTTGCTCTTTTAATTTCAATTCCTTCAAACTCATTTAAGTAAGTAGCACAGCAAAGTGGAAGGCCACATATTCCTAGTCCACCGATAGCTTTTGCTTTATCTCTAGCGCCAACTTGGCGTAACTCAATACGGGTGTGAAGTTTGCTTGCTAAGACCTTTAAAAGTTCACGGAAATCTACTCTTTCATCAGCGATGTAAGTGAAGATAACTTTGCTCTTATCAAGAGTGTATTCACATGAAATTAGTCTCATATCTAATCCGGCAATTTTTACTTCTTTTTTACAGATTTCAAGGGCAAATTCAGCATCTTTTAAATTAGTTTCGTGTAATTTGAGGTCTGTAGGAGTTGCTTTTCTTAAGACTGGTCTAAGCTCTAAAACACTCTTATATTCTTCTATTGAAATCGGGTCAATTGTTACCTCGCCTAACTCAGGTCCATGGATAGTTTCAACGACGACTTTATCACCTAGTTTTAGCTCTATATCTTTAACACCAAAAAAGTATGCACGAGATGCACTTTCGAATTTTACTCCAACATAGAAGTCGAATTTATTAACTTGTTTATTTACTTCTTCCATATTCTTTATTCCTTTACGATGTATAAGATGAGGTGATCAATTTGAAGAGGGATATTAACATTCATGTTTACGAGATTTCTTTGCTTTAAAATCTCTGATAATGACTCTTCAATGTGAGGCAGCTTGTTCGATAAGCTGGTTAATATATTAACATAACTTTTTAAAACTATCTCGCGATTACATTTGAGATTTAGTAAATCTTCAAAAATCTCACTTAACAAATCAACGAAAAATCTCATCTCTTCTTTTGTCTTAACTAGAGGCACGATTTCTTTTTGTGCATAGTAAATTGCATCTTTGAATGTTCCGTTATCGAGAGTTTCAATAAGCTCGTTAACTGCTTTTTTAGAAATGTAGTAATTATCTTTTTCATCCCCTTCTTTTAAGAGATCAAAGATTAATTCTGCATCATTATAGAAATAAGAGAGAAGTTCTGCATCTTCTTGTTCAATGCCATATTCTACTGCTTCTTTAATAATGTCTTTTCTATCTGCACTTTTTAAATTCAATGTTTGGCATCTTGAAACAATAGTAGGAAGAACATTGTTGATGTTGTTTGTGGTTAAGAAAGCATATACTTCTGCTTCTGGTTCCTCAATGAATTTAAGCATTGAGTTAACCGCTTCGATAGTCATGTTTTCCACTAGATGGATGATATATATCATGATGCCTTTTGTTTCAAATGCAGTCTTTTCGAATCTGGTTTCAATATTTAAAACATCATCTTTTTTGATTGTTTCTTTTGAACCATCTAATGTGATGACATCTGGATAATTATCACTATCGATTCTTAAACATGTAATACAGTTACAACACGCTAATGGAGATGGGTCATCGCATAAAATTGTTTTAGCCAAAAAGGTAGCGGTCTCTAAAAGAGGTGTACCTGGATTGCCTACTAAAAGATAGGCATGAGAAAGTGTTTTCTTTTTTAAAGAATTCGTAAACGTTTGGTATATGATTGGTTGATATCTTTTTAAGTATCGATCTATTTGCATAATCTAGACATGATTGCGTCTAATGTAGCTTTTGCTACTTCTTCACGAGATTTAGAGGCATCAATAATGACAAATCTTTCTGGATAGCGTTTGGCTAATTCTAAGAAAGTATTTCTTACTTTATGATGGAAATCTAGTTTTTCTAAATCTAAACGGTTTACTTCTCTATTTGCATTAGCGGATATTCTCTTCAAGCCTTCTTCAGGAGTGATGTCAAATAACAAAGTTAGATCTGGGAAAGTATTTTCTGTGGCAAATAAGTTAACGTTCAAAATATTATCAATTCCTAAGCCTCTTGCGCCACCTTGATAGGCTAATGAGGAGTCGAGATAACGGTCACAAATAACGATTTTACCTTCTTTTAAAGCTGGCCAAACTTTTTCCACTAAATGTTGTCTTCTGCTGGCAGCATATAAAAGTGCTTCGGTTCTTGGATCCATGTTTGTGTTAGCTTTATCTAGGATAACATTACGGATTTGTTCTGCAATTGGAGTACCGCCTGGTTCTCTAGTTCTAACTATTTGGTATCCTTTTTCTTCAAGTGCTTTAACAGCATATTCTACGGCAGTGGTTTTTCCGCTTCCTTCAGGTCCTTCAAGTGTGATAAACATAAGTTTCCTCCTAGAGTTTTCTTCTTCCTTCTAATGCTTTAGATAAAGTTAATGGATCTACATAATCAAGATTGCCTCCCATTTGTAAGCCATAGGCTAAACGAGTAATCTCGACATTGTATTTTGCTAATAATTTAGAAAGATATAATGATGTGGTTTCTCCGTCTAACGTTGGGTTAGTGGCAAGGATAACTTCCTTGATAGTGCCATCTTCAAGTCTTTTAAATAATGATTCTAAGTTGAGTGATTCTACTGTTAATCCTTTTTGAAGATTAATTTCTCCGTTTAGAACATGATATAAACCTTTAAAAGCGCCACTATTCTCTAATGAGATGACATCTTTAGGATAAGACACAATCATTAAAGTGGATTGATCTCTTTCGGAATCGTCACAAATATAGCAGCCATCAATATCGGTAATCATGCCACAAATAGGACAGACTTTAATCTTTTCTTTAAGGGTTTTAATTGCGGAAGAAATATCATCCAAATCTTCTTGAGAGAAATCTAAAAGAGAATATGCCATACGTTCGGCGCTTTTTTTACCGACACCAGGCAATTTGGAAAGCTGTTCTTGTAAAACTTCTAGAGATTTTAACTTCTCCATTAGAAGCCAAAACCTCCTTGCTTTCCAGCAATCTTTTCATCAATTGAGGCGGCTTCCGCATCGATTTTTTCAAATAATTCGTTTAATCCGTCTCTGATTAATTCTTCAATCATCTCTTTATTGTCTGGCTCAAAACCATCTTCTTCAATCTTGATAGAAACAATTTCCTTACTTCCCATGACAGTGATATCCACTAATCCGGCTTTATTGGTTTTGAATTCCTTTGCTTCTAACTCAGCGTGAGCTTTTTGAAGTTCTCTTTGAGTCTTTTGCATTTGTATGACCATTTGTTGCATTGGGTTCATAAATTATTCTCCTTCAAACTCTAAAACAATATCTTTTGCTTTAGGTAATTTATTAACTTGTAATAAGTTCATATATAGAGCTTGTAAGTCCACTGATTCTTTTCTACATACTGCGTAGACAAACATTTGGCGTTTGAAAACATGATATAGAACAGTTTGTAGATCTAATTGAATATCCTTAACGTTTACTTTCTCCGCCATTTTTGGAAGTGGATATTCTAAAACGATTATTTTGTTAGATACCGCTAAAGGACGACCATCGATTAATAAGTTTGCGGCTTTACCATATTTCTCATGAGTGGATAATTTCTTTATATTTTTCCAACCATCATTGATTTCATGTCTAAGTTCTTTCTTTGACATGACCATGATTTTTACCATAAGTTCATCACTGATAGAGAAATTATCTGCTTGTTCAGCATCTTTTAGATAGATGACGTTATCTAATTCTTTCACTGAAGAAGGTGAAACTTCTTCTACTACAACTGGTTCTGGCTCAGATTTTGGTTCAACCTTAGGTTCAGGTTTAATTTCTACCTTAACTTCTTCTTTGACTGGCTCAACTGGTTTTTCAATTGGTTTAACTTGCTCAACCTTTGGAGTTATAAAGGCTTTCTCTTCTTTTGGCTCAACCTTTACTTGTCTAACAGGTGCTTCGCCCATTGAAGTCATTTTGATAAGACTGATTTCAAAAATAGGATTGATAGCGGTGACATTTTTATAATCCCTAACTGTGTTCATAAGAACATCAATCATTCTTAATGCTTGATCATTTGAAATATAGCGAGATAACTCACTAGCTTCGTCTTCTTTTAATGCTTCAAGATAATTACCGATGTTTGAAGAATTGTATATCACAACATCTTTAAGAATAACTAATAAGTCCTCAGTTAATCTTTTAATGTCTGTTCCTTTGTTAACATAGTTATTAAGTCGAGAAAGAACATCTGCCATATCATGGTTAACGATAGAACGAATTAACTTAATCTTTTCTTCTTTAGATTCGAGAGCAAAGATATCTAGAACATCTTTTTCTACTAAACGATTTCCTGAGTACGCTAAAACTTTTTCTAAAATAGATAGGGCGTCTCTCATTCCTCCGTCAGCGAGATTAACAATTAAATCAACTGCTTCCTCAACATATTCAACATCTTCTTTTTCAAGAATGATTTTAATTCTTTCTTTGATATCAACTTCACTTACTTTATTGAAGTCATATCTTTGACATCTAGAGAGAATGGTTGGAAGAATTTTATGTGGCTCTGTTGTTGCTAAAATGAAGATGACGTGTGCTGGTGGTTCTTCTAATGTTTTAAGTAAAGCGTTAAATGCACCTTGAGACAACATATGGACTTCGTCGATGATGTAGACTTTATATCTTCCAAGGATTGTTCCGTATTTGACTTTGTCAATTAATTCACGAATCTCATCAACACCATTATTACTAGCAGCGTCGAGTTCTAAAACATCTGGGTGGTTTCCTTCTGTTACTGCGACACAATTCTTACAAGAATTGCATTGATGGCCAATTCCTTCTTCACAGTTAAGCGCTTTAGCAAATAATTTTGCCATGGTGGTTTTACCAGTTCCTCTAGGACCAGCAAACAAATAAGCATGAGCGATTTTACCTGTCGCTAATGCATTTTTAAGTGTTCTAACGATATGTTCTTGTCCAGCAACCTCTTCAAAAGTTTGAGGACGATATGTTCTATATAATGCTTTATATGCCATAAGTTTTTTTACCTTTTTCTAGTATATAGCAAACACTGTTCACTTTGAAGAATTAATATTAATATTAAGTAATCTTTTTCTTCTTGAAGAGATATGATACAATATGCCAGGTTGAGGTAATTATGGAAGATAGCATGTACCAAAGACTAAACGTTGCTACGAAACGTTTAGAAGAAATTGATAAAGAATTGCTTGATGAAAACACAATGAAAGACATCAAACATTTTCGTGATATTTCTAAAGAAAGAGCAATATTAGAACCACAAGTTGAAGCTTTTAATAAATATAAAAAGAATGAAGAAGATCTCCAAGGCGCTTATGAGATGGCAAATGATTCAGACCCTGAACTCGCTGAAATGGGAAAAGAAGAAGTCAAACGTCTCATTAAAGAGAACGAAGAACTTGAAGAACAATTAAAAATGTTGCTTCTTCCAAAAGATCCAAATGACGATAAGAATATCATTGTTGAGATTAGAGGCGCTGCCGGTGGAGATGAAGCAAATATTTTTGCTGGTGACTTATTTAGAATGTATACGAGATACGCAGAAGCCCAAGGCTGGAAAATCCAAATGATGGATGAAAGCCCATCAGAAGCCGGAGGATTCTCACAAGTGTCATTTATGATAAAAGGAAAAATGGTGTACTCCAAATTGAAATTCGAAAGTGGAGCCCATCGTGTACAAAGAGTTCCTAAAACCGAGGCTAGTGGAAGAATTCATACTTCTACCGCTACAGTTTTAGTTATGCCTGAAGCCGAAGAAATCGATGTGGAAATTAATCCAAACGATTTGCAAGTTGATACCTATCACTCACAAGGCGCTGGCGGACAAAACGTTAACAAAACTGAATCTGCAGTTCGTATTACACACATTCCAACCGGTATTGTTGTTGCTTGCCAAACTGAAAAATCACAAATTCAAAATAGAGAAATCGCTATGCAAATGTTAAGAGCAAAGATGTATTCTACAATGCTTGAAAAGCAGCAAGAAGAAATTGGTGCTGAAAGAAAACTTAAAGTTGGCACTGGTGAAAGAAGCGAAAAGATTAGAACTTATAACTATCCACAGAATCGTGTCACAGACCATAGAATTGGTTTTACTATTCAACAATTAGATAGAGTCATGGAAGGTGAATTGGATTCCATTATTGAAGCACTTATCCATTTTGACCAATCACAAAAAATCGCGGGTGAGAATTAATGACATACCGCCAAAAATTTTTCGAACTCAAAAATCTTAATAACAAATACTTAAATTTAACCGCAATCAAAACACTTTTGGTAGATAACGGAAATTATAAAGATTTTTTTGATTTGCTCAATCATTTTGATGATGAAATAAAAGATGCAAATAAGCTGAATTCTCAAATAGAAAAAATAACCTATGGGGAACCATTACAGTATGTTTTAGGTTATGCATATTTTGTGAATTCAAACTATATAGTAACGAAGGATGTTTTAATCCCTCGACAAGAAACAGAGCAACTAGCTGTAGGTGTATTAACTCAAATCATAAAACTATTTGGGAAAAGCCCTAAAATTACTATCATAGATATTGGAACTGGTTCAGGCATCTTAGGTATCTATTTAAAAGAGTATTTTCCTAAATCAAGGGTAATTTGCACCGATATTTCTGATAAATGCCTAAAAATTTCCGAAAAAAACGCAAAACTTCATAATGTGGAAGTTGAACTTAGACAAGGCGATATGCTTGCGCCAATTATGGATGAGAATAACATCGATGTCATTGTCTCAAATCCACCATATATCTTGGATGAATCAACAGTGGATCCACAGACATTAAAATACGAACCACACCTTGCTTTATTTGCAAATCCAGACACTAAATATTACGAAGAGATATTAACCTCTATTGATAAACAATTACTTAATGATCAAAAGTTTATTATTGCTTTTGAAATTGGTGAAGATATGAAAGATAGATTAACTAATATCATCGAGTCAAAATATCCAAATATCATGTATAGATTTGAAAAAGATATTTATGGAAAAGATAGATTCTTATATATAGTTAAAAATGAGGAATTAACTGATGCGCTCAATTAATGATTTTGATTATGCCAAATCAGTATTAGATAACTCTGGAGTTATTGCTTTTCCTACCGAAACTGTTATGGGACTCGGTGTCTATTTTGATGATTATGTTGCTTATCAATATTTGAACAAAATTAAAAATAGACCAGAAGATAAACCTTACACTCTTATGTTAGGTTCAAAAAATGATATCGATAATTATGCATTTGTTTCAAAAGAGGCTCAAATGATAATTGATGCTTTTATACCTGGTTCAATCACTTTGCTTCTTAAGTCAAAGGAAAATATCCCTGGATACGTAACTCATAACACTGGAGTTATTGGTGTGCGTGTGCCTGATATGCGTGAAATATTAGATTTTATTAATTATTGTGATAAGCCTTTGCTTGTTCCATCCGCTAATAAGAGTGGAGATAAACCTGCTCTTAATTCAGATGAAGTAAAAAAAATATTTGGAAATGAAGTCGGTTATGTATTTGAAGGCAGTTGCCCTGGTGGCAGACCTTCAACAATAGTTGACCTTACTGGAGAAGAAGTTAAAATTTTAAGAGAAGGACCTATTTCCTTAGAAGATATCAGTCGCTTGTTAAAAGGAGGCAAATAAAATGAAGATTGCAGTAGGATGTGACCATGGTGGACTCGAATACAAAAACGCCATTGCAGAGCATTTAAAGAATGAAGGACATGAAGTAATTGATGTTGGAACATATACATTAGATTCATGCCATTATCCAATCTATGGTGAAGCTGTCGCAAGAAAAGTTGCTTCCAAAGAATGTGACTATGGTGTTGTAGTTTGCACTAGTGGTGAAGGTATCGCTATTTCTGCAAACAAAGTAAAAGGAGTTAGATGTGGAATCGCTTATAACGATGATGTAGCTAGACTCATGAGACAACACAATAATGCTAATGTTATCGCTTTTGGACAAAAGTTCATGGATTTGAATGATGTTTTAAGAAGAGTTGATATATTTATATCAACTGATTTTGAAGGCGGACGTCATCAAACCCGTGTTGATCTAATATCCGAAATAGAAAAATAATAAAAAATTAAAATAATTTTCAAAATTTTCGAAAAAATTCCCTCTTATATATATGAGAGGGTTTTTTAATGATTGCTTTTCAAAACCTTCCTAAAGTCATGAAATCCATAACAGAAAGGAGGTGTCTAATGAGTAAAAAACGAAAAAGGATCAGAATTCTAAGAGGAAAATTTTATACAACGTTCCATACTGGCCGATTAGGTCATCCATCCTTAGTTTTTAGACTGGATCGTAAAAGCAATAAGTATTGGATAGTTGTTTTTGATACTACAGGAAGAAATGACAGAATAATGCTAAAAGTTCCGATTGGAATCACTGTAAAAGCTTCTTTTGTGCATAAAAAACCAGTGATAGCTTCTCATGAAGATTTGGGTGATCATGAATTAGTTGGTTTGAAAGTCGATAATGTAGATAAACCTAGAATTGAATTAATTAAAAGAAAGAAACCTCAATTAACTAAAAAATATAAAAAGTATTTGGAAAAAAATAAAAAAGTCCGCTAGGGACTTAGTGCATCGGGCAGATCGAGCTGCCAATTGGTGCGCTGTTGTCTGAGCCTATTTAGCTCTGCATGACAACTTGTAGATATATTTAATCAAAAGAAAGGAGATAATTCAATATGGAATCTTACAAATGCCCGATTTGTGGAAACACCGATATTCATTCGATAGGAATATTAAATGGTAAGCCATATTGTCGTAGATGCATTTCTTTTAAAGGCGAAGAAGTAGAACATAAACCATCTTATCCAAAGAAAGCACCTATATATCTAGAATATGAACTATCTCCAGAACAGAAGGAATTGTCAGATAAGTTGGTTGAGAACTATAAGAAAGGTATTGATAGTTTAGTTTTTGCGGTGTGTGGATCTGGTAAGACAGAAATAAGCTTGCAAATAATACAATATGCTCTTAATTGTGGGGATAAAGTTGCCTTTGCGTTGCCAAGAAGAGATGTAGCAATAGAATTACATAATAGGTTAAAAGAAATATTTAATAAAAATAGAGTAATATGTCTTTACGGAGGACATACAAAAGAGAAAGAAGGAGACATTGTAGTTTTAACAACACATCAACTATATAGATTTAAAAATTACTTTTCTTTGATAGTGCTAGACGAAATTGATGCCTTTCCTTTCAAAAATGATCCTGTACTTCATGAAATGTTTTTTAAATCATTATGTGGACATTATGTAATGATGTCGGCAACGCCATCAAAAGAAGTGATAAATCATTTTTCAGGAAGTAACAAAGACATCTTAAGATTAGATACAAGATTTCATAGACATCCACTTCCTGTTCCTGTCATTATAAACGCAAAAAAGTTAATTCAATTTGTTCTAATCATAAGAAAGCTAAAAAGGTATGTGAAAGAAGGAAAACAAGCTTTTATTTTTGCTCCGACAATTGATTCTTGTGAAAGAATATTTAAGATTTTGAATGCTTTTGTTTCTGGAGGTAACTATGTTCATTCTAAACGGAATAAAAGGAATGAAATCATAGAAAATTTTCGGCATGGAATATATCAATATTTGGTAACAACTTCCGTTTTAGAAAGAGGTGTAACTGTTAGAAATTTACAGGTAATTGTTTGTCAAAGTGACCATAAAATATATGAAAAAGGCACTTTAATCCAAATTGCAGGAAGAGCAGGCAGAAAAGCTGATGCGCCTACTGGGGATGTCATATTCTATGCATCAAAAACCACCAAGAGTATGGTGACGGCAATTAACGATATTATGAAATCTAATGAGGCATTAAATGGATAATTATTGCAAGGTTTGTTTTAAAAGAATAACTGACTATTCTTTATATAGTCTAATTAGTAAAAATAACATTTTATGTGAGAATTGCTTTGCTAAATTAGAGGCAAAATTTATTAACTTTAAAATTGGATCTGTTAGAGCCATTTCGATTTATGAATATACAGATTTCATAAAAGAATTAATCTATAAATTTAAAGGATGTTATGACTATGAACTTAAGGATGTATTTTTATATCGCTATATTAATTATTTAAGGATTAATTACCACGGTTATTATGTTGTTCCGGCTCCTTCTTATCATATTGAAGATGAAAAAAGAGGATTCAATCATGTGGTGGAAATCTTCAAGTCGTTAAAGTTAAAAATGCTACCAATCATTACAAAGATTGAGGCTCATAAACAGTCTAGTCAGTCTTTTAAAAAAAGATATGAAGTTAACAAAATATTCGCAATCGAAAATGTCGATTTGAAGGATAAAAAAATATTGTTTGTAGATGATATCTTTACTACTGGTAGTACAGCTATGAGTTGTATTGATTTATTAAAAAAGAGAGGAGCTAAAAAGATTGAAGTTTTAGTAATTGCAAAAACAAAAAAGAAGGAAAAACAAGAATATTAACTATTTTGTATTAGCAAAAACTAATACATAAATGATATATTATTCTAGCGAATGTTAATCCGTTCTTTATTATTTAAAGAAAGATTATTGGAGGTATTATATGGGTCTATTTGATAAATTAGCACTTAAAAAATATTCAAAAATTGCTGATAAGGTCCTCGCTCTTGAAGATGAAATGAAAGCTTTAAGCGATGACGAACTAAGAGCAAAAACACCTTATTTTAAAGAATTGCTCGCTAATGGCAAAACCTTAGATGACATTAAAGTCGAAGCTTTTGCGGTTGCAAGAGAAGCAGCAAGAAGAACACTATCTGAATTCCCTTATAAAGTACAAGTTATTGGTTCATTAGTTTTACACGCTGGAGACGTTGCAGAAATGAAAACCGGTGAAGGTAAGACCTTAACTGCTACCATGGCTGTTTATTTAAACGCTTTAGCAGGTAATGGTGTTCACGTTGTTACAGTTAACGAATATCTGTCAGAACGTGATGCTAACTGGATGGGACAAATTTATAGATTCTTAGGCTTAACTGTTGGTGTTAACCTTAGAACAAAGACTACTTCAGAGAAAAAAGAAGCATATCTTTGTGATATCACATATACAACAAATTCAGAATTAGGTTTCGATTATCTAAGAGATAATATGGCAACATCCATGCAAGGTAGAGTCCTTAGAGGACTTAACTTCTGTATCGTTGATGAAGCTGACTCAATTTTAATTGATGAATCTAGAACCCCACTTATTATTTCTGGTGGTGCTAGAGCAAGCGCATCTCAATACACAGTTGCCGATAGATTCGTTAAAGTCTTAAAGAAAGATGTCGACTATGTCGTTGATGTTAAAGAAAAGACTGTTAACTTAACTGATGAAGGTAATGCTAAAGCGGATAGAATGTTCGGTATTAAGAATCTTTATGATCCTGAATACGCTGATCTAGTTCATAGAATTCATAATGCTTTAAGAGCAAACTATATTATGTTTAGAGATGTCGACTATTTAGTCGATGCTGAAGGACAAGTACAAATTATTGACCAATTTACAGGCCGTGTCCTTCCAGGAAGAGAATGGTCTGATGGTTTACATCAAGCCGTCCAAGCTAAAGAAAATGTGGAAATCAAACAAGAGACCACAACTTTAGCAACCATTACTTACCAAAACTTCTTCCGTCTTTATAAGAAAATGGCTGGTATGACCGGTACCGCTAAAACTGAAGAAGAGGAATTTAGAAAAATTTATAACATGCGTGTTGTTTGTGTTCCACCAAACAGACCAATTGCTCGTGTGGACGCACTCGATTATATCTATGCGCATAAAGCTCCAAAATTAAGAGCATTAGTGGAAGAAGTCAAAGCTAGACACGCTATCGGACAGCCAATTTTAATTGGTACTGTTTCAGTTGAATCATCTGAAGAAATCTCCAGTTATTTAACTGAAGCTGGTTTGCAACATGAAATGTTGAATGCTAAAAACCACGCTCGCGAAGCTGAAATTATTAAAGATGCTGGTAAGTTAGGCTCTATCACTCTTGCTACTAACATGGCTGGTAGAGGTACCGATATCAAAATCGATGATCAAGTTCGTAACTTAGAATCCACAGTTCCTGAAGATAAAAAGAAAGAATTAGCGGAAAAAGGCTATTCTCACTTAAGTGGCCTTTGTGTCTTAGGCACTGAAAGACATGAATCTAGACGTATTGATAACCAATTGCGTGGTCGTTCTGGCCGTCAAGGTGATCCAGGCTTCTCTAGATTCTATGTTTCCTTTGATGATGAACTTTTAATCAGATTCGCTGCTGATAATATGCGTAACTACATTGAGAAGAACTTTGGAGATGAAGCTCTTGAAGCAAAGATGGTTTCTAGCGTTATTACCAGTGCTCAAAAACGTATCGAAGGACAAAACTTTGATACGCGTAAATCATTACTTGAATATGATGATGTTTTAGCCAAACAACGTCAAATTGTCTATGACAAACGTGATAGAATCATTGAAGGTAAAGATATTCATGACATTGTTGATGAAATCTTTAAGACCACAGGCGATTTCTTGTGTGGAAAAGCGGTTCCAGTTGGAAGTAACTCTAACCTAGTTAGCGGTGAACTTTTACTCAAGGAAGTCGAACCAAGATTCTTACCTGCTGGCACATTAAATTCTGCAGCGTTTGATGAATCTTATCCAGAAGAATGTGGACCAGATTTAGGTGAAACAATTCAAGATTATTATCTTGAAAGAAGAAAAGAATGGCCAGAAGAACTCGCTGAACAAATTGAAAGAAACTACATTTTAAGATGTATTGATCAAAACTGGACTAAACATATCGACGCAATGGCAAGATTAAGAGAAGGTATTCACTTAAGAAGCTATGCGAACGTTAACCCATTACAAGACTATGTTAATGAAGGCTACAAGATGTTTAGAGAATGCTTAAACATCGCTAGTGTTGACGCTGTTTTAAATCTTGTAAATGTCAAAGTGGAAAGAAAACCAGTTGAAGAAAAGCCACAAGAAGAAAATAAGGGCGATGTCATCGACGCTGAAGTCGAGGAGAAAAAAGAGTAATGAAAGACCTAGTTACTTTAAGACAAGAACTTGGTGCTGTTGGCGAGAGAATCCGTCAACTCGGGTCTTCTCTTTGACTTGGCTAAATTAGAAGCCGAGATTAAAGAACTAACAGATAAATCGGAATCTCCAGACTTTTGGAATGATCGACAATCTGCATTAGAAACGATTAATCGTTTAAATACAATTCGTACAACTTACGAATCATATAAATCAATTAGTTCTACATACACTGATTTAGTGGAACTTTTAGAACTGGGTGATGAATCAATATACGAATCCATTTGTGATTCTTTTGAACAACTCAAAAAAGATGTTGAAGAGTTTGAAGTGGACCGATTATTCAGTGGCGAGTTTGATAATTTAAACGCAATCTTAGAAATTCATCCAGGCGCTGGTGGAACAGAAGCTCAAGATTGGGCTGATATGCTTTATCGCATGTATGTTTTATACGCCGAGAATCATAAATTTAAGATGCAACTCATCTCTTTTGAACCTGGTGAAGAAGCTGGTATTAAAAGTGTCACCATTAAGATTAGTGGTAAACACGCTTATGGTTTGTTAAAAGGTGAAAAAGGCGTTCATCGTTTAGTGAGAATCTCACCTTTTGATGCGAACAAGAGAAGACATACTAGCTTTGCTAGTGTCAATGTTATTCCTGAATTCCAAAACGACTCTATAAACATCGAAATTAACGACGCTGATTTAAAGGTTGATACATATAGAAGTGGTGGCGCAGGCGGTCAAAATGTCAATAAAGTCGAAACTGCTGTTCGCATTACTCACTTACCTACCGGCATTGTTGTTTCATGTCAGATTGAAAGAAGCCAATTATCTAATAAAGAAACCGCGATGATGATGTTAAAGAGCAAACTCTATTTGTTAGAAGTAGAGAAAAGAAATAACGCTCTTAATTCTATTGTTGGCGAAAAGAAAAATATTGAATGGGGAAGCCAAATTAGATCATATGTCTTCTGTCCCTACACCTTAGTGAAAGACAATCGTACAAATTATGAAGAAGTAGATGTCCAGGCTGTGATGAATGGCGGAATCGACAATTTCATTTATGCATATTTACAACAGGAGGCAAAGAATCATGAATAAAAAAGTACTTAAAATTTTGAATAATTATATTGCTGTAATCATTGGTACATTTTTATTAGCGTTTGGTTCTGTTATTTTCTTAACTGAAGCAGAACTCGTTGCTGGTGGCATAAGTGGTATTGCAATTATCGTTCAACACTTTGTTACTGTTCCTGTTTATGATTACGTTGTGGCTAGCTTAACAGTTATCTTCTGGGTGCTGGGTTTAGTTTTTTTAGGTAAAGACTTTGCGTTAAAGACACTTTTATCATCTATTCTATATATTGGATTTACCTTCTTATTTAAAAGAGTTGATTTCTTTACCACTTTAGCTAAACAATTCGCGGGAACAATTAATGGAGACGCACCTGCAGTTGGCAATCTCATTTTGTGTGGTGTTTTTGGTGGTGTTTTTGTTGGTGGAGGTGTTGCATTTACATTTATTGGTGGAGGTTCCACTGGTGGTGTAGATGTTATTCAAGTGATGCTATCAAAATATTTAAGAATCAAAGAATCAATAAGTGCATTTCTCATTGATGCCAGTGTAATTTTAGCAGGTATCTTTGCCATGATTATTGGTACTGGCCATCACGAACTTTGGAACGCTGCGTTATGTGGTATTTTATCGAGTTTTGTCACTGCAGTTTTGATTGAAATTGTCTACATTAGAAACCAAACAGCATATCAAGTTGATATCATCTCTGAGAAGTGGGAAGAAATCTCTAGATACGCTCAAGATGAACTTGAAAGAGGCGCTACAATTATTCGTGCTGAGGGTGGTTATAAAGGCGATGAGAGAGTCATTCTTAGAGTGGTTTTTGATAAAAGACAATATGAAAAAATTAGAGAATATATTGCTTCTGTTGACCCAAAAGCTTTTGTTACTTTTACACAGACTAATGCTGTATTTGGTGAAGGATTTAAAAGTAACAAGAAAAACAAGAAAAATTCTAAAAAATAGGCATTTTGCATGAAAATTATCGATAATTCCCATAAATTCGATATAGTTTCTAACTTCAAACCAACTGGTGATCAGCCTACCGCAATTGCGCAGTTAGTTAAAGGTTTAAATGATGGTAAGAAGCTACAAGTTCTTCTAGGTGCTACTGGTACTGGAAAGACTTTTACAATGGCCAATATCATCCAATCAGTTCAACGTCCTGCTTTAGTGTTAGTTCATAACAAAACATTAGCGGGTCAACTTTACTCAGAATTTAAAGAATTGTTTCCAAATAACCGTGTCGAATATTTTGTTTCCAATTTTGATTTTTATCAACCTGAAGCTTACATTCCTAAGAGTGATACTTACATCGATAAGAACGCTGTTATGAATGAAGAAATTGAGATGTTGAGAACCAGTGCTATTAACTCAGTTTTAGAACGTAGAGACACAATTGTGGTGGCGTCTGTTGCTTCAATCTATGGCTTGACTGATCCAGATGAATATCGTCGTTTAGTTTTCGAGATTCGTGTCGGTGAAGAAATTGATAGAAAAGCGTTCTATAAATCCTTAGTGGATGCTCAGTATAAACGTAACAATATGGATACCCCTCCTGGATCATTTAGAGTCAGGGGAGACGTTATTGAAATTGTACCTACCAATGTTGAGGATCATACAGTTATTCGTATTGATACTTTTGGTGATGAGATTGAAAAGATTTGTGAAGTAGATTTACTTACTGGGGAGATTAGGCATTCCTATCATACTTACCCAATTTTCCCTGCTTACGACCACGCATCTACGCATGAAAGAATTAAGGAAGCGTGTGTATCAATAAAAGCAGAGCTAGCAGAAAGACTTAAATTCTTTAGAGAGAACGGACAACTTCTTGAAGCTGAAAGACTTGAAATGAGAACTAATCAAGATGTTGAGAGCATGGAAGAATTTGGCATGTGTCCTGGTATTGAAAATTATTCAAGACATATTGATAAAAGAAAACCTGGTCAAAGACCATTCTGCTTAATCGATTATTTCCCAGAAGACTTTGTCTTATTTATTGATGAATCACATGTTTCGTTACCACAAATCAGGGGCATGTATAACGGAGATAGAAGCAGAAAAGAAACTCTTGTGGAATATGGTTTCCGCTTACCAAGTGCATTAGATAATAGACCACTTAATTTCGAAGAATTTGAAAAACTTATTCCTCAAGTAATTTGCACAAGTGCTACTCCTGGTGATTACGAATTGAATAAAACTGACGCTCCAATCGCAGAGCAAATTATTAGGCCTACAGGATTGCTTGATCCACATATCGAAGTGAGACCTACTAGAGGCCAAATTGATGACATTCTTTTTGAAATTAAGAAGCGTACAGAAAGAAATGAACGCGTCATGCTTGTTACTTTAACAGTCAAAATGGCAGAAGACCTTACGCAGTATTTAAAAGAAAGAGGCATTAAAGTTGTCTATTTACATCATGAGACAAAAACACTTGAACGTAGTGAAATTATTTATCAATTACGTAAAGGAAAATACGATGTCTTAGTGGGTATTAATCTTCTTAGAGAAGGTTTAGATATTCCTGAAGTATCTTTGATATCTATTTTAGATGCTGATAAAGAAGGATTCTTAAGAAGCACTAGAAGCTTAATTCAAGTTATTGGTAGAGCAAGTCGTAACCAAAATGGTTTAGTCATTATGTACGCTGATAACATGACTGATTCTATGAAAGCGGCGATTGAGGAAACCAATAGAAGAAGAGCAATTCAAGAAGCATATAATGAAGAGAATGGTATTATTCCAAGAACTATTGTTAAAGAGATTAGACCACCAATCCATAATAGCGATGATGAAGTTTCAGAGATGATTAGTTTGACTAAAAAAGGCTCTAGAACTGAGATTCAAAAGCATATAAAAGATTTAGAAAAACAAATGAGAGAAGCTGCTAAAAACTTCGATTTCGAAAGAGCAGCAGAACTTAGAGATATTATTCTCGAATTAAAGGCTTCAGATTAATTTTATAAAATTACTTACACGAAGTCTTTTTTTTCATGTAAGATACATCTACCAACCGAATTAGTAGATTGGAGGTATGATATATGAAAAACAGATTTCTAGCTTTTACTTTTGTTCTCCCATTAATAATGGCGGGATGCGGAGGTAATTCCAATAAACCAGAAGAATATATTTCTGATGGAAGTGTAACTAGTGTTTCTTTAAATGCGTCCTCTATATCTTTATCTGTTGGTGTGACTTATCAATTGTCAGCGACTATTGCACCAAAAGACGCAATCAATACGAATATTACCTGGTCAATTCCAGAAGCAGATTCTGCAATAGCAAGTGTAGCTAATGGAAAAGTATCTGCTTTATCAGTTGGCAAAACCACAGTCACAGTCACCACTGAAGATGGTGACTATACTGCTAAATGTGCAGTTACTGTAGTCTCTGAATGTGGCGCCGATGATGATGGCGGAAGTACTGGAGAAGATGACGACGATGACGATGATTATGATCCAACTGGTCTTGAGAATGTCACTCAAATTACAGAAGCTGGAACATATAGCTTTACTGGAGAGTTAAATGAGCAAATTTATGTAAACGCTCCTGATGCTAAAGTTGAAATCGAATTAAATGGAGTAACACTAAATTACTCTGAAAATTCCCCAATATACGTCGCAACGTGTGATTCTATCGACATCAGCGCGAAAAAGAAAACAACAAACGTAATTAACGATAACCGTGAAGCTTATTCAGGAGATGAAGAAGGCCAAGGAAAAGGTGCAATTTATGTTGCTGATGGCGATTTAAAACTTAAAGGAACTGGAACCTTAACCATTAACGGAAACTACTATAACGGTATACACGGAAAAGATGATGTAAAAATTCAAAAGCAAACATTAAATGTCAACGCTGTTAATCATGGAATAAAAGGCAATGATTCTATCACTATCAATAGTGGAACTATCAATATTGTTTGTGGTGGAGACGGATTAAAAACTGAAAACTCTGATATCTCATCAAAAGGAAACCAGAGGGGCTCTGTTGCGATTATTGGTGGAAATGTCACGATTAACTCATGGGGTGACGCTATCGATGCTTCATATAATGCAGTGTTTGAAGAACTTGCCGCAGATAGTGAAGACTATGTGCCAATTGAATTCACAGCAAAAACAAATAAATATTCATCCTATGATGGAGATGTGATTGAACCAGATACAACTAAGTTATATTTAAAACTTGATAGTAATGCATATGGTAATGGCAACTATACATTTGCTTGTTACATTAATAATCAATGGTACAAAGCCACTTACTTAACCAAGCAAGGTGGCGGTGGACCAAATGGTGGAACTAAATATATTTTTCAACTTGAAAGACCAAGTGATGCTTCTAGTTTTGTTCTTTATAGATTCAGTGGCTCAAATGTAACTAATTTTTCTACAACTAGTTATAACGCTAAAAGCGAAGCAAAAACCTTTAATAGTTACTATGATATGATTAGTGTTTCTATTAGTGGTTCCACCCTTAATTTTGGAAGCTGGTCAACTTATAGTTCCGGTGGCGGAGGTGGTGGCTGGGGTCCTGGTGGACAAGAAGGCAACACCGATAAAGCCAATAGTTCTGCAAAAGGTATTAAAGCCGCTAATGAAGTAATCATCAATTCAGGAACCATTGACTTAAAAGCATACGATGATGGTATTCACGCAAATGCTAATGAAGCCAATTTAGAAAACGGTTATGCACCTTTAGGAAATGTGACCATCAATGGTGGAACAACCACAATTTTTGCTAGCGATGATGGCATTCATGCTGACAATATTCTTGTAATCAATGCTGGAGAGGTTTTAATTACTGATTCTTATGAAGGATTAGAAGGCAATGTCATTAAAGTAAATGGTGGCAAAGCTACTGTTTATGCTAGCGATGACGGTGTTAACGCAGCAAGTGGAACAGCAAGTCCACAAATCCTAGTATCTGGTGGATATTTAGATGTCACTGTTCCAACAAATGGTGACACAGATGGTATTGATTCCAACGGAATCTATAAGCAAACCGGTGGTGTTGTTATCGTTAGAGGCCCAGGCAGAGCCAGTGGTTCTGGTGGTGGAGGATCTTTTGCTCTTGATACTGAAAGTACAGTGACACTTACTGGCGGTACAATAGCGGTTTTTGGCGGCATTGAAAGAACACCATCTGCAAGTGGAGTGGCAAAGACTCTTTGCTCGAGCTCCACTGTCAGTGCTGGAGAGCATTCTTTAACGTTTGCAAACTCTGATGTTATCTATGTGTTTACACTTAAATACAGCACTAATGGATGTATCGTTTATAGTGCTTTAGGTAGTGCAACATTAAAATAATGTTTGATTAAATTATTTGATTTAATTACAATATAACAGCGAAAAAGAAGAAAGGAGACAAAACAATATGTATTGGTATGATTGGGTATTATTAGCAACAAGTATCATTATCATTGTTTTATGCTTACTCCAAGGTGGTAAATCTGAAGGTGCTTCTGGTGCAATTACCGGTGGTGGTCTTAACGTTTTCGTTAAGACTAAAGAAAGAGGTGCTGAAAAAGTGATCTCTATTCTTACACTTATTATCGCTGGAATCTTCTTTATTCTTGCGATTATCATCAAGATTTTAAGCGCTACAAGATAAAATCTTGGATAGTGAAGAAAACTAGGGCTTCGGCTCTAGTTTTTTCTTGTTTACAACTTAATATTTGAGAGTATACTTATAGCCGTTAGAGAAATCTAACAATTAGTACTAATTTAAAGGAGAAATTCATAATGCAAAATTACATTAATTGGATGGATGGTCATGATAGACTCATCAAAATCATCTTATGTATCTGGATTTTGGATATCACCTGGGCTGTTTACCGTATTGGACGTGCTGCTATGAAAAAAAACTGGCTCCACTTTGTCCTTGCTATCATTTGGGTAGTTGCTGCTGGTACAGTCGGTTGGATTTTAGACCTTATCTGGATTATTCTCTTCAATAGAATTTTCTGGTTTGTTGAAGACTAATCAATAAGAAAATCAAACATTATAAAGTGATGCAAATTAATGCATCATTTTATTTTGCGCATTTGTGTGATACATTTTATGTAGCTTAGAACAAATTTTTCTGAGAAAAATGGATAGGAGTGCATATGAATAAATATAGTAAAAAAGCGTATTTCGTTGTCGCAAACGGAACAGAAGTTACGGAATATTTAGCCACTAAAGATGTGCTTTTAAGAGCAGGTATTAATCCTATTCAAATTGGAAATGGCTTTGACTATGTCCAATATCGAAATGATGATTATTATGATTTCAAAGCCGATGATTGTGATGTACTTATTTTCCCAGGTGGAAGAGGAACAGAATACACAAAGTTCTACGCTACTCATGATCCACTTAAATCTGAAGTCTTTAAAGTGTTAGAAAATGGTGGAGTAGTTGCCGCTATATGTGCTGCCCCAAGTATTTTAGGTGAATTAGGCCTACTCAAAGGCAAAAAATATACTTGTTTCCCAGGCTATTCGAAAGATGAATTTGGCGGAGAACGAGTTGAAGAACCAGTGGTAACTGATGGCAATATCATTACCGCTAGAAGTATGTACTATAGCTGTGATTTTGCTTTAGCAATTGTGGAAAAATTGCTTGGTAAAGTCAAAAGAGATGAAATTGAAAAACAAATTAAAGGTCTATAAGATTTATTGATTGAATCAATATAAATGATAGAATAACTAAAGATGAATTACACTTTCGATACTAGAGTTCAAGAATTAAAACACAAAGTTCTTAAAGAAATTGCAAAGTCTTATTATCAAGGAACTTTGAATGATGATTTTTTTGATATTCCAAAAAAGATTGTTCCTGGTCCAAAACCTACCATGCGTTGCTGTATCTACAAAGAAAGAGCGATTGTTTTAGAAAGAATGAAACTAGCTCTAGGCGGATCAAAAGAAATAGATAATATTGTTGAAGTTATTAAAGTTGCTTGTGATGAATGTCCTTTAGGTGGATATGAAGTAAGTGATAGATGTCGTGGATGTATCGCTCATAGATGTCAAAAAGCATGTCATAGAGATGCGATTAAATTTGATGATAAGACTCACGCTGCAGTTATTGATAAAGAGAAATGTATTAACTGTGGAATGTGTGCAAAAGCATGCCAATATAACGCCATTCAAAACTATTTAAGGCCATGCGAGCAAGCATGCAAAGTTCACGCCATTTCCATGGGTGAAGATAATGCTGCAAAAATCGACGATGAAAAGTGCATCCAATGTGGAGCATGTGTTTATCAATGCCCATTTGGCGCCATCATGGATAAATCCTATATCAAAGAAGCCATTGATATCTTTAAAGATAGTGAATATGGAAAGAAATACCCTGTAGTCGCCATCGTAGCACCTGCTATTTCCACCCAATTTAAATATGGAACACTAGGACAAGTTGCAACAGGCTTACATAAACTTGGTTATTCTGAAATTGTTGAAGCCGCATTAGGCGCAGATATGGTCGCATATAACGAAGCTAAAGAATTAGCAGAAAAAGGATTCTTAACTTCCAGTTGTTGCCCAACTTTTGTGGAATACATAAAGAAGAATTTCCCTACATTAATCGAACACATATCCACTAATTTGTCTCCAATGGCAACAATTGCTAAGTGGATAAAGGAACATTATCCAGCCACTAAAATCATGTTCATCGGGCCATGTATTTCTAAGAAAAAAGAAATCATGTTAGATAGAGTAAAACCATATGTTGATGTGACATTAACATTCGAAGAATTGCAAGCTTTATTTGATGCACAAGATATCGATATCTCAGTACTTGAAGAGTCTCCATTTGATAATGCTTCTTACTTTGGAAGAATTTTTGCTCGTAGTAGAGGCATTACTGATGCAGTTAGAGAAGGTCTAAAAGAACACGGAATCGAATTTGACTATCAACCAATTGCTGCTGATGGAATTGAGAATTGTAGATTAGCGTTACTTAAAGCCAAAGCAGGCACTAAAGAATTCAATTTTATTGAAGGTATGGCCTGTCCAGGTGGCTGTATTGGTGGGCCATGTTCTTTATCTCATGAAGTTAGAAATAAAGCCGATGTTGATAAATATGGTATGGAAGCAAAGAGCCAAACTATAGTAGACTCTTTAAAGAAGTTGGAGAAGTAATATGGTCTTAGCAGAATTACCTACCAAAACTATTGCTTTAATCGTCGGAATGGCGGTTATAGGCTTACTTATAGTCGCTGGTATTATATTGACCTTAGTGATTACTCAAACTGAAAAGTTTAATAAGAAAATCACTAATAAGTATGTCTATTATCTAAAAGAGATTAAGAATTATCACTGTCCAAAATGCGATAGTGAATTCCAAATCTATAGAACTAAGGATTATAAGACATTATATAAATGCACTAACGATAAATGTGGATACAAAGTTGATCCAGAAACAATCATTAAAATCGAAAAAAAATATGGCCAGAAATAATCGGCCATATTTTCTTTCTATTCATCTTCTTTTTCGTCTTCAATTTGCGGCATTTCACTGCTTGAAGAAATAGCGTCAAATTTATTTGCGATACGATTAACTCTTGTATCGAGTTTTTCTCTTGTTCTAGAAGTGAGCTCTAATTGTCTAGAGAACGATTCCCACTCTTTAGCAAATTGAGTGAATTGTCTTCCTAGGAATTCTAATTGTTTAGAGATCTCTTTTACATTCTTTGCTCTTTCAGATTCAATCCTTACCATATTAATGGTAACTAAGATTGCTGGAAGTGTACTTGGAGAAGTGAGAATAACTCTTTTTTCTCTAGCGTAATCAACAACATCTTGCAAGTTTTGATGGATATACGCAAACACTCCATCATTAGGAATAAACATAAGGGCTTCTTGTGCGGTTTTTCCTTCAATAATGTATTTATCTTTAATAGTGGTGATATGCATTTTCACCGCTCTTGCGAAGGCTTTTTGATATTCTTCTTTTAACGACTCATCTTCCTCTTTCATCAACTTTTCATAGTCTTGGAATGGGAATTTAGAGTCAATGCAAATCATTTTGTTTGGTTCAGGCATAAAGACGACTGCGTCAGCGCGTACATCATTGCCGTCTTTTCCTCTTTTAATGGTGTATTGTTCTTGATAACAACCAACTGTGTCACCAAAGACATTGTGAAGCACCATTTCTAGTTGATATTCTCCATAAGCACCACGAGTTTGATTGCCTTCCATGATACTCCTCAAGGAGATTACATCTTTAGAAAGATTTTCCATGTTCTTTTGAGCTTCATCAATTACTTTTAATCTTTCTCTAACTTGAGCGATAGTTTCACTAGTGCCTTGGAAACCTTCTTTGAGTTTTTCTTCAACTTTTTGGTTAATCTCTTTCATCTTTTCACCGATTTGAAGATTGATGGCCTCAAATCTTTTAGTCATGGTCTCGATAATGTTAGTTTGGAATCTTTCTAATTTTTCATTTTGAAATTCGTTGCTCTTAACTGTCTCTTTAGCCATGGCAAGTTCAACTTCTTTTTTCATCGAGTCTTCTAAGGATTTTATTTGTTGGGAAAGCATACCAATATCTTTTTCTGAGATAGTGGATGTAGGACCATTTTGCTTCTTGGATAACCTAATAACAAAAATAGTTAAAACGACTACAGCGATAAATAAGACAATTAAAATAGATAATACTGCATATTCCATACAGAGACCCCCTAAATTGCCCAGTTACCATCTTTAAAGATAACTGTTTTCTTACCGTTGAATGACGTACCGATAATTTGCAAGTCTTTAGTCCCTATCATAAAGTCGACATGAATCATAGAATCATTTAATCCTCTTTTACGTGCTTCCTCGTTTGAAATAGATGCACCTTCTGGGAATAATTCTTTAAAACCATGACCTAAGGCAAGGTGACAGGCAGCATTTTCGTCAAATAGTGTTTCATAGAATAAAATTTTCGAATTTTGAATTGGTGAATCATATGGTACTAAAGCGACTTCACCTAACATATGGCTACCTTCGTCGGTGTCCACCATTTGTTGAAGTAACCCCTGATTCTTTTTAGCGCCTACTTCGACAACTTTTCCATTTTTAAATCTGAGCCAAAATTCGTCAATGATTTGGCCGTTATAACTTAATGGTTTGCTGGAATAAACAATTCCATCGATTGATCCTGCTTTTGGAGAAGTAAATACTTCCTCGGAAGGGATGTTTGGATTATAGGATAATCCTTTATCGGTAAATTCAACTCCGCCACCCCAGAGAACATCTTTCATTAATCCGACTTTAAAGTCTGTTCCGTTGGATGCTTTATATTCGAGATATTCTAAATCTAGTTCAGCTAGTTTTTTACGATGCACCATTAATTCTTCATTATGCTTGTCCCAGTTTTCTAAAGCGTGCCCATCTACTCTAGAAGTGGATAGGATTGCTTCCCAGAGAGCTTCGATTGCTTCTTCACCTTTTAGCTTTGGAAAGACTTTTTCGGCCCAGGCTAAGGAAGGAACAGCGGCGATACACCATTTATATTTGCCGTCCATTTCATCTCTATATGGTTTGACTTTCTTTCTGATTCCCATTGATACACTTGTGAGTTTATTTTGTGAGATACCTTTAAATGCATCTGGATCATCAGAAACAATGTGCAGCATACTTGGGTTATGTTTCACCATGTATTTATATTCAGCGATAGTGTAGTTATCTACTTTCTTTAAAACATTAGTTTTAGCGTATTTATAACTAATTTTGCTAAGTTGGTTATCAGAGAATCTAACTCTTACTTTTTTAGCGCCTGCTTTATAACATTCTTCGACCACTAAACGTACAAATTCAACTTGATCTAATTGGCAGTTAACCCAAACTTCTTCATCCTTTTGAACATTGATGCCTTTACGTGCTAATAAAGTAGCGTATTCTCTTAATCTTTCTATTTTCATAATAATGTCCTCCATGAGCATTTCTTATTGTAAATTATTTCGCAATAAGAAAAAATAATAAGGTGGAAAATTTATACTAAAAAGTATAGGAGCAAGATTATGAAAGCATTTAAAGAGCAAAAATGGATGATTCTAGTCTATGGAGTAATTCTATTTACTATCGGCGTTGTTCAATTCGTTTTAAGCATTGTTGATTTCAATTCTGCAATGCACTTAATGAGTTATGTTGTCGCTGTTGGATTATTAGTTGTTGGTATAATGCATATCATTGTGGCATTTGTTGCTAACACTAAAGCATTCTTTAAAGGTGCGTTTGTTCTTGGTGCAATAGCTGTTTCTTGTGGCGTTGTATTTATCATCATCCCACATATCTTAGGCCAATTTATCATTTACTTTGTTCCTGTTCTTTTATTAGCGTTAGGCACAATCTTCCTAGTGAAAGCAATTGTCGCTATTGTCTTTAAATATAAAGTTGGTTGGATTATTGTTTATTTCTTAGGCGCCACCATTGGTATTACCCTAGGTATTTTAGCGTTAGTTAACTTAAATAGATCACCTGCTGTATCTCAAGTAATTTATTGCCTTATTGGTGCCACCATTGCCGCTATTGGTGTGGTTTTATTTGTCTATGGCGTTAAAGCCTTAACCAAAAAAGAAGAAGAGAAAAAAGAACCTGAAAAGAAATAATGGAAGAGAATCGTAAGTTCACAGACGAATTTGAAAAAGCTTTGTCTACTAGATATAGACTTACTTTGTGGTCCAGGTTTGTTAAGGGTATCAAAGAATATCAACTTTTAAAACCCGGTGATAAAGTGTGTGTTTGTATTTCTGGTGGCAAAGATTCAATGTGTCTTGCCAAGCTTTTTATGTTTCTTCATAAACACTCTGATTATGACTTTGATGTCAAATATCTTGTCATGGATCCTGGGTATAACAAAAAGAATATCGATTTGATAAAAAAGAATTTAAAAACGCTACGCATCCCAGCTGAAATTGTAAAAACAGATATCTTTGAAATTGCAGCGTTACAGTCGAAAGGAAGTTGCTTTTTGTGCGCAAAAATGAGAAGAGGAGCGTTATATAACACCGCTAAAAAGATGGGTTGCAATAAGATTGCTTTAGGCCATCACTATGATGATGTTATCACCACAACTTTAATGAATCTCCTTAATAGCGGTAGCTTCCAAACTATGCTTCCAAAACTTCATAGCACAAACTATCCTGGAATGGAATTAATTAGACCTATGTACTATATCAGAGAAAAAGACATTATTAATTGGTCTAAATATCATGGCTTAGAATTTCTACAATGCGCTTGTAAATTTACCGAAGAAGAAGCTGCAGAGCAAAGCGCTGGCCAAAGAAAGTTCGTTAAACAACTTATCTATGATTTAAGAAAAGAAATCCCACAAATTGAAAAGAACATATTTAAGGCCGCTGATAATGTGACACTTGATATGATTCTTGGTTATAAAGAAAAAGGTGAATATCATTCCTTCTTGGATGATTATGATAAGGAAGAATAAAAGGAACGCGAATTAATCACGTTCCTTATTTTTTTAAATTACTTTAATGTCTTTTATTGAGACATCTCTACCAGTTACAAGGTATGTCTTATCACTATGGCAATATGGGCATTCTTTTCCATATTTTGTGGTTTCGTATGTTTTGCCACAGCTTTCGCAATAAGTGATGCCTTTAATGATAATGAAGTTAAGTTTGCATTCTTGCATATATTTTGTCTTCTTAATTGACCAATTATAGCAATCTACAAAGTATTCTTTTACTACACCAGAAACTTCGCCAACTTCTAAGGTGAGTTCAACAACTTTGCTCACTTTATTTTCTTCCGCGATTTTTTCAACTTGGTTAATAACGTGAACAACTATTCCTAACTCATGCATCTACAGCGTTTCCTGTATCTGGAGCGGTCTTTTTAGCTTCTTTATAGTGCTTGTTCCAAGCTTTACGTTTCTTTCTCATCATACGAGCTTCTTTAGAGCCAGAGTAGAAGAGAATCTTGAACATTCTTGGTAAGGCATACTTAAGTAAGCCAGTAACTTTATTTTCAGCAAATCGCATGTTGGAGGCTTTTGGATGGTCTCTTACTAAGTGGATAGCGTCAAATTGACATTTGGTAGTACAGACACCACAGCCAATACACTTATGCGGATCAACGAACGCTGCACCACAAGATAAGCATCTACCGGTTTCAATATGGACTTGCTCTTCAGTTAAGGTCTTATGAGCATCCTTGAAGGAGTTTTTGTAATCGATGGATTCATCCATACCTTCTTCTTGTCTACCAGCTTCATCATAACCTGGAAGAGTAATATCTTTCTTATTAAGAGGTGTAAATCCACGATGGTTAAATGCGATTGTTGGATGGGCATTTGGTCTAACGTGTCTTGCTAAAGCATCGGCAACAGCATGGCCAGCAGCGATAGCATCGATAACGAACTTAGGACCGGTAAAAACGTCGCCACCAACAAAGATATCATCATCATTAGTTTGATATGTAAGTTTATCAGCGAGTGGGTAATTACCATGCCAGAATTCAACTTTGGTTCCTTCTAAGAGTTTGCCCCATTCGATGGCTTGACCGATAGCGAAGATGATTTGATCTGCTTCAATGGTGATGGTTTCATTTTCATCATATTGAGGATTGAATTTACCTTCTTTGTCTAAGGTTGCAGTACATTTCTTGAAGATGATTCCTTTGACTTCACCTTTTTCGTTAACGAGTACTTCTTTTGGACCCCAAGAGTTCATGATTTCGATGTTCTCTTCGAGAGTTTCTCTAATTTCTTCGTTACTAGCTGGCATATGGTCTCTATCTTCTAAACAGAGCATCTTCACTGATTCAGCTTTTAATCTATGAGCAGTTCTTGCACAGTCAACAGCGACATTACCGCCACCAACGACAACTACTTTACCCTTGAATTCTTTTTGCTTGTCTAAAGCATTTCTTAAATAAGAAACTGCGATATCGGTACCTTTAGCGGTATCATTAGGAACGTTTGGTCTTCTTCCACCTTGACAGCCAATAGCGATATAGAATGCTTTATAGCCTTGTTTCTTGAGTTCTTCGATGGTGATGTCTTTACCGACTTCAACGCCACATTTAATTTCAGCGCCTAATTCTCTAATGACATCGATTTCTGCATCGATTACATCTTTTTCTAATTTATAGGATGGGATGCCATATCTTAACATACCACCAGGTTTTTCATTCTTTTCAAAGACTGTAGGTGTGAAGCCCATCTCTGCTAAGTAATATGCAGCGGATAATCCAGCAGGGCCCGCTCCAATGATAGCAATCTTTTCATCAAAATGACCATGCACAGATGGGACAATTTTCTCTGGAATGTATCTATCTTTAGACTTCAAATCTAAGTCAGCGACGAACTTCTTAACAGCGTCAATAGAGACGGCTCTATCAATTTCACCACGAGTACATTCATCTTCACAGCGTTTATTACAAACACGGCCACAAACTGCTGGGAATGGGTTTTGAGTTTTGATTAACGCTAAAGCTTCTTTATAACGTCCTTCATGAGCCATTTTTAAATAACCTTGAACTGGAACGTGAGCAGGACATGCGGTCTTACATGGAGCAGTACCGGTTGGGTATGTATCGCTCTTTCTCATTGTGTCGCGATAGTTTTCATCCCAAGCATATTTACCCCATTTGATTTTGTCTGGTAATGGTTGAATTGGATATTCTTGTTCTTTACCATCGCCCTTACATAATTTTTGACCTAACTTAACTGCACCTGAAGGACAGTTTGCAACACATTGACCACAAGCTACACAGTTGGTGGTGGTGACTTTAGCGGTATATGCGCTTCTTGATAAGTTTGGTGTGTTAAATAACATGGATGTTCTTAAAGCATTACAGATTTTGACATCACAGTTACAAATATCAAAGATATGGTCTTTGCCATCAATGTTAGTGATTTGGTGAACGAAACCATTCTTCTCAGATAATTCTAAGATTCTTAAAGCCTCTTCTTTAGTGATGTAGTGAGCACGTTTTGTTTCAACTGTGTAATCCGCCATATCACCTAATTGGATACACCAATCATCGACATCATCGATACAACCATCACCTAATATAGCTCTACTAGCTCTACAGGAACAAATACCAGCAGAGATATGGCCTTCATATTTCTTTAACCAGTGGGAAATATGTTCGACTGAGACAGATGTTGGTTCACCTTCAATGGCTTTTTCAACTGGAATGGTGTGCATGCCAATACCATTACCACCTTCCATAATCATTTCCGTGATACCTGCTAAAGGAATGAATGTCATTCTTTCAAAGAAGTTAGCTACTGCAGGGTTTTTGGCAATTCTGTCAACAGAGGAGTTCATCAATTCGGCAGAACCTGGGACGAAATAAGATAAACGATATCTCTTAATTTTTGGTGCATCTTCGATTGGATGTTCATCTGCATAGTTATCACCGTAATCATATTCGATAAAACCAATATAAGAGAGCTCGTCTAAAAGTCTTTGAACATCTACAGGAGTTAATTCCTTGTTCATTTTGATGAGTTGTTCAAGACTGTACCATTTTCTTTGTTTAAGTTTTAAAAGGAATTTGACTTGTTCTTCAGATAATACTTCTCTTAATCCCCAATATTCTGGATCAGTGTTTTTAACACCGAACAATTTGTGTGGGACAACGTCAGTAATCTTTTTTCCAAGTTTAGCGTATTCCTTTTTAAAATCTTTCTCGCCTTCATATTTAGAAGTTACTTCTGGTTTTTTGCATTTTTCTGGCATTAATTATTTCCTCCACTCTGCAATTATTTTTCTAAAGTAGTCAGCAACTTTTTCCATATTCTCGCCTGTTTTGGCACTGATAGGAATAATTGTTGAATTTTTATTTCTATAACGAATGTTTTTTGTGACCTTTCCCATATCAAAGTCAAAATATGGAAGAGCGTCAATCTTATTAATGAGAACGAGTTTTGACTTTTCGAACACTAATGGGTATTTGATTGGTTTGTCATCGCCCTCCGGCACGCTTAATATTACCATATCCATGGACGCACCTGTATCAAATTCTGCTGGACATACAAGATTTCCAACGTTTTCTAAGAATATTAAGTCGTAATCATGAAAATTTATTCCATCTAAACCGGTTTTTGTCATACCTGCATCAAGATGACACATTCCATTAGTGTGTAGCTGAATAGAACTAACGCCGGTGTTCTTAGCAATCGAAATAGCGTCGACATCGCTATCAATGTCAGCTTCCATAACTCCAATTTTAAATTCTGACTTTAGGATATTGATTAATTTAGTAAGAGTTGTGGTCTTTCCACTTCCTGGAGAAGACATTACATTCACTAAAAAAGTTTGATGGTCTTTCAAGTATTCTCTAAGAGCATCAGCTTCTTGATCATTATCCGCATAGGCAGAACGATTCAAGAGAATTGTTCTCACTTCACTCATAACAACATTATATCTAAGTTTACTAATATTAAAACTAAGTTTTACAGTATCTAAAAATACAAATAAATTTTTATTTCTTTAATAAAGAAATAAGTACCAATCTCTAAAAGTTTTTAGCAAATTTAAGAAAAAATCGCCTCTTTATTATATAGAGGCACTTTTTATAGATGCTGGTTAAAAAGAGTGTTCTTGCTCTTAGTCTAGCATCCTTGGATGTTAGTTAAGGATCTTCTTTCTTGTTTTGCTATGTTGCCTGATTAGCATAATAAAAGGGCCTAGCCCAAAAGGTTAAGCCCCACCTACATCTATAAAGTAAACCAAGCATCAGTAAATATTAAGCAAAACGAATATAAATATAGTATTATATTTGCGTTGAGGTTTTTGTTTGATGGAATACTCGGTTGTCAAAGTAAAAGAAGATATTTTAATTGAGAATAATAAAAAGGCTGATGAGCTAAGAAAAAAGCTTAATGAAAAAGGTATTTATTTCATTAATGTTATGGCATCGCCTGGAAGTGGGAAAACCACTCTTTTAACTAAAGTTATTAATGTTTTAAAGAATAGATATCGTATCGGCGTTTTAGAAGCTGATATCGATGGAGAAGTTGATGCTGAAAAGATAGCTAAATTAACTGGCGTTAAAACAATACAAGTACATACATCTGGGGCATGTCACTTAACCGCTCAAATGGTGGATGATGCTTTAAACCAATTTGGTGTTGATGATTTAGATCTTGTTATATTAGAAAATGTTGGAAATCTTGTATGTCCAGCAGAATTTGATACAGGAAGTAATATAAACATGATGCTTCTATCGGTTCCTGAAGGACATGATAAGCCACTTAAATATCCATTAATGTTCCAAGTATCTAAAATCGCTGTTATTACTAAAATTGATACTGCAGATATTTTCGATTTTGACTTTGCCAAATGTGAAGAATATATCCACATGAGAAATAAGGAAGCAAAGATCTTTAAAGTGTGCGCTAAAGATGGATGTGGAGTTGATGAGCTCATTTCCTATTTAGATAAGTTAATTCAAAACAAATAATATATGAAATATATTAATTCAATGATTTTTAAAGGGGAAAGACCGCTATTTATGTCGTCCGATTTATTTGTGAACGGATGTACTTTTATGGATGGAGAATCTCCTCTTAAAGAATCAAAGAATATTGAACTCCAATTATGTGAATTCAAATGGAAATATCCGCTTTGGTATTGTGAAAATATTAAATGCCATAATGTCACTTGGTTTGAAACCGCGAGAAGTGGAGTATGGTACACAAAGCATATTGAAGTAATTGATTGCAATATCCATGCACCAAAACAATTTAGAAGATGTGAAGATATTACTTTAGTAAATGTTAAAATACCTAACGCTCAAGAAACCCTTTGGACCAGTAATAAAGTAAAAGGTAGAGATGTAACCGCTAATGGCGATTATTTTGGTATGAATAGTCAAGATGTAGAAATGGATAATTTAAAATTAGATGGTAACTATGCTTTTGATGGCGGTAAAAATATTGTTATAAGAGATTCAATCCTAAATAGCAAAGATGCCTTTTGGAATTGTGAGAATGTAACACTAATTAATTGTGTTATTAATGGTGAATATCTAGGATGGAATAGCAAAAATGTAACTTTGATCAACTGCAAGATAGTTTCTCATCAAGGACTTTGTTATATTAACAACCTTAAAATGGCTGAATGTGAATTGAACAACTCTGACTTATGTTTTGAATTCTGTTCTAACATTGATGCGAGAATTAACTCTGTAGTTGATTCAATTAAAAATCCTTTTAGCGGAAGAATAGTGGTTAAAGGTGTCAGGCAACTAATTCTTGAAAATGATAAAATAGACACAACAAAAACGGAGATTATCATTGGTGAAAAAATATAATTTTGATAAAACCATAGATAGAAGAGTAACTTATAGCTTCAGATGGAATGTTAAAGATAGTGAATTACCTTTAAACATCGCTGATATGGATTTTGAAGTGCTTCCAGAAATAAAAGAAGCAATTAAAAAGCGAAGTGAATTAGATTGTTATGGTTATATTGATACTCCAAAAGAATATTTTGAAGCCTATGTTCGTTGGTGGAAAGAAAGACATAACTTGTCTTTAGATAGAAATTGGTTTCTATTTTCATCTTCTGTAGTTGGCTCTATCGATACAGTTCTTAAGCATTTATTAAAAGAAAATGATCAAGTCGTAATGTTCACACCAATTTACAATGTCTTTTATAACTGTATTAAAAACAACGGGCTGGTTCTCAAAGAATGCGAATTAATTTATAGGGATAATGAATACAAAATTGATTGGGACAAATTCGAAAAAACAATTTTAGATAAGAAGACAAAAGCTTTTATTTTTTGCAATCCACATAATCCGGTTGGCAGAGGATTTTCATTAGAAGAGATTAACAGAATAATTAACCTATGTAAAAAGAATAATGTGTATTTAATAAGTGATGAAATTCACTGCGATATTGACTATAACAAATCAAAATATGTTTCTATATTTCATAGCGAATACTCAACTTATAAAAACATCATCCTATTAATATCTCCAACCAAGATCTTCAACATTGCGGGATTACAAACTTCTTCTCTTGTTATAAAAGATGAATTATTAAGACAAACTGTTCAAAATGCATTATATAAAGAGGATATAGGCGAGCCTAATTATTTCGCAGTAGATCCCGTCGTTGCTGCCTTCACTCATGGAAAGCAATATGTTGTAGAATTAAATGAATATTTATGTGAAAATTTGGAGTTTTTGCACAAATTTTTCAATAAATTTCTGCCAAATCTAAAAATTATTCCAATACATTACACTTATCTTCTGTGGATTGACATTTCCTATTATAAGCTTAAATCAGTTGAATTTGCTTCTAGGCTTAAGAACAAAACTGGTTTAATAGTTGCTCCTGGTAAGAACTATGGAGAAAATGGTGATAATTTTATTCGATTAAACATTGCAACACAAAGAAAGAATATTGAAGACGCGTGTAATAGATTATTTGATTTCATTAAAGAATTAGAGGGAGAAAAATAATGAAAAAAGAAATGAAAATTTGTCCAGCTATATTTCCATTGCCAGTTATTATGATAGCAACCTACAATGATGATGGCACAATTGATGTTATGAATGCTGCTTGGGGCACCCCATTTGACACAAATCAAATTGAGCTAAACATATCCGATAGCCATAGAACAACTGAAAACATTAGAAAGAGAAAAGCGTTTAGTGTTTCCCTTGCTAATGTTGATAATATGGTTGCTGCTGACTATGTTGGAATGGTGTCTGCTAAAAATGTTAAAGATAAATTTGAAAAGACTCATTGGCGTGCTCATAAAAGCGACATAGTTGATGCACCTATACTTGATGACTTCCCTTATTCAATGGAATGTACACTTGAATGTTTCAAAGAAGACTATGGAATTATTGGAAACATAAAAAGGCTATTAGTTGATGATAAATATTTTGATGAAAATGGTAAAATTAATTTGGCTAAAATGAGGATTATTGCCTATGACCCATTTAACCATGGTTATTACGTGGTTGGTGAGAAGGTTGGACAAGCATTTTCAGAAGGAAGGAAATTAATGTAATTATGGAAACGGATAAAAACATAGTGGATATAAGGAATTCTTTTACTTCTTTATACGCAAAAGAACCTGATTATTTATTTTCTTGTGGTGGAAGATTTGAAATCTTGGGTAATCATACAGACCATAATCATGGTTTGTGTTTAGCTAGCGCATGCGATTTACAAATAATTGCGGCGGTCAGCAAAAATGATTCGAAAGAAGTAAACTTCCAGTCATTAAGATTTGATCCAGATGAACTGGATTTATCTGATTTAGAACCTAGACCAGTTGAATACGCTACATCAAAAGGATTGATTAGAGGCGTTGCTTCTTATTTAAAAGAACACGGTTATAAAATTGGTGGATTTAATGCATATAGCGAATCTTCCATTTTTAAAGGAGCAGGCGTTTCTTCTTCTGCAGCCTTTGAATTATTAGTGGGTCACATTTTTAATGTGCTATTTAACGACGGAAAGATTAGCAAAATTGAACTTTGCAAAGCCGGCAAATACGCTGAGAATGTTTTCTTTGGCAAGAAGAGTGGTCTTTTAGACCAAATTGGCGTTGGCTACGGTGAAGTTGTGGAAATAGATTTCAAGGATATCGATAATCCAGAAGTTAAACAAATTGAATTCCCGTTTAAAGATTTGCATTTTGTTCTTATCAACACTGGTGGAGATCATTCTTCATTAAGTGATTTATATTCTTCTATTCCAAGTGACATGCTAGAAGCCGCTAGAATTTGTGGACATCAATATTTAATTGAAGGTTCTCTAGAAGAATTAGAATCACACAAAAATGAATTGGATCCATTGGTTTATTCAAGAGCGGTTCATTTCTATGAAGAAAACGAAAGAGTAAAGAAAGCTTTTGAAGCGATTAGAAATAACGACCAAGAAAAGTTCTTACAAATGATTAATGAATCCAGAGAATCATCCACTAAAAATTTAAAGAACATGATGGTGGAGAAACAATATGAAGGTTCTCCTCTTGAAGCTTGTGACTTATTGTTAAAAGCAACTAACAATAATGGAGCAGTGAAAATCAATGGTGGTGGATTCGCTGGTTCAGTTATTGCGTTTATACCTAGCAAATACTTAGACAAGGTCTTAGAAAAAATGTCTGAAAAATATGGACCACAAAATGTAAAAGAAATATTTATTAGAGAAGAAGGACCAAATACCATTTATAATAGAAACAAGGAGAAATAATTTATGGAATTAAAAGGTAGTCGTACTGAGAAAAACTTACAAGCCGCTTTTGCTGGCGAGAGTCAAGCTAGAAACAAATACACCTATTATGCTTCTAAAGCTAAAAAAGAAGGTTTTGAACAAATCGCAGCAATCTTCTTAGAGACAGCTGAAAACGAAAAAGAACATGCTGAATTATGGTTCAAGTATTTACATGGTGGCCAAGTCCCTACAACAGCTGAAAACTTAGCAGACGCTGCTGCAGGTGAAAACTTTGAATGGACCGATATGTATAAAGAAATGGCAGCGGTCGCAAGAGAAGAAGGATTTACAGAAATCGCAATTAAATTTGAATTAGTTGGTAAGATTGAAAAAGAACACGAAGAAAGATATCTTGCTTTACTTGAAAAAGTGAAATCCGACAAAGTCTTTGTTAGTGATGATGTTGTTATTTGGAAATGCCGTAACTGTGGCCATATCCATGTTGGAAAAGAAGCTCCAGAACTTTGCCCAACTTGCAAACATCCAAAGAGCTACTTTGAAAGACAAGCTAAAAACTATTAATATCTATCATTAAAAAGAGGTCTCCAATAATTAGTTTGGAGACTTTTCTTTTTCAAACAAATACTCTCTTCTTCTTTTAGAAGGGAATTCTTTTATTTTAGGATACCCACCCATAGTGAATAATCCTCTAGGAACAATGTAATCTCCATTTTTTGCTATATCACTTACCCCAGTTAATAAAGTTAAAGATGCTTTTTTAGGAGAGTGGAAGAATAGTTTTAAGAACCATTTACCATTAAATCTAATAAAGCCGTTCATATTTCTTATTATGTTTGTGCCGCTAATGCCTGGTTCAGTTAAAACATATTCAATATTTGCATAATGCTTCTCGGTAAATAGTTTATAAAAATAAGCTTCCAAATATATTTTTGAAAGATTGTATTGATCAAACATTTTTAGATGAATATCAAGCAGAGAGGCATTCTTTTTTGGTTTTAGGCCTCCCACAATTGAGCCTTGAATTACAAAGCGAACATTGCCTTTTAATTTTGGTGAAATGTAGTCAATAAAATGTCTAACACCAAAATAGTTAACTCCGATTGTACCGGGATAACCATCTTCAGTTGGTGCCTTTTCACCAAGATTTCCGGCATCTAAAACAATAGTGTCTAACTTAGGATATTTATTCGCTAACTCATCACAAGCCTTTTCAATTTTCTTAAAAGAAGATTGGTCATATTCAATTACGTCAATCTTTTTATTTGGGAATTCATTTTTTAAAGCATTGCCTTTATTTAAATTCCTAACTAAAAGAATGATATCTACATCTTTGTTTATTAAATGATAAAAAAGCGCTTTGCCGATACCAGATGTCGCTCCGGTAATCGCAATAGTGTGTTTGTTGGTAACAGGTAAACTATCTACGTATTTCTTAACATTCATAAACTGGATATATTTTACATCAACATTGTCCAAATAATAAGGAAAACCCCACTTTAATAAGTGGAGTTAATGTGATAGAATAGGCACGCTATGAATAGAGTTGTATTAGATGCATATCAAGGTTGGTTAGATTTCTGGAAAAAATTTGCAGATTTCTTTTGGCTACCTGATACTAATGGTCTAAATTATTTAACTCGTATTGCAATAGCGATCGGAATTATCGTTGTATCTTGGCTATTCATTAAATTGATTGGCCTTGCACTAAAGAAAGCTTTTAGAATTAAGCGTGGGCCAGATATTGATGCTTCCGCTAAATACTTGGCTATTGAAGTAATCAAAATCCTTTTATGGATTGGTGTAGCTTTTGTTGTTGCCTACGTCTTGAAGCTTAATTTATCTGGTGTTGCTGGTATTACTTCCGCCATCGCAGTAGCGTTAGGTCTTGCTTTGCAAGATTTAATTGGATCTTTCTTCTCTGGTTTACTTATTATCAATCAAAAGAGTATTAGAACCGGTGATTATATCCTAGTTAAAAATAGCTTTGGTGAATGTGAAGGAGAAGTTGAAAGAGTGCATTTCTTTGTCACCTACTTAAAAACATTTAAAGGTCAGAGAGTTATTGTTCCTAACAAGAACATGACAAGTGCAGTTATCACTAATTTCACTGTCTTAGGAGAAAGACGCTGTGACTTTGATGTCGGTGTTGCTTATGACACTGATATAGCCTTAGCAAAAGAAACATTACTTAATGTAATCAAAGATGATAAGGTGATTATCCATCCCGAAAAGACAATGGTGTATGTTGAAAGCTTAGGAGCGTATTCCGTTAATCTTAGACTAAGATATTGGACAAAGGTAGAAGACTATTGGCCACTATACTATCAAATCCCAGAAAGAGTCCTTCTAGCGTTTAGAGAAAAAGGAATTAACATTCCAAGTTCTACCGATATTAAAGTTAAACAATAATCTCAGGAAACTGAGATTTTTTTATTAACATAGTTAATAATAGATAATTTATAAAAATCGAAGTCAAAATTTTGAAAAAAATCGCCTCTTTATTATATAGAGGCACTTTTTATGGACGCTGTCTAGCATCCTTGGATGTTAGTTAAGGATCTTCTTTCTTGGTTTACTTACGGTCTTATCTTATCCACGGATGAGTCTAAGAGTTAAATGAAAGGAGGAGATGATATGGACTTCATAATCATTCTCGTTTTGTTATGTTGCCTGGTCAGCATAATAAAAGGCCCAACCCGTAAGGGATAGGGCTCAAACCTATTTATAAAGTAAACCAAGTATCAGGCTTTGTCAATATAACGTCCTATTTTCGCCATTTATAGGGTGTAAATATTGAAAAAGAGGGGTAGGACATTTGTTTCTTTACAAGCATAGGGGCGATATGTATAATACATATGCTAAAAAGTTAGCACACTCTGCTGTTACTATGATAACAGCCACTAGACCATAGAGGAGGAAAAGAAAATGCGCAAATACGAAATTATGTACATTTTAAGAGCCGACTTAGATGAAGCAACCCGTAAAGAAGTCATGGATAAACTCGCTAAGATTATCACTGACAATGGAGGCAAAGTGGAAAACACTGATGAATCCATGGGCTTACGTGATCTCGCTTATGAAATCAAAGATCAAACCAAAGGCTACTATGTTGTACTTAAAGTTAGCATGGACAACATTGCAATTAACGAATTCAACCGTAAAGTCCGTATTAACCCAAGTGTCTTACGTCATCTCATTGTTGTAGATCATAAGTAGGAGGATTAATCATGATTAATCGTGTAGTTTTGGTGGGTCGCTTAACTAGAGACCCAGAATTAAGAGGAAACTCTGTTGCAGTGTTCACGCTTGCTATCGACAACCTAGGTAAAGAAAAATCAACAAGCTTTATCCCATGTGTTGTCTTAAATGAGCAACGCGCTGACACAGTCTGCAAATTCGCCCGTAAGGGTTTATTAGTAGGAGTCGAAGGTCGCCTCAATCAAAGAAGTTTCAACCGTCAAGACGGTAGCAAGGGCAGTGTCCTTGAAGTTATCTGCGATTCAGTTCAATTCTTAGAAAGAAGAGATGAACCAGTCGCAAATGAAGAAATGGAAATTCCACCATTTGATGATGTAACTCCAGCTTCAGAAGATGATAATAACGCTACTGACAAGTTTGAACTAGCAGATGACGATCTCCCATTCTAAGAAAGGAAGATAAATTAAAATGGCATTTAAAAAAGTTAGACCACACAAAAAAGTCTGTTACTTTAAGAAAAATAACATTACCCACATCGATTACAAAGATGTTGAAACATTAAAAATGTTTATTGCTTCTAATGGAAAAATTTCTCCACGTAGAACCACCGGTACATGTGCAAAGCATCAAAGAGAATTAGCTGTTGCAATTAAAAATGCAAGATTCATGGCTCTTCTCCCATACGTTGCTGACTAATTGAAAGTTGTAGCAGGACAGTCGCGATTTGCCTCAGTTGGCTAAAAATGACTTTCCTCGTAAAGCATTAGTCGAAGCATGTGAAGAAGTCCTAAGTCTAGGGCTAAATCAATGTAAATTAAGTCGTCCATTGCGGCGGCTTTTTTTTACCCTAAATATAGGGTTTTTCTTTTGCTCAAGTAAAATATTGTTATGTTTCTTGGGTTAATGGCTAAGCCTAAGTAGGTGGGAGCAGG